>NZ_JBEXQK010000011.1:0-151973 GCF_040612535.1 Streptomyces sp. NPDC006368
GGTGTCCAGGGTGGCGGCGACCAGGGTGGTGCCCAGGGTGGCGTCCAGGGTGGCGGCGACCAGGGTGGTGCCCAGGGTGGCGTCCAGGGTGGCGGCGACCAGGGTGGTGCCCAGGGTGGCGCTCAGGGTGGCGTCCAGGGCGGTGCCCAGGGCGGTGCCCAGGGTGGTGCCCAGGGCGGTGCCCAGGGCGGTGCCCAGGGTGGTGCCCAGGGTGGCGGCGACCAGGGCGGTGCCGCCACCACCGGCGGCACGGGCACCAGCGGCTCCGCCACCGGTGACGCCGGCACCTGCACCGTCGACCTGGACGGCGCCGAGTGCGCCGACAACACCGACACCGACTCCGCCGGCTCGAAGCCGGTCGAGCAGGGCGAGGCCAAGGAGGAGCTGGCCGAGACCGGCGCCGCCGAGACCACGTTCCTGCTGGTCGGCGCCGCGACGATGATCGCCGGTGGCATCGGCTTCCGTATGCTGCCGCGCCTCGTCGCCGGTGGCCGCGCGGCCGTCTGATCACAGCAAGCCGAAAGAGCCCCGGGAAGGCCTCTCAGCGGCCTTCCCGGGGCTCTGCGTGCTTGTGCCGGGCCTCTACGCGGTCTGCTGGGCCGTCGCGGCCAGTACCGCCACCATCGCCACCAGGACGAGCAGCAGCGTCACCAGAGCCGCCGGGCTGAGGCCACCGAAGGGGCCCTCCTGCTGGAGGCGCTCCCGGTTCGCCCGGCAGACGTGGCACCGGCCCTCGCTGACGGGCGCCGCGCAGTTGGCGCACACCAATCGGTCATAGGTCATGCGCTCTCCTCCTCCCGCGCGGCGGAGCCGCGGGCGCGGACTGTGCACGCGGGCTGTGCCCACAGTTCTCTCCGCACAACGCTCCGGGAAACGCATCCGTTCCCCCTACCACTGTGCCAGGTCTCACGCCTTTAGGCGCGCCCCGCCGGAGTTCCCGTCCGGGCTCCCGCCCGGGTTTCCGGGCGCTCACCGGCCCGGCCGCACCGTACCGTCCGGACAAAAGGTGCAAGGCCGTACGGCGACTGCGCGGGACATCCCCAGTCGCGTATGGTCACGCACACCTACTCCCTGCCGACCGTGGTGCACCCGTGATCCGATTCGACAACGTCTCCAAGTCCTATCCGAAGCAGAACCGCCCCGCGCTCAGGGACGTCTCCCTGGAGATCGAGAAGGGCGAGTTCGTCTTCCTCGTGGGGTCCTCCGGCTCCGGAAAGTCCACCTTCCTGCGGCTGATCCTGCGCGAGGAGCGCGCCAGCCACGGCCAGGTGCACGTCCTCGGAAAGGACCTGGCCCGGCTGTCCAACTGGAAGGTGCCGAGCATGCGCCGCCAGCTCGGCACCGTCTTCCAGGACTTCCGCCTCCTGCCCAACAAGACCGTCGCGGAGAACGTGGCGTTCGCGCAGGAGGTCATCGGCAAGCCGCGCGGCGAGATCCGCAAGGCCGTCCCGCAGGTGCTCGACCTCGTCGGCCTGGGCGGCAAGGAGGACCGGATGCCCGGCGAGCTGTCGGGTGGTGAGCAGCAGCGCGTGGCCATCGCCCGCGCGTTCGTCAACCGCCCGATGCTGCTGATCGCCGACGAGCCGACCGGCAACCTGGACCCGCAGACCTCGGTCGGCATCATGAAGTTGCTGGACCGGATCAACCGCACCGGTACGACGGTGGTCATGGCGACCCACGACCAGAACATCGTCGACCAGATGCGCAAGCGCGTCATCGAGCTCGAACAGGGCCGTCTCGTGCGCGACCAGGCGCGCGGCGTCTACGGCTACCAGCACTGAGCCAGTGGCTCCGCCAGCACCAGCAGCAGCAAGGAAAGGCTGAACGCACGCGATGCGCGCCCAGTTCGTACTCTCGGAGATCGGTGTCGGCCTCCGTCGCAATCTCACGATGACGTTCGCCGTCATCGTCTCCGTGGCCCTGTCGCTCGCGCTCTTCGGCGGTGCTCTGCTCATGCGCGAGCAGGTCAGCGTGATGAAGGACTTCTGGTACGACAAGGTCAACGTCTCCATCTTCCTCTGCAACAAGAACGACGCGGAGACCGGCACCACGTGTGCCAAGGGCGCGGTCACCGCCCAGCAGAGGGAGGAGATCGAAACCGACCTCAAGAAGATGGAGGACATCGTCGAGACCGTCCACCACGAGACGGCCGACGAGGCGTACAAGCACTACAAGGAGCAGTACGGCGACACCGCCATCGCCAGTGTCATCACGCCCGACCAGATGCAGGAGTCGTTCCGGGTCAAGCTCAAGGACCCGGAGAAGTACAAGGTCGTCGCCACGGCCTTCGCGGGGCGGGCCGGTGTCCACTCCGTACAGGACCAACGCGGCATCCTGGAGAACCTGTTCCAGATGATGAGGGGCATGAACGTCGCCGCCCTCTTCGTCATGGGTCTCATGCTGCTCATCGCGCTGATGCTGATCGTCAACACCGTGCGCGTCTCGGCGTTCAGCCGGCGCCGTGAGACCGGCATCATGAGGCTCGTCGGCGCGTCCAGCTTCTACATCCAGATGCCGTTCATCATGGAGGCCGCGTTCGCGGGGCTGCTGGGCGGCGTGGTCGCCTGCGCCATGCTGCTGGTCGGCCGGTACTTCCTGATCGACGGCGGGCTGGCGCTCGCCGAGAAGATGCCACTGGTCAACTTCATCGGCTGGGACGCGGTGTTCGCGGTGCTGCCCTTCGTCGTGGTCATCGGCCTGCTGATGCCGTCCCTGGCCGCCGCCATAGCGTTGCGCAAGTACCTGAAGGTGTGACGATCGCCCCTGGGCGCCGTACGGCCAACAGCCGTGCGGCGCCTTTCGTTTGTCCTAGAGTGGGCGCCATGCTGGGCCCCGAGTTCTGTACCCGGCCCCGCGGTGCACGCAGCCGCGGGGCGGCCCTGACATTCGTCTTCGCCACCGTCCTCGCCACCGCCGCGGTGACCAACTGCCTCCCGCGCGACCAGGAGCGGACGCGCCCCCCGCGGCCGGTGACGCCCCCCGCGGCGTCCGCCGCCGACCGCCCCGGCAGGGCCGTCGACCGCGAGGAGCTCGCCCGCGCAGCGACCGAGGCCGTGGCCGACGGCAAATCCGGCGCGCAGGCCGCCGAGGAAGTCGTCAGCCGCAGCGGCGACCGGTGGGGCGCGGTCTACGACCGGCGCGAGTACGAGGAGTTCGAGCAGGCCCTCGACGGCGCCTACACCGGCGTCGGGCTGTCGGCCCGGCGGGACGCGCGGGGGCGGGTCGTGGTGACCCGCGTCCACCCCGGCGGCCCGGCCGGCCGGGCGGGCATCCGCCCCGGTGACCAGCTCCGCGCGGTCGACGGCCGCCCGGTGCGGGGCCGCTCCGTCTCCGAGGTCGTCGCCCTGCTGCGGGGTGACGCGGAAGGTGGCCGGGCGGCCGGCTCGCCCGTCGTCCTCGGGTTGCAGCGCTCCACGCGCGCGTGGAGCGAGACGCTGCGCCGGGCGCGGCTCGCCACGGAGGACGTCACGGTGCAGCGGCTCGACGACGACGCCGTACGAGCGGTGCGGATCAGGGTCGCCGCGTTCACCAAGGGCACCGGCGCTCGGGTGCGCGCCGCGGTGCGCGACGCGCCCGCGGGGGTGGGCGTCCTGCTGGACCTGCGCGGCAACAGCGGCGGCCTGGTCACCGAGGCGGTCGCGGCGGCGTCCGCGTTCCTGGACGGCGGCCTCGTGGCCACGTACGACGTCCACGGCGAGGAGAAGGCGCTGTACGCCGAGCCGGGCGGCGACACCGGCCGGCCCCTGGTGGCGCTCGTGGACGGCGGCACCATGAGCGCGGCCGAGCTGCTGGCGGGCGCCCTGAAGGACCGGGGCCGGGCCGTCACGGTGGGTACGCGTACCTTCGGCAAGGGGTCGGTCCAGATGCCGAACCGGCTGCCGGACGGGTCGGTGGCCGAGCTCACCGTCGGTCACTACCGCACACCCGCCGGGCACGGCGTGGACGGCCGCGGCATCACCCCGGACGTGGTGGTCGGCGACCGTGCGGAGGAGCGGGCCCGGACGGTATTGAGTGGCCTCGGAGGCGGGTCGTAGTGCGAAAATGGCCGCACTATGGCTAAGGAAAAGAACACAGGGCGCAAACTGATCGCGCAGAACAAGAAGGCGCGGCACGACTACACCATCGTCGACACGTACGAGTGCGGTCTGGTGCTGACCGGCACCGAGGTGAAGTCGCTGCGCCAGGGACGGGCCTCCCTCGTGGACGGCTTCGTCCAGATCGACGGCAACGAGGCCTGGCTGCACAACGTGCACGTACCGGAGTACGCCCAGGGGACGTGGACCAACCACAGCGCGCGCCGCAAGCGGAAGCTGCTGATGCACCGGGTCGAGATCGACAAGCTGGAGTCGAAGTCGCAGGAGACGGGCCACACGATCGTGCCCCTGTCGCTGTACTTCAAGGACGGCCGGGCCAAGGTCGAGATCGCGCTGGCGAAGGGCAAGAAGGAGTACGACAAGCGGCAGACGCTGCGGGAGAAGCAGGACCGTCGCGAGGCGGAGCGGGTGATCTCGGCCGTCAAGCGCCGGGAGCGCGCCTGACCGGTCCGGCCGGCCGCCCGGAATGGGCTGGCACCGTCGGGCGTCGGTCACGTACGATGGCAGCTGCCCCTCACAGCGGGGGCTCGCCCCTCCGGGGGCACGGTTTGAAAAATCAACATGGGGATGATCGGTTTCGACAGCGGATGTCGAAGCAGGGGAAGCGTGTCGAGGAAGCGGCAATGATCTCGTAAACCATATGTCGCAAAAAATAATCGCCAACACCAAGCGCGATTCCTTCGCCCTCGCTGCCTAAGTAGCGAGCTTGCGAAGTGTCAGCCCGGGGCTGTTCCCGACCCGGATCCTGGCATCAGCTAGGGAACTAAACCTCTAGACCCGGTCACGGGGTGTAGAGGGAAATCAAACAGTGACTGAGCCCGTCGGAGACTTGTCCGCGTGATCTCCGGGGCCGAGAAAATCGCAGCGGACTGCACACGGAGAAGCCCTGTTTCTGCACCGTTGGACGCGGGTTCGATTCCCGCCATCTCCACCAGCGGTATCTCCGGGGGCGTGCCCCCGGATCCCGTCATCCCATGTGGGCGAAGGCCCGGTTCTCTTCAGGAGAGCCGGGCCTTCGTCGTACCCGCCGCGGCCAGGACCAGCGCGAGCGCCGCCGCCGCGACCGGCACGGCGTACCCGGCGGCGGCTCCCGCGTGCTCGACGGTCCAGCCGCCGCTCGCCGAGCCCGCCGCGATACCGCCCAGCAGGGCGGTCACCGCCAGGGTCATGCCCTCGTTCAGCTGGTCGGGGGGCGTCAGCCGCTGGACCAGCGTCATCCCCGTCACCATGGTCGGCGCCGTCGCCATGCCCGCGAGCAGCAGGGCGCCCGCGAGCGCGAGCAGCGACCCGGTGCCGGCCGCGAGCAGCGGCAGCGCCATCAGCGCCGTCATCGCGGCGAGGCAGCCGGCCAGCCGCCGGACACCGCCGGCCGGGCGCACCGACCCGTACACCAGGCCCGCCGCGCACGACCCGGCCGCCTGGAGCGCCAGCACCGCGCCGGCCACCGGTCCGCCGACGAAAGCGAGCGTGACGACCTCCATCGCCCCGAAGACCGCGCCGGTGGCCAGGAACACCGCCAGCAGGGCGGGCATGCCGGGCGTACGCAGCGGAGTGCGGGCGCGTCGCGCGGTGCGCGCGGTGACGGGCGGCTCGGTGGCGCGCTGCGCGGCGAAGACCAGGACCCCGGTCACCATCAGGACCGCCCCGGTCAGCGTCCCCGCCTCCGGGAACAGCGCGGCGCACAGGAACGCCGCCAGGACCGGCCCGAACATGAAGCACAGCTCGTCGACGGCCTGCTCGAAGGCGTTCGCGGTGTGGACGGCGCCGGGGTCGTCGCGGTACAGGTGCGCCCAGCGGGCCCGCGACATGCCGCCGGTGTTGGGTGTGGTCGCGGTCGCGGCGTACGCGGCGAACAGCGTCCAGGCGGGCGCGTGGAGGTGCACGCACAGCAGCAGGGCGAGCGACCCGAGCGCGGCCACGAGGGTCGCGGGGACGGCCACCCGCGCCTGCCCGTACCGGTCGACGAGGCGCGCGATGAAGGGCGCGACGACGGCGGTGGCGGCGAGGCCGGTCGCGGTGACGGCCCCGGCGAGGGCGTACGACCCGTACGCCCCGGCGATCATGATGACGGCGCTCACGCTGAACATCCCCATGGGGAGCCGGCCGATGAGGTTGCCGAGGGTGAACGCCCGGGTGCCCGGCAGCGCGAAGAGCCTGAGGTACGGCCCCAGGGGCCCGCGCGCGGGCCGCGACCGGGACCGGGACCGGGGTCTTGGCATCCGGCGCGGGTCCTCGTGGCGCCGGTCTGCGTGGCGCGGGTCCTCGTGGCCCCGGGCTTCGTAGCGCGGGGCCAGGACGGGGGACTCGGGGGTGAGGGCGAGCAGCGGGGTGTTCGTCGATCGCGGCATGCCCATGAGCCTCGCCGCAGCGGGTGGCCGCGGTCCAACACCTGATCGGGACCGATTGACGCACCCCCGTTGTAAGTTCGGCGGGTGGCCCATGACATCGAACCGCGGCTCCTGCGCGCCTTCACCGCCGTCGCCGAGGAGCTCCACTTCACCCGCGCCGCCGCCCGGCTGTACGTCGCGCAGCAGGCGCTCAGCCGGGACATCCGGCGGCTGGAGCGCGAGGTCGGGGCCGAGCTGTTCGTACGCACCACCCGGCAGGTGGCCCTCACGGCGGACGGGGAACGCCTGCTGCCGTACGCGCACGCCGTCCTCGCGGCGTACGACGACCTGGACGCCGCCTTCGCGGACGAGGTGCGGCCGTTGCTCGTGGACCTCAACACGGACGGCCTGATCACCGGCCGGGTGCTCGCCCCGCGCCCGCGAACTCGCCCCGCGGTGCGAGCTGATGGCCCGCTACAAGAGCGGGCTGTCCGGCGCCGCCGCCGAGATCCTCGCCGGGCGCCTCGACGTGTCGTTCGGGCGGTTCGCCGGCCTGGAGCAGGCCGCCCGTACCCGCCTGTCGGCGCAGCCCGTCCGGTACGAGCCGATGGCGGTGCTGCTGCCCGAGGACCACCCGCTGGCCGACCGCGCCGAAGTGGAGCTGGACGCGCTCGCGGGGGAGCACGTCTACGCGGGGGCCGGCAACCCGGGGACGCGCGAGTGGACCGACCTGGCGGAGCGGCTCTTCGCCGGGCGGGGGATACACATCGCGCCACCCGCGCCGGTGGCGATCGGGCCGGAGGAATTCCGCCGGGTGATGGCGAAAACTCGTACACCTGTCCTGGTCGCGGTGGATTTTCCGGGCATGCCGGGCAGTGTGCTGCGACCGCTCGTGCGCCCCGTACCGCTGTCGCCGGTCTCGCTGGTGTGGCGCAAGGGACTCAACCATCCGGGGGTCGAGGCGCTGCGCGCCGCGGCGGCCGAGCTGTCCGCGCGGGAAGGGTGGCTGCGGACGCCGCCCGGCGCCTGGCTGCCGGAGGAGGACGCGGCCCAGATGCGGGCCCCCGGCACCCGGCCGTGACGCGCGGCCTCACCCGGCCCGCCCGCCCCCTGTGAGAGCAAGGTTTCAGCCCGGTCACGTCCTATGACCGGGCTGAAACGCGCCGTCCCTAACGTCGGGTCCGACGGGATTCAGGACGTGACAGCAGCAGCGGAGGTACGCGATGGGCGGCCGGTGGATCGAGCAGTGGGACCCCGAGGACGAGACATTCTGGCGGGAGAAGGGGGAGCGGGTCGCCAAGCGCAACCTGTACTTCTCCGTCCTCTCGGAGCACATCGGGTTCTCCATCTGGACGCTGTGGTCCGTGATGGTCCTCTTCATGGGGCCGGAGTACGGGATCGACCCGGCCGGGAAGTTCTTCCTGATCGGCCTGGCGACGCTGGTCGGCGCGGTGATCCGCATCCCGTACACCTTCGCCGTCGCCCGCTTCGGCGGCCGGAACTGGACGATTCTCAGCGCGCTGCTGCTCCTGCTGCCGACGGGCGCCGCGTACGCCGTGATGGAGCCGGGCACCTCGTACACGACCTTCCTGCTGGTCGCCGCCCTGACCGGCGTCGGCGGGGGGAACTTCGCCTCCTCCATGACGAACATCAACGCCTTCTTCCCGCTCCACAAGAAGGGCTGGGCGCTCGGCCTGAACGCGGGCGGCGGCAACATCGGCGTGCCGGTCGTCCAACTCGTCGGCCTGCTGGTCATCGGCACGGCCGGCGCCGCCCACCCGCGGATCGTGCTCGGCGCGTACATGCCGCTGATCGTCGTCGCCGCGGTCTGCGCCGCGCTGTACATGGACAACCTGGCGCCCGTGAAGAACGACACCGGAGCCGTCAAGGAGGCCGTCAAGGACGGTCACACCTGGATCCTGGCGTTCCTCTACATCGGCACCTTCGGGTCGTTCATCGGCTACAGCTTCGCCTTCGGGCTCGTCCTGCAGACCCAGTTCGGGCGCACTCCGCTGCAGGCCGCTTCCCTCACCTTCGTCGGACCGCTGCTCGGCTCGCTCATCCGGCCCTTCGGCGGGGCGCTCGCCGACAAGTACGGCGGCGCCCGCATCACCCTCTGCACGTTCCTCGCCATGGCCGCCGCGACCGGCGTCGTCGTCTACGCCTCGGTCGCCGAGTCGCTCGGCGTCTTCCTGACCGGCTTCACCGCCCTGTTCGTGCTGAGCGGTCTCGGCAACGGCTCCACGTACAAGATGATCCCCGCGGTCTTCAGGACGAAGGCGCACGCGGCCGGCCTGGCGGGCGAGGAGGCCGACGCGTACGGGCGCCGGCTGTCCGGCGCCGCGATGGGCCTGATCGGCGCGGTCGGCGCGGTCGGCGGCCTCGGGATCAACCTCGCCTTCCGCCAGTCCTTCCAGACGGCCGGGACCGGCACCTCGGCCTTCGTCGCCTTCCTCCTCTTCTACGCCGCGTGCGTCACCGTCACCTGGGCGGTATACCTTCGCCGCCCGATGGAAGCCCCCGCCAAGCGGCAGCTCAGCTACTCCGAGGTGTGATCCGGAATGGTCCGTAACGGGGGAGAAATCTCGGTGAACCCCGGCTGTCACGCACCCTTGCCAGTCTCTGGTGTCATGCACGAGCAAGCAGATGGTGCGCATGGCCCGCTCGCCGGGTTCACGGTCGGCGTCACCGCGGCCCGCCGCGCGGACGAACTCGGAGCGCTGCTGGAGCGACGCGGCGCGGCGGTCCAGCACGCCCCGGCGCTGCGGATCGTGCCCCTCGCGGACGACGCCGAGCTCCTCGACGCCACCAAGGGACTGATCAGCGAGGCGCCCGACATCGTCGTCGCGACGACGGCGATCGGGTTCCGCGGCTGGCTGGAGGCGGCGGACGGCTGGGGGGACGGCGAGGAGCTGCTCACCCGCCTCCAGGGCGCGCAGGTCCTCGCCCGGGGCCCCAAGGTCAAGGGCGCCGTACGGGCGGCCGGGCTGACCGAGGACTGGTCGCCCGCGTCCGACTCCATGGCGGAGGTACTGGACCGGCTCCTCGCCCAGGACGTGTCCGGGCGGCGGATCGCCCTCCAGCTGCACGGGGAGCCGCTGCCGGGGTTCGTGGAGGCGCTGCGCGAGGCCGGGGCGGACGTCGTGGTCGTCCCCGTCTACCGGTGGATGCCGCCCGAGGACCTCGCGCCGCTGGACCGGCTGATCGACGCGACCGTCGCGCGCACGCTCGACGCGCTCACGTTCACCAGCGCCCCGGCGGGCGCCTCGCTCCTGGCCCGGGCGGAGAGCCGCGGCCTGCTGCCCGAGCTGCTGGACGCCCTGCGCCACGGGGTGCTGGCCGCGTGCGTCGGACCGGTCACCGCCCTGCCGCTCCAGGCCCACGGCGTCGACACCGTCCAGCCCGCCCGCTTCCGGCTCGGCCCGCTCGTACAGCTGCTGTGCCAGGAACTTCCCACCCGGGCGCGGACCCTGCCCGTGGCCGGGCGCCGCATCGAGATCCGCGGCCACGCGGTCCTCGTCGACGGCGAGCTGCGCCCGGTGCCCCCCGCCGGCATGTCCCTCCTCAACTCCCTGGCCCGCCGCCCCGGCTGGGTCGTCTCCCGCGCCGACCTGCTGCGCGCCCTGCCCGGCTCGGGCCGCGACGAGCACGCCGTCGAAACGGCGATGGCCCGCCTCCGCTCGGCCCTGGGCGCCCCGAAACTGATCCAGACGGTCGTCAAACGCGGCTACCGGCTCGCCCTGGACCCGGCGGCGGACGCGAAGTACGCGGACGGGTAGGCGCGACGAGCGGCCGTCCCCGGGGAGCCGGGACGGCCACCGCTCGGGCTGATTACCGTACGGGGGTGACGATCTCCATCCGCCCCGCGGTCCCCGCCGACGCGCCCGCCCTCGCCGCCGCCCTGACCCGGAACCGGGCCTCCATGCGCCCCTGGGAGCCTCGGCGCGCCGGGGAGTACTACACCGCCGGAGCGCAGCTCGCGCGGATCACGGCGCCGGGGAACCGGCTGTGGCTCGCGGTCGACGCGGAGCTGGTCGTGGCGGGGGCCACGCTGTCCGGGATCGCGCTGGGGCCGTTCCGGAGCGCGTCCCTGGGGTACTGGGTGGACGCCGGGTACACGGGGCGCGGGCTCGCCACCCGGCTGGTCGGGGACGTGTGCCGGGCGGCCCGCGAAGAGCTCGGGCTGCACCGCGTCGAGGCCGGAACCGTCCTGACGAACACCGCCTCCCAGCGCGTCCTGGCCAAGAGCGGCTTCGAGCGGATCGGGACCGCGCCGCGCTATCTGCACATCGACGGCGAGTGGCGCGATCACCACCTCTTCCAGCGCGTCCTGCACGACGACCCTCCCCCGGAGCGGTAGGCGGGGTTCCCGTCGCGCCCGCGGAGGGGCACTCTGAGGGGCGACACCCGACGGCCCCGACAGCTCCAGTGGCTCCGACAGTGCACGGTGACCCCGAGGCGGTGACGCGCGCGTGCGGTGGTTCGAACCCGGGCGGCTGTGCCTGGACCTCATGGCCGAGCAGCCGGCCGACGCCGCGCGGCTCGCACAGTGGCTCGTCGCCGCCCGACTCGTACCGCCCGGGACACCCCTCGACGGCATCGGCGGGGAGTGGGCGCCGCGCTTCCGGGAACTGGGCGCCGCCATCGACCGGTTGGTACGCGGCCACCTGGAGGGCCGGCGGGGGTACGCCGACGGCGACCTGGAGCGCCTCAACGCCTGCGCCGCCGCCCCGCCCCCGGCCCCCCGCGCCGTCCCCGGTGAAGGCGGCGGGCTCGTACGGGCGTTGAGCGCGCCGCCCGACTGCGGCGCGCTGCTCGCGGCCGTCGCCCGGGACGCCGTCGAGCTGCTCACCGACCCCGCCGCCCGCGCCCGGCTGCGCCAGTGCGAGGGCGCCGGCTGCCGCCGCGTGTACCTCGACACCTCCCGCGGGCAGCGCCGGCGCTGGTGCTCCAGCGAGGTGTGCGGCAACCGGCAGCGCGTCGCCCGACACCGCGTCAGAAAGAATATGCGGAAGAATCCGAACGCGCGTTGAGACGAACCGGGCCCGTCTCCGTAGTCATGGGGGACAACGACTCAGAACAGGGTCTCGACCGGGAGGTTCAGGTGCGCAAGGATGCCGCCGTGGCCGATGACCGTCGGGGAGCGCATCGGGCCCGGCATCGCGCTGTGCCGCCACGTAGCAACAACACGGCCGTCCCGGACGAGGAGTTGATGCGGGCGCTCTACCGTGAGCACGCCGGCCCGCTGCTCGCCTATGTACTGCGCCTCGTCGCCGGCGACCGCCAGCGCGCCGAGGACGTCGTACAGGAGACACTCATCCGTGCCTGGAAGAACGCCGGTCAGCTCAACCGGGCCACCGGCTCCGTCCGACCCTGGCTGGTGACGGTCGCCCGGCGCATCGTCATCGACAACCACCGCAGCCGGCAGGCCCGGCCGCAGGAGGTCGATCCGTCGCCGCTTGAGGTCATGCCCGCGGAGGACGAGATCGACAAGGCGTTGTGGCTGATGACGCTCTCTGACGCACTCGACGATTTGAGCCCGGCTCACCGGGAAGTCTTGGTCGAGACCTATTTCAAGGGGCGTACGGTCAACGAGGCTGCCGAGACCCTCGGCATACCCAGCGGGACCGTGCGGTCCCGGGTGTTCTACGCACTGCGTTCCATGAAGCTCGCTCTGGAGGAGAGGGGGATCTCGGCATGACGACGTATGAGAACGAGTCGGTGCACGACGCCGTCGGCGCCTATGTGCTCGGCATTCTCGACGACGCCGAGGCCACCGCCTTCGAAGCACACCTGGCCGGCTGCGACCTGTGCGCCCACCACCTGGAGGAGTTCTCCGGGATGGAACCCATGCTGGCGCTGCTGGCCGACGGGCCGGGCCCCTCCGCGCAGCCCGTCGTCCTGCCGATGCCCGATCCGGTGCGTCTGCCCGGCGGACCGCCGGCCCGGCCGCCGCTGCTCGACCGGCTCGTCGACGAGGTCGCCGTCAAGCGCGCGCAGCGCCGTCGCCGTACGCGCTATCTGGTCGCCGCCGCCGCCGCGCTGATCATCGCGGGCCCGGCCGCCGCCGTCGTCGCCACGTCGGGCGAGGAGGTGCAGCGGATCAACCAGGCCATCGAGCCGCACCCGACCAGCCCCGCCGAGGACGCCTTCTTCAACCACATGCCGGAGAAGAAGTCCGCCACCGACGCCACCACCAAGGTCAGCGCCACCGTCGGCATGGAACCCAAGGGCTGGGGCACCCACACGGTCCTGGAGCTGAAGAACGTCAAGGGCCCGCTCAAGTGCAACCTCATCGCCGTCTCCAAGACCGGCGAGGAGGAGGTCGTCACCTCCTGGGCCGTCCCGGAACGGGGGTACGGCATCGCCGACAGCCCGGACAAAATGGCCCGCAATCCGCTGTACGTGCACGGCGGCGCGGCCATGGACCGCGACGCCATCGACCACTTCGAGGTGAGGACGTTCGACGGCGACCGGCTCGTGGAGGTCCCCGCCTGAAAAACCCTGCCTGACATTTCCGGCTTCCTTGGCGTACGCTCGACGGCTGCCCAATGCACGTTGAGAAGGGGGCCTCGGTGGCCGCGCAGGAAGCCGACGGGCTGGTCGACACGGTCAGAGACCGAGAGATCGCTATCGAGCAGAACCATCTGGACCAGGTGTACCGCCGCCTCGAGGAGAAGATCCACGAGGCGGAGTTCCTGATGAACGACGCCGCCCAGCGCGGCCAGGTCGGCACGCCCGGCGCGCTCGCCGAGCGCGACGCGCAGGTGTTCCGCGCCGGGATCCACCTCAACCGGCTCAACAACGAGTACGAGGACTTCCTCTTCGGCCGCATCGACCTGCTCCACGGCAAGGACGGCAAGAAGGGCCCCGACGGCGCGTACACCTCCGTCGACCCGGCCGACGACGCCGTACGGCCGGACAACACGGCCGAGATCGGCGAGACGCTGCACATCGGCCGCATCGGCGTCCTCGACGCCGACTACGCCCCGCTCGTCATCGACTGGCGCGCCCCGGCCGCCGCGCCCTTCTACCGCTCCACGCCCGTCGAGCCGGGCCGGGTGGTACGCCGCCGGGTCATCCGCTCCAAGGGCCGCCGCGTCCTCGGCGTCGAGGACGACCTGATGCGCCCCGAGCTCACCGCGACCCTCGACGGCACCGAGCTCGCCGTCATCGGGGACGGCGCCCTCATGGCCTCCCTCGGCCAGGCGCGCAGCCACACCATGCGCGACATCGTCGCCTCCATCCAGGCGGAACAGGACCTCGTCATCCGCGCGCCCGCCGCCTCCGTGACGTACGTCGAGGGCGGCCCCGGCACCGGGAAGACGGCGGTCGCGCTGCACCGCGCGGCCTATCTGCTCTACCAGGACCGGCGGCGGTACGCGGGCGGCATCCTCATCGTCTCGCCCACCCCGCTCCTCGTCGCCTACACCGAGGGCGTCCTGCCGTCGCTGGGCGAGGAGGGCCAGGTGGCGATCCGCGCGCTGGGCAGCCTGGTGGACGGGGTGGAGGCCACGGCGTACGACGAGCCGACCGTCGCCCGCGTCAAGGGCTCCTCGCGGATGCGCGCGGTGCTCCGCAAGGCCGCGCGCGGCGCCCTGGAGCTCGGCGACGCGCCCGAACGGCTGCGGGTCGTCGCCTTCGGGCGGCGCCTGGAGCTGGAGGCCGACGAGCTGCACCGGATCCGCCACAACGCCCTCGGCGGCACGGCGCCGGTGAACCTGCTGCGGCCCCGGGCGCGCAAGCTGCTGCTGGACGCCCTGTACGCGAAGTCCGGCGCCGGATCCCGGCACCCCGGAGACCCGGAGCTGGCCGCCGAGCTGCGCTCGTCCTTCGACGAGGACGTGACCGGCGAGGACAGCTTCATCGCCTTCCTCGACGCCTGGTGGCCCGAGCTCACCCCGCGGCGCGTCCTCGACGCCATGGCCGACGAGAGACGGCTGGGCCGCTGGGCCCGCCGGGTGCTGAACCAGGGCGAGGTGCGCCGCCTGGCCCGCTCCCTGCGGCGCGAGGCGCTCTCCGTGCACGACGTGGCCCTGCTCGACGAGCTCCAGGCGATCCTCGGCGCCCCGGCGCGCCCCCGCAAGAAGCGGGAGCTCGACCCGCTGGACCAGCTGACGGGGCTGGAGGAGCTCATGCCGGTACGGGAGGAGACGCAGCGCGAGCGCGCCGAGCGGCTGGCCCAGGAGCGCACCGAGTACGCCCACGTCATCGTCGACGAGGCGCAGGACCTCACGCCCATGCAGTGGCGGATGGTCGGGCGGCGCGGGCGGCACGCCACCTGGACGGTGGTCGGCGACCCGGCCCAGTCGTCCTGGTCGGTGCCGGACGAGGCCGCCGAGGCGCGCGACGAGGCGCTGGGCACCCGGCCGCGCCGCCGCTTCGAGCTGACGGTGAACTACCGCAACCCGGCCGAGATCGCCGACCTCGCCGCCAAGGTGCTGGCCCTCGCGATGCCGGGCATGGAGTCGCCGCGCGCGGTCCGTTCGACGGGCGTGGAGCCGCGCTTCGTCGCCGTGCCGGAGGGCGGGGACCGCGGTGACCTCGCGGAGGTCGTACGGGAGGAGGCGCGGCGGCTGCTGGACCGGGTGGACGGCACGGTGGGCGTGGTCGTCGCCATGAACCGGCGCGAGCAGGCGGCGCGGTGGCTGGCCGACCTGGGCGACCGGGTGGTCGCGCTGGGCAGCCTGGAGGCGAAGGGGCTGGAGTACGACGCCACGGTCGTCGTCTCCCCGGCCGAGATCGCCGACGAGTCCCCGGCGGGCCTGCGGGTGCTGTACGTGGCGCTGACCCGTGCCACGCAGCAGCTGACGGTGGTCTCGGGCCGCCGCGACGACCCGGACGCGTCGGGCGTCCCTGACCTCCTGCGGGACTGACGGGAGGCCTGAGGGGACGGGCCGGCGGGACGGGCCGGCGAAAGGGCCCAGGAGACGGGTTTTCCGGGTCAACCCGCGATGGGGGAGTCACTTCCCCGGGTGGTTTGTTAGCCTGGACGTGGCACCGGCTCGATCCAAGCCCCCGGGCCCAACCTTCGTCGCTCAGAGCGACCACTTGCCGCGAGGCGAGCATGGCGGGTCGGTGCCACCTGATCGTCATACACAGCAGGTCCGTGTCATCACACGATGGCACGGACCTGTTGGCGTTTGCGGGTTGGGGGTTCCGCCAAGAGCCCTGTCTCTCGTATGGTGGAAGTTAGTTTCCGAAAACTAAACGACCACTATTTCCTGCTACTCGCAGGTAGGTGCGACCATCGGAGGGCCCCGCCCGGCCACCCGCCGGCGCGGTGCAGCAACGAAACCAGGGAAAGCAGAGGAACTCGGCCATGGCAACGGCGCCCAGCGTCTCGTACTCGATGACGGTCCGGCTGGAGGTGCCCGCGAGCGGAACCGCGGTCTCCCAGCTCACCACGGCCGTGGAGTCCTCCGGCGGCTCCGTCACCGGCCTCGACGTGACCGCATCCGGCCACGAGAAGCTGCGGATCGACGTGACGATCGCCGCCACCTCGACCGCGCACGCCGACGAGATCGTCGGCAAGCTCCGCGGTATCGAGGGCGTGGTGCTCGGCAAGGTCTCCGACCGTACGTTCCTGATGCACCTCGGCGGCAAGATCGAGATGGCGAGCAAGCATCCCATCCGCAACCGTGACGACCTCTCCATGGTCTACACCCCGGGCGTCGCCCGCGTGTGCATGGCGATCGCCGAGAACCCCGAGGACGCCCGCCGCCTCACCATCAAGCGCAACTCCGTCGCCGTCGTGACGGACGGCTCCGCCGTCCTCGGCCTGGGCAACATCGGCCCCATGGCCGCGCTGCCCGTCATGGAGGGCAAGGCGGCCCTCTTCAAGCGGTTCGCCGGCATCGACGCCTGGCCGATCTGCCTGGACACCCAGGACTCCGACGCGATCGTCGAGATCGTCAAGGCGATCGCCCCCGGCTTCGCCGGCATCAACCTCGAGGACATCTCCGCGCCCCGCTGCTTCGAGATCGAGGCGCGGCTGCGTGAGGCCCTGGACATCCCGGTCTTCCACGACGACCAGCACGGCACCGCGATCGTCGTCCTGGCCGCCCTCACCAACGCCCTGCGCGTGGTGGGCAAGGCGATCGGCGATGTGCGGGTCGTCATGTCCGGCGCCGGCGCCGCCGGTACGGCCATCCTCAAGCTGCTGATCGCGGCGGGCGTCAAGCACGCCGTCGCCGCCGACATCCACGGCGTCGTGCACGCGGGTCGCGAGGACCTCGTCTCGGCCGACCCGGACTCGGCGCTGCGCTGGATCGCCGACAACACCAACCCCGAGGGCGTCACCGGCACGCTGAAGGAGGCGGTCGCCGGCGCCGACGTCTTCATCGGCGTCTCCGCTCCGAACGTTCTGAGCGGCGATGACGTCGCGGCGATGGCGGACGACGCCATCGTGTTCGCGCTCGCGAACCCGGACCCCGAGGTGGACCCGGCAATCGCCCGCCAGACGGCGGCAGTTGTCGCCACCGGCCGCTCCGACTTCCCCAACCAGATCAACAACGTGCTGGTGTTCCCGGGCGTCTTCCGGGGTCTGCTGGACGCGCAGTCGCGCACGGTCAACACCGAGATGATGCTCGCGGCGGCGACCGCCCTCGCGGGCGTCGTCACCGAGGACGAGCTGAACGCGAACTACATCGTCCCGTCGGTCTTCAACGACAAGGTCGCCGGCGCGGTGGCGGGCGCCGTGCGCGACGCCGCCAGGGCGGCGGGCGCCACTGTGACGGCGCCCACGTCCTCCTGACCTCCGGCGCGTCGCGGGGCCCGGGGCCGTAAACCCGCCTTTAGGGTGGCGATTCGGCTCCGGGGAGTCTCGAGTGAGTCGACCCAGCGTCACCGTCACGGGGGTGTGGCGCTTTTCGTGTGACTCCGGAGGGTGCCGGATTGGCTTTCCCGCCGCTGGTGGGGGCAGGATGCGTATTCGGGCGCGAGGGTCTGACAGCAGACCCGGGTCCGGGGACTGTCCAAGGGCCCTGGCAGCATCGGCTTCGATCTCACGCCTCACAGGCAAGAAGAACACGGGAGTAAGAACATGAACCGCAGTGAGCTGGTGGCCGCCCTGGCCGACCGCGCCGAGGTGACCCGCAAGGACGCCGACGCCGTGCTGGCCGCGCTCGCCGAGACCGTCGGTGAGGTCGTCGCCAAGGGCGACGAGAAGGTCACCATCCCCGGCTTCCTGACCTTCGAGCGCACCCACCGTGCCGCTCGCACCGCTCGTAACCCGCAGACCGGCGACCCGATCAACATCCCGGCCGGCTACAGCGTGAAGGTCTCCGCGGGCTCCAAGCTCAAGGAAGCCGCCAAGGGCAAGTAAGTCCCCCTGGCGTGACGAAAGGGCGGCACCCCGGCCAAGGGGTGGCCGCCCTTCCGTTCACCCGCCCACGCCCCGTACAGGGCCGTGGAAGGCCACACTCCACCCGACGGCCCCCGCGCACCGCGCGGGGGCCGTCGCGCTGCCCGCGCCCGCCTTACGCCCCGTCAGCCGACCGCCATGCCTGCCAGTTCGCCCCTGCACATCCGCAACACCCCGAAGGCCGGCGTCTGCGCACCCGGGGGCACGGGCTGCCGCGGTGAACGCCGACGGCCCCCGGGTGTTCCGGGGGCCGTCGGTGTGCGGTGCGCGGGCGTGCGAGGTCAGACGATGGCGCTGCCGGGCAGTTCCACCTTCGCGCCCAGCTCCACCAGCTTCGCCATGAAGTTCTCGTAGCCGCGGTTGATCAGGTCGATGCCGTGGACCCGGGACGTGCCCTGCGCCGCGAGCGCCGCGATCAGGTACGAGAAGCCGCCGCGCAGGTCCGGGATGACCAGGTCCGCGCCCTGGAGCTTCGTCGGGCCCGACACCACGGCGGAGTGCAGGAAGTTGCGCTGGCCGAAGCGGCAGTCCGAACCGCCCAGGCACTCGCGGTACAGCTGGATGTGCGCGCCCATCTGGTTCAGCGCCGAGGTGAAGCCGAGCCGCGACTCGTACACCGTCTCGTGGACGATGGACAGGCCCGCGGCCTGCGTCAGGGCCACCACCAGCGGCTGCTGCCAGTCGGTCTGGAAGCCGGGGTGCACGTCCGTCTCCAGGGCGATGGCGTTGAGCGCGCCGCCCGGGTGCCAGAAGCGGATGCCCTCGTCGTCGATCTCGAAGGCGCCACCCACCTTCCGGAAGGTGTTGAGGAACGTCATCATCGAGCGCTGCTGCGCGCCGCGCACGTAGATGTTGCCCTCGGTCGCCAGCGCCGCGGACGCCCACGAGGCCGCCTCCAGGCGGTCCGGGATCGCGCGGTGCGTGTAGCCGCCGAGCCGGTCGACACCGGTGATCCGGATCGTACGGTCGGTGTCCATGGAGATGATGGCGCCCATCTTCTGCAGGACGCAGATGAGGTCCTCGATCTCCGGCTCCACGGCCGCGTTGGAGAGCTCCGTGACGCCCTCCGCCAGCACGGCGGTCAGCAGCACCTGCTCGGTCGAGCCGACCGACGGGTAGGGCAGACGGATCTTCGTGCCGCGCAGCCGCTGCGGGGCCTCCAGGTACTGGCCGTCCGCCCGCTTCTCGATCGTCGCGCCGAACTGGCGCAGCACGTCGAAGTGGAAGTCGATCGGCCGGCCGCCGATGTCGCAGCCGCCCAGGCCCGGGATGAAGGCATGGCCGAGGCGGTGCAGCAGCGGGCCGCAGAAGAGGATCGGGATGCGCGACGATCCCGCGTGGGCGTCGATGTCGGCGACGTTGGCGGACTCGACGTACGTCGGGTCCAGGACCAGCTCGCCCGGCTCGTCGCCGGGACGGACCGTCACCCCGTGCAGCTGGAGCAGTCCGCGGACCACGCGGACGTCACGGATGTCTGGCACGTTGCGCAGTCGGCTCGGCTCACTGCCGAGCAGGGCGGCGACCATCGCCTTGGGCACGAGGTTCTTCGCGCCGCGGACGCGGATCTCGCCCTCCAGCGGGGTTCCGCCGTGGACAAGCAGGACATCGTCTGTGCCAGTCATGAATCTCGCGTTCCGGTGGGGTTCCCCCCGTTGGTGCTGGGGGGAGATCGGGCAGGGGGCCAGGGAAAAGGGTAAGGGGCTTCCAGCCCTGTACCGGTAGGGCGAGGGGCCAACTCGGATGTAATGAATTCGGCACAACACCCTCTGTTTTCCCGCCCTTGCGGAGCGTTATGGTCCGCTTCCGGCCAGGGGTGTCGCCCGCCCCCCTGTGAGCTGCGACTTCCGTACGTCGCTTTCCGGTCGCCGCCTCGACCCCCCGCGACGGCCCAAGATGCGGGATCATGTCTGGCATGACCGAGGTGTCCTCGCTCACAGGACGGCTGCTCGTGGCCACCCCCGCGCTGGCGGATCCGAACTTCGACCGCGCGGTGGTGCTGCTGCTCGACCACGACGACGAGGGGTCGCTCGGCGTGGTCCTGAACCGGCCGACGCCCGTCGACGTCGGCGACATCCTGGAATCCTGGGCCCCGCTCGCCGGCGAGCCCGGTGTCGTCTTCCAGGGCGGCCCCGTCTCGCTGGACGCGGCGCTCGGACTCGCCGTGATCCCGGGCGACGAGGGCCCGCTCGGCTGGCGCCGGGTGTACGGCGCCATCGGGCTCGTGGACCTGGAAACCCCGCCCGAGCTGATCGCGGCGGCGCTCGGCTCGCTCAGGATCTTCGCGGGGTACGCGGGCTGGGGCCCCGGCCAGCTGGAGGACGAGTTGGAGAGCGGGGCGTGGTTCGTCGTCGACTCCGAGCCCGGTGACGTCTCGTCGCCGCGGCCCGGGAGCCTGTGGCGCGAGGTACTGCGGCGGCAGCGCAGCGAACTGGCGATGATCGCGACGTATCCGGACGACCCGTCGCTGAACTGACTCCCCGGTCCGGCCCGCGCGCGGGGGTACCCTTGGAGCTCATGAGCACTCTTGAGCCCGAGCGCGGGGCAGGTACGGGGACCCTCGTAGAGCCGACGCCGCAGGTGTCGCACGGCGACGGCGACCACGAGCGCTACGCCCATTACGTCCAGAAGGACAAGATCATGGCGAGTGCCCTCGACGGCACTCCCGTGGTGGCACTCTGCGGGAAGGTCTGGGTGCCGGGGCGCGACCCCAAGAAGTACCCGGTCTGCCCGATGTGCAAGGAGATCTACGAGTCCATGGGCGCCGGCGGCGACAAGGACAAGGGCGGCAAGGACAAGAAGTAACCGGAGCGCCGGCTTTCCGGCTCCCCGGGCCCCGCTTTCCGGTTTCCCGCTTCCCGGCTCTCCGGGCGTCGAGGGCATCCGCCCGCGGGTGAGGCCCCCGAGGTGCGCGTACGTGTTGGTACGCCCCCGGGGGCCTTTGTCATTGGCCACGGGCAACGCCGGGCGCGGCCCGGGCGGCGGGTCCCGACCGGGCGCCACGGGCGTTGCACGGGCGTTGCACGGGGTGCTTCCGGTGATCACAGAGTGGTTGAGACCTCTTGTGGGGCGCTCGGGGCCGCTCTACCCTCCTGCGTGTTGTGCAGCATGAAACGCCCGTTGCACATGGTGCAACGGTGCCGCCTGGGAGGGGCCCGCCGTGAAGTTTCCTGCCCGACCAACCGCCCTGATGCTCGTCGCACTCGTGCTGGCCACCGCCTGCGCCCCACAGACCTCCGACACCGCCGCGAAGAACGACGAGAAGCGCGGCACGCTGCGCGTCTGGCTCTTCCAGGAGGTCAACAACAAGCCCAAGGAGAAGGTCGTCGACGCCGCGGTGGCCGCCTTCGAGAAGCGGCACGCGGGAGCGGACGTCCAGGTCGAGTACATCCCGGTCGACACGCGCGCCCAGCGGATCAAGGCGGCCTTCAACGACCCGGCCAGCGCGCCGGACGTCATCGAGTACGGCAACACGGACACCGCCGGATACGTCAAGGACGGCGGACTCGCCGACATCAGCGCGGAGTTCGCGGCCTGGCCCGAGACGAAGGACACCGACCCCACGGCGCGGACCTCGGTCACCGTGGACGGGAAGGTGTACGGAGCACCGCTCTTCGTCGGTGTACGGGCGCTGTACTACCGCACGGACGTCTTCGGGGAACTGGGGCTCGAGCCGCCCGCCTCGCAGAGCGAACTCATCACCACCGCGAAGAAGATCCGCAAGGCGAAGCCGGAGCTGTACGGGATCGCCGTCGGCGGCGCGTACACCTACGGCGCGGCCCCCTTCATCTGGGCCAACGGCGGCGAACTCGCGGTGGCCCGCGACGGCGTGTACACCGCGGCCGTCAACAGCGACGCGGCACGCAGGGGCATCGCCGCGTACACCTCGCTCTTCGGCGACGACAACTGCCCGGCCGCCAAGTGCGCGTCGATGGGCGGCAACGCCACCGTCACCGCCTTCGCCTCGGGCAAGGCGGCGATGGCGATCGGCGGCGACTTCAGCCACGCGGCCGTCGAGGCGGGCACCGTCAAGGGCGCGTACGCGGTCGTGCCGCTGCCGGGCGTGCAGCCGGGCTCCGTGGCACCGGCGTTCGCGGGCGGGAACAACATCGGCGTGCTGAGGAGCAGTTCGCACCGCACGCTGGCGGTGGACCTGCTCAAGTCGCTGGCGGGCAAGGAGACCCAGAGCCGGCTCTTCGACGCGATGGGCTTCCTGCCGACGTACATGGACGTGCGCGCGGGGGCCGCGAAGAAGCAGCCCTTCCTGAAGCCCTTCATCGACACGCTCTCCGCGGGCACCAAATTCGTCCCGGCGTCCCCGGGGTGGGGCCGGATCGACGCGTCGCAGGTGCTGCCCACGATGTTCCAGGAGATCGTGAGCGGCCGTAAGGACGTGGCGACGGCATCGGACGACGCGGCGAGGAAGATGAACGCCGCGTTCGCATCGGCGGGTTGACGGGCCATGACCCACGGCACGAACGGCCCCACCCAGGCGGCCCGCAGCACCTCCGCGCCCGCACCGGGGCCCGCGCCCGGCGCCTCCGGCACCGGTGCCACAGGCGCCCCCGAGGCCGCCGAAATGCCCGCGCCTCCGGGCGAACCCCCACCCCCCGGAGCCGCGGCGCTCCCCGCGCCCTCCGCGCCCCGCGGCGTCGCGAGACCCCCCGGCGGCGGCCCCGGCTCCGCCGCCCCCCGGCACGGGCCATTCGCCGGGCGCCGACCGCCGGGGCGGCGGGGCGGCGGGAACCGGGCCCCGTGGCTGTACCTCGCGCCCGCGCTCATCGTTCTCGCCGGGCTCCTGGTCTACCCCGTCTACCAGCTCGGGCTCATCTCCTTCCTGGAGTACACCCAGGCCCAGGTCAGCGGCGGCGAGCCCACGAGCTTCCAGGGGTTCGGCAACTACGCCGCCCTCTTCCGCGACGAACAGTTCTGGCAGGTGCTCCTCGCCACCGTGCTGTTCGCCGCCGCCTGCGTGGTCGCCACCCTCGCCGTCGGGTGCGCCCTCGCCGTACTCCTCACCCGCGTCCGCGCCCTGCCCCGTCTCGCGCTCATGCTCGCCGCCCTCGGCGCCTGGGCGACGCCCGCCATCACCGGCTCCACCGTCTGGGTGTTCCTCTTCGACCCGGACTTCGGCCCGGTCAACCCACTCCTGGGCCTCGGCGACTTCTCCTGGACGTACGGCCGCTACAGCGCCTTCGCGCTCGTCCTCTTCGAGGTCGTGTGGTGCTCGTTCCCGTTCGTGATGGTCACCGTGTACGCCGGCATCAAGTCCATTCCGGCCGAGGTCCTGGAGGCCGCCGCCCTCGACGGCGCCTCCCAGTGGCGCACCTGGCGCTCCGTCACCGCCCCGATGCTGCGCCCCATCCTGGTCGTCGTCACCATCCAGTCGATCATCTGGGACTTCAAGGTCTTCACCCAGATCTACGTGATGACGAACGGCGGCGGCATCGCCGGCCAGAACCTCGTCCTCAACGTCTACGCCTACCAGAAGGCCTTCGCGTCCTCGCAGTACAGCCTGGGTTCCGCGATCGGCGTCGTCATGCTGCTGATCCTGCTCGCGGTCACGCTGGTCCACCTCCGCCTGCTGCGCCGTCAGGGAGAAGAACTGTGAGCCTTCTGGGCATTCGTGTCCGCCGGCCCGGCCGTCTCGCCGCGGAGGCCGCCGCCCTGCTCATCGCGGCCGCTGTCGCCTTCCCCCTGTACTGGATGGTGCTCTCCGCCGTGAAACCGGCGGGCGAGATCCAGTCCACCGACCCCCGCCCCTGGACGCTGTCGCCGTCCCTCGACTCCTTCCGCCGCGTCTTCGCACAGCAGGAGTTCGGCCGGTACTTCCTCAACAGCCTGCTCGTCGCGGGCACGGTCGTCGTCGCCTCCGCCCTGATCGCCTTCCTGGCGGCCACAGCGGTCACCCGCTTCCGGTTCCGCTTCCGCACGACGCTGCTGATCATGTTCCTGGTCGCGCAGATGGTGCCGATCGAGGCGCTGGCCATCCCGCTGTTCTTCCTGATGCGGGACCTCGGGCAGCTGAACACCCTGGGCTCGCTGATCCTGCCGCACATCGCGTTCTCCCTGCCGTTCGCGATCTGGATGCTGCGCGGCTTCGTCAAAGCCGTCCCCGAGGCGCTGGAGGAGGCGGCGTACATCGACGGCGCGAGCCGCGGCCGCTTCCTGTGGCAGATCCTCTTCCCGTTGGTCTTCCCGGGGCTCGTCGCGACCAGCGTCTTCTCCTTCATCTCGACCTGGAACGACTTCCTCTTCGCGAAGTCGTTCCTCATCAGCGACACCTCCCAGTCGACGCTCCCCATGGCCCTGCTCGTCTTCTTCAAGCCGGACGAGAACGACTGGGGCGGCATCATGGCCGCGTCGACCGTCATGACCATCCCGGTGCTGGTCTTCTTCGTACTCGTACAGCGCCGCCTGGTGTCCGGGCTCGGCGGCGCGGTGAAGGACTGACGACCCGATGGACCTGATTCCCGCCCCGCGCACCGTCCGCACGACACCGTCCCCCGGATACGCCCGCCTCGACCGGGACACGCGACTGGAGGCGCGACCGGGCACGGAGGGCGTCGCGCGATGGCTGCGCGCCACGATCGGGGCCGCCACGAACCTTCCGTTCCCGGAGGGCAAGGACGACGACAACCGCGTCGTGCTCGGCGTCGACCCCGAGCTGCCGCCCGAGGGCTACCGCGTCGTCATCGACGGACACGCCCGCCGAATCGAGGGCGGCAGCGCCGCGGGGGTCTTCTGGGGCGCCCAGACGTTCCGTCAACTGCTGGGCCCCGAAGCCTTCCGGCGCGCACCCGTCGACCCCCGCCGGGAGTGGAACCTGCCCGCGGTCGTCGTCGAGGACGCGCCCCGCTTCCCCTGGCGCGGCCTCATGCTGGACGTCGCCCGCCACTTCCTCCCCAAGGACGACGTCCTGCGCTACGTCGACCTCCTCGCCGCCCACAAGCTCAACGTCCTCCACCTCCACCTCACCGACGACCAGGGCTGGCGCGTCGAGATCAAGCGGTATCCCCGGCTCACCGAGGTCGGCGCCTGGCGCGCCCGCACCAAGCACGGGCACCGCGCCTCACCGCTGTGGTACGAGACCCCGCACGGCGGTTACTACACCCAGGACGACATCCGCGAGATCGTCGCGTACGCCGCCGACCGGCATATCCGCGTCGTACCGGAGATCGACATCCCGGGCCATTCGCAGGCCGCCATCGCCGCGTACCCCGAGCTCGGCAACACCGACGTCATCGACACGACCACCCTCCCCGTCTGGGACACCTGGGGCGTCAACCCGAACGTACTCGCCCCCACTGACAACACCCTCCGCTTCTACGAGGGCGTGCTGGAGGAGGTCCTCGACCTCTTCCCGTCCCCCTTCGTCCACATCGGCGGCGACGAGTGCCCCAAGGACCAGTGGAAGAAGTCCCCGGCGGCCCAAGCCCGCATCGGGGAGCTGGGACTGGCCGGCGAGGACGAGCTCCAGTCCTGGGTCATCCGCCACTTCGACCGCTGGCTGGCGGAGCGGGGCCGCCGCCTCATCGGCTGGGACGAGATCCTGGAGGGCGGGACGACGACAGCCGGCCTCACGCCCGGCGCGGCCGTCTCCTCCTGGCGCGGGTACACCGGCGGCATCACCGCCGCCGAAGCGGGCCACGACGTCGTCATGTGCCCCGAACAGCACGTCTACCTGGACCACCGTCAGGACGGCGGCGAGGACGAGCCGGTGCCCATCGGCTGGGTACGCACCCTGGAGGACGTCCACCGGTTCGAGCCCGTACCCCCGGGGCTGTCCCCGGAGGCCGCCGCGCACATCATCGGCACCCAGGCCAACGTCTGGACCGAGGTCATGGAGACCCGCTCCCGCGTCGACTACCAGGTCTTCCCGCGCCTGGCCGCCTTCGCCGAGGTCGCCTGGTCCGCCCTGCCCGCCCCCGCCGACCGCGACTTCGCGGAGTTCGAACGCCGCATGACCACCCACTACCGGCGCCTCGACGCACTCGGCGTCGACTACCGGCCGCCCGGCGGCCCCCTGCCCTGGCAGCGGCGCCCCGGCGTGCTCGGACGCCCGATCGAGGGACCGCCCCCGAACGTGTGAGCCCGGCGGGAAGGGCGGTTGCCCCGCGCCCGCCGCCTGGGACCGTGGAGCCCCGACGGACCCAGGAGGAATAAGTCGTACGAAGTCCCCGGGAAGTGGCATTCGGAACCTGTTGCCGATGCTCTGCCAAATCCGCCCATCCCGCAGGTCAAGGGATGTCCGGGGCGGATGTGTGCTTCGCGGACCCTCGCGCCGAGCAGTCCGGAAGATGTGCCAGAGTTGCCACGTCGGGGCTGTGAGCACGTACGGTACGGCAACACACGCGGGACAGCCGGGACAGCCGGGACACCGGGAAGGGGCAGCTGGGTTGACCACGCACGCACCGCAGGCGGCGCAGTCCGTGACGCTGCCGGCCACGCTCGACGAAGCCGTGGCGGCGCTCACCGCCATGCCCGCCGCCGTGCCCGTCGCGGGCGGCACCGATCTGATGGCCGCCGTCAACAAGGGGCAGCTTCGCCCGGCCGGGCTCGTCGGACTCGGCCGCGTCAACGAGATCCGCGGCTGGCAGTACCAGGACGGCCACGCCCTCCTCGGCGCCGGCCTCACGCACGCGCGCATGGGCCGCCCCGACTTCGCCGCGCTCATCCCCGCGCTCGCCGCGGCCGCCCGCGCCGCCGGGCCGCCGCAGATCCGCAACGCGGGCACCCTGGGCGGCAACATCGTCAGCGCGGCGCCCACCGGTGACTCCCTGCCCGTACTGGCCGCCCTGGAGGCCGACCTCATCGTGGCCGGCCCCGGCGGCACCCGGGAGATCCCCATCTCGT
Organism: Streptomyces sp. NPDC006368; assembly: GCF_040612535.1. Taxonomy (NCBI): domain Bacteria; kingdom Bacillati; phylum Actinomycetota; class Actinomycetes; order Kitasatosporales; family Streptomycetaceae; genus Streptomyces; species Streptomyces sp. NPDC006368. The sequence goes on from NZ_JBEXQK010000011.1 coordinate 26,640, forward strand.
ACCTGCTGGCAGGCCGTGAGCTCCTCAACCCCGCCGAGCTGGTCGGCTTCGTACGCGTACCCCTGCTGCACGCCCCGCAGGTGTTCCTGAAGGCCACCGGCCGGACCGGCCCCGGCCGCGCCACGGCGTCCGTCGCCCTCGTCCTGGACCCGGCGCGGCGCGGTGTGCGCTGCGCGATCGGGGCGATCGCGCCGATGCCGCTGCGCCCGCTGGAAGCGGAGCACTGGATCGCCTCGCTGATCGACTGGGACGGTGACCGCGGGCTGGCGCCCGAGGCACTGACGGCGTTCGGCGAGTACGTGGCGGCGGCCTGCGTTCCGGACGCGCCGGACGGCGAGCCGTTGCCGCCCGCCGTACTGCACCTGCGGCGCACGGTCGCCGCGCTGGCCCGACGAGCACTGGGGAGGGCGCTCTCGTGACCACCGACGAGCACGGAAACGAGCGCGGAAACGAGCACGGGGGCGAGCAGGGGCAGGGCTGGCAGCCGACCCCGTACGGCGAGTACGACGGCGACGCCACCGCCTTCGTGCAACTGCCGCCGGACCTGTCGGCGGACGGCGCCCCCCTGGCGGCGCCGGGACACGGCTACGTACCGGCGGAGGCGTGGACGGCGCACGACCCGAACGCGACGGCGCAGTGGCACTTCCCGGAGGCGCCGGTCGCGGAACCGGCACCCTCGCAGTTGACCGGACAGTGGACGATTCCCGTCGCACGGGGCGACCTTCCGGAAGAATCGGGCGAGTTCACGACGTCGGCGCTGACCTCGCAGTGGGCGAGCGGCCACCCTCCGGCGACGCTCCCGGGCGGGGCGGCCGCCCCGTGGGCGACGCCGGCTCCGGAGCACGAGGCCGCGCAGGACGCCACGGCCCCGACGGAACCGGCCGCCGCCGCGGACGCGGACCGGCCCGGCGCGGCGGACCACGTGGACGCCGTGGACCACGCGGACACCGCGGGCCACGCGCCCCGGACCGACGGCGCCGGGACCGACCCGACCGCCGGGTCCGGTCCGGCCGCCGGGACCGGGACCGGGACGGACGCGACTGCCGCCGCCCCGGCGCCCGCCGACCCGGCCCACGCGCACGCGCCCGCCCCCACGGACCCGGCCCCGCCCCCGCCCGAACTCACACCCGAGCCCGAACCCGTGCCCGCGGCCGTACCCACGCACGTCACCGACAGCGACGAGCACCCCCACGTCTCGTACGTGCTGCGCGTCAACGGCGTCGACCGCCCCGTCACCGAGGCGTGGATCGGCGAATCCCTGCTCTACGTCCTGCGGGAGCGACTCGGCCTGGCCGGCGCCAAGGACGGCTGCTCGCAGGGGGAGTGCGGCGCCTGCAACGTCCAGGTCGACGGCCGTCTCGTCGCCTCCTGCCTGGTGCCCGCGGCCACCGCGGCCGGCAGCGAGGTCCGCACGGTCGAGGGGCTCGCCGTGGACGGGGAGCCCTCCGACGTCCAGCGCGCCCTCGCCGCGTGCGGAGCCGTCCAGTGCGGCTTCTGCATCCCCGGCATGGCCATGACCGTCCACGACCTGCTCGAAGGCAACCACGCCCCGAGCGAGCTGGAGACCCGCCAGGCACTCTGCGGCAACCTGTGCCGCTGCACCGGCTACCGCGGCGTCCTCGACGCCGTACGGGAGGTCGTCGCCGAGCGCTCCGCGAGCGCCGCCGCCGCGGCCGAGGCGGCCGAAGAGGCCCGTATCCCGCACCAGGTTCCCCACCCGCACGACGGAGGCATGGCGTGAGCAACGACGCGGCCACCGCCATCCCGGCGGTCGACGGCCCCCAGGACCCCCAGGGCGCCCAGCAGGAGCTCCCCACCCACGGGCTCGGCGCGTCGCTCCCGTCCGCCGACGCCCGAGCCAAGACGGAGGGCACCTTCCCGTACGCCTCCGACCTCTGGGCCGAGGGCCTGCTGTGGGCGGCCATCCTGCGCTCCCCGCACGCGCACGCGCGTGTGGTCTCCGTCGACACGACCGCCGCCGCCGAAATGCCGGGCGTACGGGCCGTGGTGACCCACGCGGACGTACCGGGCAACGCGACGTACGGCCGCACGGTCGCCGACCGTCCCGTCTTCGCCGCCGACCTCGTACGCCACCACGGCGAGGCCATCGCCGCGGTCGCCGCCGACCACCCCGACACGGCCCGCCTGGCCGCCGCCGCCATCGCCGTCGAGTACGAGCTCCTGGAACCCGTCACCGACCCGGAGAAGGCCTTCGCGGCCGCACCCCTCCACCCCGACGGCAACCTCATCCGCCACATCCCCCTCCGCTACGGCGACCCCGACGCGGCGGGCGAGGTGATCGTCGAGGGCCTGTACCGCATCGGCCGCCAGGACCCCGCGCCCATCGGGGCCGAGGCCGGGCTGGCCGTCCCCCGCCCGGACGGGGGCGTCGAGATCTACACCGCCTCCACCGACCCGCACACCGACCGCGACCTGGCTGCGGCCTGCTTCGGCCTCACGCCCGACCAGGTCAAGGTGGTCGTCACGGGCGTCCCCGGCGCGACCGGCGACCGCGAGGACCCGGGCTTCCAGATCCCCCTCGGCCTCCTCGCCCTGCGCACCGGCTGCCCCGTCAAACTGGCCGCCACCCGCGAGGAGTCCTTCCTCGGCCACGCCCACCGCCACCCCACCCTGCTGCGCTACCGCCACCACGCGGACGCCGAGGGCCGCCTGGTCAAGGTCGAGGCGCAGATCCTGCTGGACGCGGGCGCCTACGCGGACGCCTCCTCCGAGTCCCTCGCCGCGGCCGTCGCCTTCGCCTGCGGCCCGTACGTCGTACCGCACGCCTTCGTGGAAGGGTGGGCGGTACGCACCAACAACCCGCCGTCCGGGCACGTTCGGGGCGAGGGCGCGATGCAGGTCTGTGCCGCGTACGAGGCCCAGATGGACAAGCTGGCCGCGAGACTCGGCCTGGACCCGGCCGAACTGCGCCTGCGCAACGTCCTCGCGACCGGCGACATCCTCCCCACCGGCCAGACGGTCACCTGCCCCGCCCCGGTCGCCGAACTCCTGCGCGCCGTCCGCGACTACCCCCTCCCCGCCCTCCCCATGGACTCCCCGGAGGACGGCTGGCTGCTCCCCGGCGGCCCGGAGGGCGCGGGCGAGCCCGGCGCCGTACGCCGGGGAGTCGGCTACGCGGTCGGCATGGTCCACATGCTCGGCGCGGAAGGCACGGACGAGGTCTCCACGGCCACGGTCAAGGTCAGCGGCGGCGTGGCGACGGTCATCTGCGCGGCCGTCGAGACGGGCCAGGGCTTCTCGACCCTCGCCCGCCAGATCGTGCAGGAGACCCTGGGCATCGACGAGGTCCACGTCGCGTCGGTCGACACGGACCAGCCCCCCGCGGGACCGGCCACGCACGGTCGCCACACCTGGGTGTCGGGCGGCGCCGTCGAACGCGCCGCGAAAATGGTGCGCACCCAGCTCCTGCAGCCACTGGCCCACAAGTTCGGCATGTCCACGGAGCTGCTCCAGATCACGGACGGCAAGATCACCTCGTACGACGGTGTCCTGTCCACCACCGTCTTGGAGGCGATGGACGGCAAGGAACTCTGGGCCACCGCCCAGTGCCGCCCCCACCCCACCGAACCCCTCGACGACGCCGGCCAGGGCGACGCCTTCGTGGGCCTCGCCTTCTGCGCGATCCGCGCGGTCGTGGACGTGGACGTCGAACTCGGCTCGGTCCGCGTCGTCGAAATGGCGGTCGCCCAGGACGTCGGCCGCGTCCTGAACCCGGCTCAGCTCGCCACCCGCATCGAAGCGGGCGTCACCCAGGGCATCGGCGCGGCCCTCACGGAGAACCTCCGCACGCCCCGAGGCCTGGTCCGCCACCCCGACCTCACCGGCTACGCGCTCCCGACATCTCTGGACGCCCCGGACATTCGCATCGTGAAACTGGTCGAGGAACGCGACGTGGTGGCCCCCTTCGGCGCCAAGGCCGCCAGCGCGGTCCCGGTGGTCACCTCCCCGGCCGCGGTGGCCTCCGCGGTCCGCGCGGCCACGGGCCGCCCCGTCAACCGCCTCCCGATCCGCCCTCAGGCGGCGGTCGCGGTGCCCAAGTCCTAGCCGTGTGATCCGCGTTGCTGTTGCAATCCGGAGGTGCGGACTGTCACCGGTGCTGACTACAGTGATCCCCGTAGCTTTGTGTCAACGGGGAGGCGTCGATGGCTGAAGACGACGGGACGGGCCGGCCGGTGTACCCGACCACGTCTACGACGAGCGCGGGGGGCGGGTCGGGATCCGGGTCCGGGTCCGGTCCGATGGACCTGGACGTCAAGGACGACATCCTCCGGAAGTTCAAGAGCGACGTCGACGGTCTGCTGCTCGAGCTCCAGGGCTCTCCGGCGGACCCCTCGAAGCTGGCCTCACAGGATTCGCTCCCGGCCGAGCATCTCGGCACCGGCTTCAACGAGTCGTCGAAGCTGCACGGGGCCTACACGCACGTTGTTCGGCAACTGCAGGCTCTTTCCGCCAACTTGGCCGGTCAGATCGAGGGTCTGAGCATCGCCGTGCGGGCCTCTCGCGAGGGATACGAGTCCATCGAGGACGAGGTCAAGCTGAGGATGCAGATCATCAGCCGGCAGGCCAAGGCGGACTACGAGCGGTGGCAGAAGGAGAAGGAGAGGGAGAAGAACTCCTCTTCCGGGCAGTCCGGGGAAACCAAGCCCGCCGACGGGGACTCGACCGGGGCCCAGGGCTGATGAAGACGTTGTCGCAGGTATGGGGAGTCAGGGGGAGCGGTCGTGGCTGAGAAGGGCAAAGGGATCCCGTACATTCCGGGGTTCATGGGCGCCATGTTCGTGGAGACCGACTTCGAGTCGCTCAGCCACGAGGAACTGCGCAAGATGGTCGCCTCGGCGAACCCGGAAACACTCACGGACTACGCCGACAAGCTGATCGCCGCAGCCAAGACGATCAAGAAGATCGGTGACGACCTCAAGACCTCCGTCCGCGCCGTGGACTGGAAGGGCGAGGCCGGCACCGCGTTCGCGAACTGGGCCGACCAGACCTCTCTGGCCACCATCAAGCTCAGCGAGTACAGCGAGACCGGTGGCACCTGGATGAACCTCGCCTCTCAGACCTTGAGCGAGGTCAAGAAGTCCATCCCCGAGATCGACACGGCCGCCAAGGACAATCTGCAGGCGGCGAAGGAAAACCCGAAGGACACGGACTCCGCCAAGGTCAGCACCGACGCGCAGGCGAAGCTGGAGGGGGACCGCCTCGAGGCTGCCCGCCAGATGCGGAAGCTGGCGCAGTCGTACACGTTCTCGTCGATGTTCATGAGCGGGGCGGAGGCGCCGGTGTTTCCTCCGCCGCCGCAGGACTTCGTGCCTACCGGCGAGTACTACGGAGGAGGTGACGCGAGCCGGTCGAGCGGTTACGCCGGTGGGGGCGCGTCCGGAACCGCGTATCCGTCCGGTGCTGGATACGCATCCTCCGCTCAGGGTGGCTCGACCGAAGCGCGGTACATCTCCCCTGCGTCGGGAGGCACAGTGCCGTCGACCGGTGCAGTGGGCACCCCAGTCTCGGACCGTCCCGTGGGCATGGGTATCGACAGCGTGGCCACGCTGCCGCCCACCCAGACCCCCTCACCTTCAACACCTGCCGTAACTCCGCCGACCAATCGCCCGGACCTCGGGATGCCGGTGCCCGGGATTGCCCCTCCCGTGGTCGGCAAAGGCCCAACCGGACCTGCCGTGGCGGGAGGGCGTCCGGCCACCGGCATCAGCCGGCCCCCGATGTCGGGCCAGGGCCCGGTCGGCACTGGCCCCGGCGCGGCTCGGGCGCCCCGAGAAGGCATCCAGGGTGGTCGTGCTGTTCCTCAGAGCGGGGGCCGCACGGGCGGAATCCCGCGTGGAATGGTGGTCGGCGGGGAGGCGATGCACGGCCGTCCTCCGATGGGTGGCACGGGCGGTGGAATGCACGGCCCCGCCTCCGGTGGACAGGGTGGTGCCTCCGCAGGCCGACGCCTCGCGTACGAGGGTGGCGGAGTGGTCGGCGGCCGGGCGCAGCAGCCCGGCGCTACGGGCCGCCCGTTCACGCCCGGCGGTACGGGGCTCGTTCGCGGAGGCGCGCCAGAAGGTGGTGCTCGCCCCGGTGCCGGTGCTGCCGGACGCGCGGGCATGGCAGCGGGCGGACAAGGTGCGGGCCACCGTCGGGAGGACCGCGGCACGGAGCGTCCCGACTACCTCACCGAGGACGAAGAGACCTGGCAGCAGAGCAGCCGTCGCATCGTGCCGCCAGTGATCGACTGATCCCCCGGAATCGCTTGAAGAAGGAAGTACATGCAGACCAGCAGCGCCCAAGTCAGCCGTCGAACGAAGGTCACATCGGCCTTTCTTGGGTTGCTGCTGGCAGGCATTGCTGCCACACCGGCTCAGGCAGAGACGATTCGGTCCCGGCAGTGGCATCTCGACGTCATGAAGGCCGATGAGATGTGGAAGGTCAGCACGGGGGAGGGCGTCACCGTTGCGGTGATCGACACCGGTGTGAAGGTGGTCCCGGAACTCGAGGGCCAGGTGCTGGAAGGCAAGAACTTCTCCTCAAAGCCCGGCGGTGCGCGTGAGGACGCCAATGGCCACGGGACAGGCATCGCGGCCATGATTGCGGCCACAGGGAGACATCCGAGCGGCGATGGCGCCTTCGGCCTTGCCCCTGGGGTAAGGATCCTGCCCATCCGGATCGGTACGAACGCTGGGAAGGCCAGCGACATCAATTACAGCAGGGCAATCCGGTACGCAGCCGACTCGGACGCCAAAATCGTCAACATTTCGAACGGTGGACCGTACGACGGCGCGGAAACCCGAAAGGCCGTCAAGTACGCGCTGTCTAAGGGAAAGTTGATTTTTGCCGCAGTCGGCAACGGGGGTAACGACTTTTCCGAGACTGAGTATCCGGCCGGCACTCCCGGTGTGGTGGGCGTGGGTGCGGTCGGCAAGGACCTCAAGGCCACCAAGGAGTCCCAGACTGGTGGGCACGTGGACTTGGCTGCCCCAGGAATGGACACCCTCACCGCGTGTACCGGCAAAACCGGTCTGTGTAATACGCACGGCACCAGTGGCGCCTCCGCTCTCGCCTCCGCCTCCGCCGCACTCATCTGGTCCAAGTACCCGAAGTGGACCAACAACCAGGTCCTCCGCGTCATGATCGAAACGGCCGGTGGCCCGACCAGCGGAGCCAAGCGGAACGACTACGTCGGCTACGGACTGGTCCGTCCCCGGATCGCTCTGTCCCAGAAGGTGGACCCGGGGCCCGCCGACGAGTATCCGCTCCCGGATCTCGCCGCCGCCGAGCCCAAGTCGCCCACCCCGTCGGCTCCGGCGCCCAAGGGGGCCGGCGGCAGCTCCGGGGAGGACGACGGCAAGAAGCCGACGGCCGCCGTGCCGACGGCCTCGGACGGGGGCGGCGACACCGGCCTCTGGATCGGCTTGGGCATCGCGGCAGCCGCCGTTGTCGGCGCGGCCATCGCGATCCCGCTCGTCCGTTCCCGTCGCCGTGCCGCGGCAGCGGTGTCCACGGCCCCGCCGAACCCGTATCAGCAGCAGTACCCGCCCAGCGACGGGCAGTATCGGTAACAGCGGAACCGACCTTCACATCATCGCCACTGTTGTCCGTCACTCCTTCAACGCTTCATCGCACCCTCACGCTGCGGCGTAAACGGAATTCCCGGGCGCATTGGCTGCAATCACCCACGCTCGTTGGGTCGCTTGATCAAACCGCCTATGGTGGTTTGGAAACATGATCCGAAGAGCTGACAGCGGGGGAAACCATGTCGTTCGACGAAGAGTGGGCATCAGCCCGCAGTACCGCCACCACGAATGTGGGTATGCGGCTGAACCAGGCCGACGGCGGCTCCGGCGGGGGTGCGGCCAACTACAAGGTGAAGTCGCCGGAGCTGCGGTCCATCGGCAACGAGGCCCAGGAGCTCTTCCACTGGTTCGAGCGTGACGCGTTCCATGCGGGTGCGCAGACGGACAGCGCCGCGACCAGCCTGGACGGCGACGGGTTCGCGACCGGTTCGGCGCTCTGGACGGCGTGGGACACCTGGCGCGGACAGTGCGAGACGTTGCTGAGCGCCTGCGCGCACATCCACAACCACCTTGAGGCCACGATCCGCAGCGACTCGAGCCTTGAAGAAGTGCTGATCAGCAACTTCTCCATGTCCGAGATCGACAAGCACTTCAAGTAAGGGCGCAGCAGATGCCTACGTTCCAACAGGTTCTTCACGTCCAGCTGAACGGTCTCAACGAAGCGGTCACGGACTGGTCGGAAACGATCACCAAGCTGGAGAAGGCGCAGGAGAAGGCGGAGAACGGTCTCCGCAACAAGGCCGAAAAGGCCGACTGGGCGGGCGAGAACGCCGGCGTGACCAAGGAGTTCGTCAAGAAGACCGCCAAGGAATTCGGTGACGCGCTCAAGGAGGCGACGAGCATCCGCAACGTTCTGCGGGACGCCCACTCCGAGTTCAAGGCCGCGAAGAGCGCACTCGAGAAGGTCATCGAGGAAGCGCCCGGCAAGGGAATCCGGATCGACCCGGACGGTGTGATCTCGTATCAGATTCACCCCGACCGCCGCGGCAAGGACTACGACGGCCCCAAGCCGACGGAGGCCGACTTCGAGGCCACCCGGTCCGCCATCAAGGCGGCGCTGGAAAGGGCGAACGAAGCTGACGAGATCGCCTCCCGGGCCCTGCGCGCGCTGGTCGGGAAGGACAAGAACGACTTCTCCGGCACCAGCTACGGCGGTCTCAAGGACGCCTCGAAGGCACAGGACGCGGAGGACGCGAAAATCGCGTACGACCTCTACAAGAAGGGCGACGACGCGACCCCGCAGGAGATCGACAAGCTCAACAAGCTGTTCAAGGACAACAAGGACGACCGGTACTTCGCCGAGCGCTTCGCCCTGGAAGTCGGGCCCAAGGGCAGCATGGAGTACTGGGCCGACATGGGCGACCCGAGCGACGGCTCGCGCCTCGGTGTCGACCACCGCGACAAGCTGAAGGAACTCCAGAAGAACTGGAGCCTCACGCTCGCCTCCGCGACGCACTCCACCAGCCCCGAGATGGAGCAGTGGAAGGCCGACGTCATCAAGGCCGGCAGCGAGCCCATCCAGACGCGCGGCACGTCACCGTACGGCTTCCAGGTCATGAGCAACCTGATGCGTGTCGGCGACTACGACGACAAGTTCCTCCGGAACTACGGCAACGCGCTCGTCACGACCGAGCAGAAGATGACGCACAACGGCTCCCTGCCGCCCGGCCGTGCCTGGATGGGGATGGGCGGCATGCAGAACCACCTCAACTGGCAGGGCGGCGGCCTCGGCCAGGACCCGATGGCCGGGTTCATGGAGAGCCTCGGCCACAACCCGAAGGCGTCCACGGAGTTCTTCAACAGCACCATCGACGTCACGCCCGAGAACGGCAAGGACAAGAACCTCAACGTCTTCGACTACCTCAACAAGGACCGTGACTGGCCCGAGGAGCTCGACGACAAGGGCAAGATGAGCAAGGAGCCCGGGTACAACTCCCTGGGCCACGCTCTGGAGGCGGCGACGACGGGCCGCGCGTACGACGCGCCGACCGAGGGCCTCAAGGACGTACGCACGATCGAGAACGCCGAAGTCATGCAGAAGGTCGTCGAGCGGTACGGCAGCGACCCGAAGCACATGCACGAGCGGCCGGGCATCGACGACAGCCTGGGCAAGATGGGCGCGGCGTACATCGACGAGTTCAACCGCTCCTTGGAGCAGGAGAACGACACCTCCATGCAGGAGATGCCGAACTCGCCCTTCGGGAACAGCAACAAGGACGGCTCGTCCAAGTTCGGTGACAAGTTCGACACCGAGCTCATGTTCAACCGGGGTGACGCGGTCAACTTCATGGGGATCGTGGCCCAGAGTGAAACCGGACACGCTCAGATGTCGCAGGCCCAGATGCTCTACACCACGAGTGTCATGGACGAAGTCGGCCCGAAGCCCGGCCCCGGTCCGGCTCGAGAGCTGGATCTCACCGACGCCAAGACGAACCTCAGGATCGGTGCCGAGACGCAGTCCATTCTGGACCAGTCCCGCATGGCCCAGATCGACGCGCAGTACGAGAAGGACTCCGAGGAGCACAAGAAGGCCGTCGGCAGGACGACGGAGTGGGTCAAGTTCGGGACAGGTGTGGTGATCACCGGCGGTGTGGCCGCGCTGACGGGCGGCGCCGGTGCTGCGCTCGTGCCCTTGGCCGCCGAGACCGTGGGCGGCGCGGTGACGACGTACCTCGGCATGGAGGCCGCCGACATCGCCGAGAAGTACGAGAAGGACGAGCTCCTCCAGAAGAACTCCGATGAGCTGAAGAAGGACGCTCTGCAAACCGGCGTGGACAATACCCGGCTTCCGGCCCAGGCCTACGCGCGAGCCCCTGGCTGGAGTCAGGCGGACGCCAATTACCTGGAGGAAGAGCTGACCAAATATGTCAAGGACAGCCGTCAGCATGTCAGGGACGATTCACTGCCGGATCCGTACAAGCCGAAGAAGTGACATGCGAACCGTACTGAGATATTTCATGGCCTCGGTTGCTGTCGTCCTGGCCGTGTCGGGGTGCTCCTCCGGCGAAGGCGACGATGCCGCGAAGGGTAGGCGGGTTGAGGAAACCTGCGGCGCTTTCGCGAAGAGCCCGCCTGCCTCCACCGCGTTCAAGTCGATCGCCGGCACAGAAAATGTCGACGAGGATCGATCCGAACCGGACAGGGTCCTCAAAGACCTGCGTGCGGCTGCCCTCAAGCCGCAGAGCGGAAAGACGCTGATGGAGGCCATTCCGTTCTGCTCACCGAAGTCGGCACGGGACGGGAAGGATGTCTTTCTGCTCACCTTCCGTGAGGCTCTGGCACTTCCCGGGCGGGACGCCGCGTCCGAAAAGGTTGCCACCTTCTTTGCCTCCGGCGAGCTGGCTTCAGCGTCCGACCTGCGCGCGTCGGTCTACTTCACGTGCCGCATGAAGTCACCTGCGCATGACATCCTCATCGCTGCGGAGCTTGAGCGAGCCGAGGAAAACCAGGTCCCGCAGAGGGACATCCGGTCGGATCAGGTAACGGTGGTCAACGCCGCCGCTCGCAAGGTCGCCGCCGATCTGGGGTGTCAGAACGACACCAAGCTCGTCACCGGTACGCCGCGGCCCGCGGCCTGAGTCGGCCCGCAGCTGGATGGAACAGGGCAAGAGGGGGACCACGGAATGCGGACCACGGTGAGCAGGGTGATGTTGCCCGCCGTCGTCGTCATGGCGGTGACGGCGGGCTGTTCGTCCGACAGCGGCGGTGCGGAGGAAGATCTCGGCAAGCCTGCCGGTGAGGTTTGCGGGGCCTTCGCCAAGGACCCGCAGCCGTCCGCCGCACTCAAGGCGATCGGCGGAGAACGTTTCCGGGATGACTTGTCCGATCCGGACGAGGTGCTGCAAACCCTTCGCCAGGTCGCAGAGATAGAGCAAAGCGCGAAGATGGGCAAGCCGCGTATGCAGGGCAAGGACTTCTGCTGGCTGTTCCCGGCGAAGGGCGGTGACGACGCCATCCGTATCCAGTTCCGGGAGTCCCTGGGCGTCCCGGGGCGGGATGCCCGGCTCGCCGGCAAGGTGACCTACTTCTCCACGGGAGAAAGGGCCTCGTCGTCCGACGGCCTTACGTCCGTGTTCTTCAAGTGCCGTATGAAGCCGCCCGCTCATGAGATCACCCTCCAGGCGTGGTTCGAAGGCCCGGACGTCCCCAAGGCCCCGCGGCAGAAGTTCAGGTCGCTCCAGGTCACGGTGGTCAACGCTGCCGCCCGCAAGGTCGCTGCCGATCTGGCGTGCCAGAACGACACCAAGCTGGTGACCGGCGTGCCTGCCCTGAGTCCGTGAAAGGCGCCGCTGAAGCGCCACGGAGAGTGTGGGCGCGCCAGGTCACTTCCGTGGAGGGTGGAGGGCGCGTACAACGACGGCACCGACGCCGTCACGGGGGTACCCCGGACCTGAAGGCTGAGCATGGGACAGACGCGGTGGACGCGGGGCTCGCTCGGCCCGACCGGAACCGTCCTCGCCCTGACGCTCGCCACGTGCGGCGGGAGCGGGGACGGGGGTGGCGTGGAGGCGTCGGAGGGGAAGACGGTTGCGGCGGCCGAGGTGTGCGCGGGCTGTCGCCGAAGGCCGCACGAGCCCTCGAAAAGATCGCGGAGACGAAGGAGTTCACATACCGCTCGGCCGCGTGGACGACCAAGGTGCTGAAGGAGCTCCTCAACGACCCCTCCCGCCGGGGCGGTGACGAGCAGGAGGCCTGTGTGATCGAGCCACAGGTGAAGGACGCCGACGAAAGCGTGTCGAAGATGACCGTGCTGTTCGGGGAGACCGAGAGGGTGCCGCCGATGGAGGACGAGTCGGTCGGTGCCCTGACCCGGCCCGTCGGCCTGGGCGCGTCCGCCGACGAAGGCGGCGCCCAGCTGTACTTCGCCTGCGCGGTGCCGGGCATCGGGAAGCCCGTCGTCTCCGCACGCCTGGTCTACGGACCACGGTCGCCGGACGAGGACCCCCGGGAGGGGAACATCACGGTGCTCCAGAACCTGTCGCGGACGCTGGCACGGGACATGGGTGCCCTGAGGCGGGCGGTATTCAGGCCGTGTGAGCCGCGCGGCGTGCCACCCGATCCGGTCCGTTGATCAGGATGCCGCCGAAGCCGTGAAGGTCAAGTGAGTGATGATGGTTACCGCATCGTGGCGCAGGGCGAGCGCCCTGGTTGTCGCCGGGCTGCTCGCCTCGACGGGTTGCTCCGGTGGCGAGCGGTCGGCGGATGAGTCGTCCGCAGCGTGGGGGATTTGCGAGGAGTTCTTCGGGGCGGCCGACGTCGAGGCCGTACGCAAGGCCATGGGAGACGCCGAGCCGAGGCCGGAGGCGCCGCAGAAGCTGGACGCGTTGGCCGAGGCGATGGCCGAGGAGGCGTCGACCCGGGCGGCGAACACCGAGGACCTGTCCCGTGCCTCATACGAACCGTGTCGTATCGCGGCCTCCCGTGGTGATACCGCCCAGCGTGTGTCGGGTCAGGTGAAGTGGTCCGTCCTGACCCTGCGATCACTCTCCCGGGGCGCCCTCGCGCGCGAGTGGCGGCAAGTCGCCAAGGGCGTGCATGTCCACAGCGCTGACGGCGGTGACCGGGTCTCCCTCCTCGTGACGTGTCAGGTCCCGAAAGCACCGGCGAACCAGCGGGAGGACGTGCCCCTGGAGGTGGAGGTCAGCCAGGTGGGCCTGTCCGGTGGTGACCCGAAGCTGCCGGAGCGGCTCGTGTTGTCTTTGGCAGGCACCATGCGGCACGTGCTGCACTGCACGGACGCGGTCACGCTGCCGAGTCGGCTGCCCGCCCGGTAAAGGCCGACCCGGAGACGGGGTGACGAGGGGATGGGCGCGGCGGTGACCGTGGTGCAGCGGCTGGTGGGCACCGAGAAGTTCTCGGCGGCGGGGCGGGGTTGTTCGACGACGCGGTTCGGCGGTTGCGGACCGACTACGGCGAACGCCTGAGGTGGAGTCGGGGGGTTGCGGGCCTTCCCGTGGAGCCGAAGCCGGCCCCGAAGGAGCAGGCCGTGGCTTCGAACCCCGTCGCCTGGCGACGCCCGGCGCACCGCCGCGTTGTCCTCCGTCGCCAAGGCGCCGCGTGCGTCCCGGCTCTTCCATGTCCGGACGCCATACGTCGTCACCCTCACCCGCCGTGCCCGCGGTCGCCGCGCGGCGAGGCGGGGCGCGGGCAGGCGCGGGGTGGGGGACGGGGACGCCGGGGCGCGCAGGGGCGCCGAAAGGGGCGCGGTCCGGCCTGCCTGGATCGCGCCCCGTCCCTGGAGACCGTGGCGGGAATCGAACCCGCGTAACCGGGTTTGCAATCCGGCCCCTGAGCCACTCGGGCACACGGTCGTGCGGTTGCTGCGAGACGACCGTATGCCGCCCGGAACGGGGCGCGGAAGGGCGGCGGGCGGGTCGCAACACGACTGCCATACCGCGTTCATGGCCGTACACAAACTGTTCGTGGCGGGGCTGGGGGCCTACGACCAGCGGACCACTCCGTCCCCGCCTCCGGACAGGGGTCAAGTAGTCGGTTGCCCCTTACTCTGAAGGGCATGACCGCCTTGGAGAGCAGTACCGGGATATCCGTCGGCGACCAGCGGAAGGACAGCGGTGGCGGAGTCCTCGACCGGAGCCATCGCGCGCTCAGCATCGGCATCGTGTCCGTCGTCCTGCTGATCGCCTTCGAGGCGACCGCCGTCGGCACGGCCATGCCGGTCGCCGCGCGCGAGCTCCACGGCATCCCGCACTACGCCTTCGCCTTCTCCGCGTACTTCACCACCAGCCTCTTCGCCATGGTCCTGTCCGGCCAGTGGTCCGACCGGGCCGGGCCGCTCGCCCCGCTCACCGCCGGCATCGCCGCCTTCGCGGCCGGGCTGCTGGTGTCCGGTACGGCCGGGACCATGTGGCTGTTCATCGTCGGCCGCGCGGTCCAGGGGCTGGGCGGCGGGCTGGTCATCGTCGCCCTGTACGTCGTCGTCAGCCGCGCCTACGCGGAGCACCTGCGGCCCGCGATCATGGCCGCGTTCGCGGCGAGCTGGGTGGTGCCCTCGGTGGTCGGGCCGCTGGTGGCGGGCACGGTCACCGAGCGGCTCGGCTGGCGCTGGGTCTTCGTCGGCATCCCCGTCCTCGTCGTGGTGCCACTGGCGCTCGCGCTGCCCGCGATACGGCGCACGGCGTCCGGGCCCACCGAGCCGGACGCCCCGCCGGTGCCGTTCGACCGGCGGCGCATCCGGCTGGCGCTCGGGATCTCGCTGGGCGCGGGGCTGCTCCAGTACGCGGGCCAGGACCTGCGCTGGCTGTCGGTCGTCCCGGCCGTGGCCGGTGCCGCCTTCCTCGTACCCGCCGCGCTGGGCCTGCTGCCGCGCGGCACCTACCGGGCGGCACGTGGGCTGCCGTCGGTGGTGCTGCTGCGCGGCGTGGCGGCCGGGGTGTTCATCTCGGCGGAGTCGTTCGTGCCGCTGATGCTCGTCACCGAGCGGGGCCTGAGCCCGACGATGGCCGGCCTGTCGCTGGCCGTGGGCGGCGCGACCTGGGCTTTCGGCTCGTACGTCCAGTCACGGCCGCGCGTGGAACCGTACCGCGAGCGGCTGATGGTGCTCGGCATGGTGCTGGTCGCGGCGGCCATCGCGACGGCGCCGAGCGTACTGATCCCCTCCGTGCCCGTGTGGACCGTGGGCGTCGCCTGGGCGTTCGGCTGCCTCGGCATGGGCATGGTGATCGCCTCGACGAGCGTCATGCTGCTGAAGCTGTCGGCGCCCGGGGAGGCGGGCGCGAACTCGGCCGCCCTCCAGATCTCGGACGGCCTGTCGAACGTCCTGCTCCTCGCGGCGGGCGGCGCGGCCTTCGCCGCCCTCGGCGGCGGCGCGATGGGTGGCGCGGTGACGGAGGCCGGCCACGCGGCGGCGACGGGCGCCGGCTCCCACCCGGCCGCCTTCGCCGCGGTGTTCCTGCCGATGGCGGCGGTCGCCCTGGCGGGCGCCTGGGTGGCGACCCGGGTGCGGACGACGGAGTGACGGGTCCGCCGCCGAGCCGCGGTGGGGCGGAGCTGCTGTGGGGCGGAGTCGGAGTGGGCGGAATCGGAGTGGGACGCGCGGCCGGCCCCGGCTCCGCCCGTGCGGCCGGTGTGAACCACGTCGCAGTCCGCGTGCTCACGGTGTCGTACGGACGAGAGCGGCGGTGGGCCACCGGTAGGGTGGCCCGGTTGTCGTACGTACCGCCGTAACCGAGGCCCGAATCGGAGACCGTGACTACTACCGCCTCCCATCACCTCTCACCCGCCTTTCCCGGTCGCGCGCCCTGGGGTACCGCCAACAAGCTGCGCGCCTGGCAGCAGGCCGCGATGGAGAAGTACATCCAGGAGCAGCCCCGCGACTTCCTCGCGGTCGCGACCCCGGGCGCCGGTAAGACCACCTTCGCGCTCACGCTCGCGTCCTGGCTGCTGCACCACCATGTCGTGCAGCAGGTCACCGTCGTCGCGCCGACCGAGCACCTGAAGAAGCAGTGGGCGGCCGCGGCGGCGCGGGTAGGGATCAAGCTGGACCCCGACTACAGCGCCGGGCCGCTCAGCAAGGAGTACCACGGGGTGGCGGTCACCTACGCCGGTGTCGGCGTGCGCCCCATGCTGCACCGCAACCGCAGCGAGCAGCGCAAGACGCTCGTCATCCTCGACGAGATCCACCACGCCGGTGACTCCAAGTCGTGGGGTGAGGCGTGCCTGGAGGCGTTCGAGCCGGCCACGAGGCGGCTCGCGCTCACCGGTACGCCCTTCCGGTCCGACACCAACCCGATCCCCTTCGTCACGTACGAAGAGGGCAACGACGGCATTCGCCGCTCGTCCGCGGACTACACGTACGGGTACGGCAACGCCCTCGGCGACGGCGTCGTCCGCCCCGTGATCTTCCTCAGTTACAGCGGCAACATGCGCTGGCGCACCAAGGCGGGCGACGAGGTCGCGGCGAAGCTGGGCGAGCCGATGACCAAGGACGCCATCTCGCAGGCGTGGCGTACGGCGCTCGACCCGCGTGGCGACTGGATGCCGAACGTGCTGCGCGCCGCCGACCAGCGGCTCACCGAGGTCCGCAAGGGCATCCCGGACGCGGGCGGCCTCGTCATCGCGTCCGACCAGGACTCGGCGCGCGCGTACGCGAAGCTGATCCGGGAGATCACCGGCACGAAGGCCACCGTCGTCCTCTCCGACGACGCGGGCGCGTCGAAGCGGATCGATGAGTTCAGTGAGAGCGACGACCGTTGGATGGTCGCCGTCCGCATGGTGTCGGAAGGCGTCGACGTACCGCGCCTCGCGGTGGGTGTGTACGCGACGACGATCTCGACACCGCTGTTCTTCGCCCAGGCGGTGGGCCGTTTCGTGCGGTCCCGCAGGCGCGGCGAGACCGCGTCCGTCTTCCTGCCGACCATCCCGACCCTCCTCACCTTCGCGAACGAGATGGAGGTCGAGCGCGACCACGCCCTCGACAAGCCGAAGAAGGACGGGGACGAGGACCCGTACGCCGAGTCCGAGAAGGAGATGGAGGAGGCGAACAAGCAGGAGGACGAGGACACCGGCGAACAGGACGTGCTGCCCTTCGAGGCGCTGGAGTCCGACGCGGTCTTCGACCGGGTGCTGTACGACGGTGCCGAGTTCGGCATGCAGGCCCGCCCCGGCAGCGAGGAGGAGCAGGACTACCTCGGCATCCCCGGGCTGCTGGAGCCGGACCAGGTGCAGCTGCTGCTGCGCAAGCGGCAGGCGCGGCAGATCGCGCACAGCAGGCAGAAGCCGGCCGAGGAGGCCGACCTGCTGGAGCTGCCGGCCGAGCGGCGGCCGGTCGTCTCGCACAAGGAGCTGCTGGAGCTGCGCAAGCAGCTGAACACGATGGTGAGCGCGTACGTCCACCAGAGCGGCAAGCCGCACGGGGTGATCCACACCGAGCTGCGCAGGGTGTGCGGCGGGCCGCCGAGCGCGGAGGCGACGGCGGGGCAGATCCGGGAGCGGATCAAGAAAGTGCAGGAGTGGGCCACGCGGATGCGTTGACGGGCTGACCCGTTGACCTGCTGATGTGCTGACGGGCTGACCTGCTGAAGCGCGCGGCGTGTCCGCGGCGTGGTTCCGTCGGTGGCCCCGACCGTCCGCCGGGCCCGGTCGCTGTCCGGCGCCGGGACCCTCCGGCGCCCTGCGGTCCGTCGCCCGCAGTCCGGTGCCGGGGGCCTTCCCGGAGCCCCGCTGTCCGGCGCCGGCACATCCGGCTCCCCGTTGTCCGGCGCCCGCCCCCGCCGTGCACGCCCCGCGCCCGCCGTTCGCGTTCCGCAGTCCGGTGCCGGAACCTCCGCCCCGCCGAACGTCCGGCGCGCCTCCCGCGCCGCCCCCCGCCGCCCTGCGTCGTCCGGCGCCAGAGGCCCTCCCGGCGCCCCACCGGGCAACGCGCGCGGTGTCCGGTGTCCGGAACGCGGTGCTCAACCGTCACCTACGGGGACGAAGCCCCCGCGCGGCAAGCGCTTGCGCCCGGATTCTGGACGAGGTCTTCCGCTCAGCGGAGTCCATCGCTACTGTCCCGGCAATCGCAATGCAACGTTCCGTGGCAGAGCCGCCCCGGAACGCAGCCGGTGTGCCATGGCCTCCCGGCGGCCTCTCCGCGCGGCGCCGATGGGACGGGTGCCGCAGTCGCCGATGAGAGTGTCCGCCGTCACTCACTCCGAAGGAGAGGGCGTCGTGACCGCGGAAACCTCCCAGACGCTCGACCGGGGACTGCGCGTCCTCAAACTGCTCGCCGACACCGACCACGGGCTGACCGTCACCGAGTTGTCCAACAAACTCGGTGTCAACCGCACCGTCGTCTACCGCCTGCTCGCCACGCTCGAACAGCACGCGCTCGTACGCCGCGACCTCGGCGGCCGGGCCCGCGTCGGCCTCGGCGTACTGAGGCTGGGCCGGCAGGTCCACCCCCTGGTCCGTGAGGCCGCGCTGCCCGCGCTCCGGTCGCTGGCCGAGGACATCGGCGCCACCGCGCACCTCACGCTGGTCGACGGTGCGGAGGCGCTCGCCGTCGCGGTCGTCGAGCCGACCTGGACGGACTACCACGTGGCGTACCGGGCCGGTTTCCGCCACCCGCTGGACCGGGGCGCGGCCGGCCGGGCGATCCTCGCCGCCCGCCAGGGCGCCCTGGGCGAGCCCGGCTACACGCTCACGCACGGCGAATTGGAGGCGGGCGCGAGCGGCGCGGCGGCCCCGCTGGTGGGCATCACGGGCATCGAGGGCAGCGTGGGCGTGGTGATGCTCGCGGACGCCGTACCGGAACGCGTGGGCCCCCGCGTGGTCGACGCGGCCCGGGAGGTCGCCGACGCCCTCCGCTGAGACCGCCCCGCCGTACGCTGAGACCGCCCCGCCCGCCGTGCCGGGTTCCCCCTGCCGGGTTCCCCCTGCCGGGCTTCCCCCTGCCGGAGCGCCCCCGGTCACCGCACACTCCCGGTCACCGCACACCGTGCGGTGGGGAGCGGGACGGGTGACCCCCGTCCGGGGTCGATAGATTGGCACCGTGCTGCTCTCCCGTCTCACCCGTACCCGCGCCCTTCTTCTCTCCGGGCTGCCCGTGCTCGCGTTGCTCGGTGTGGCCGCCTTCGCCCCCTTGCCGTTCACGCTCGCGCGGCCCGGGTCGACGTCGGATGTGCTCGGGAAGCACAAGGGGCAGGAGGTGATCACCATCTCCGGCGCGCCCGTGCGCAAGACGGAGGGGCAGCTGCGTATGACGACGATCGTCGCGACGGGGCCCCGCGTCGACGTCGATCTCGGTGACGTCGTCGACGGCTGGTTCCGCGCGGACCGCGCCGTCCTGCCGCACGACTCCGTCTACCCGCCCGGCAAGACCGACGCGGAGATCGAGAAGCGCAACCTCGCCCAGATGCGGGAGTCCCAGAACAGCGCCGTCGCCGCCGCCCTCGACCACCTCGGCAAGAGTCCCGAGGACGTCAAGGTGACCCTGCGCCTCGCCGACATCGGAGGGCCCAGCGCCGGGCTGCTCTTCGCGCTCGGCATCGTCGACAAACTGGACGGCGACGGCGCGGGCGGCGACCTCACGGGGGGCCGCACCATCGCCGGTACGGGAACGATCACCGCGGACGGCAAGGTGGGCGCCG
Organism: Streptomyces sp. NPDC006368; assembly: GCF_040612535.1. NCBI lineage: Bacteria > Bacillati > Actinomycetota > Actinomycetes > Kitasatosporales > Streptomycetaceae > Streptomyces > Streptomyces sp. NPDC006368. The sequence continues at coordinate 46,315 of NZ_JBEXQK010000011.1, forward strand.
TCGGCGGGGTGTCCCTCAAGACGCAGGCGGCCGGACGCGACGGCGCCACCGTCTTCCTCGTACCGAAGGACGAGTGCTCCCAGGCGACGTCCGAGCTGCCCGACGGCATGCGGCTGATCCCCGTGACGACGCTCAACGACGCGGTGTCGTCGCTTCGCGCGCTGGAGCGGGGGGCGAAGGCGCCGTCCTGCTGACGGCCGGCGCGTCCATCTCCCGCCACGACGGGAAGAGCGCAGGCGTCAGTGTCGCCGCGAAGTACAGGGCGCCGATCGTCAGCAGCGCCGTCCCCAGTCCGGCGCGCTCGACGAGGTGGCCGGCCCCCAGGCCGCCGAGCGGCGCGGCCAGGAGCACCCCGGCCGTCGTCGCCGAGGCCACCCGGCTGCGCAGCTCGTCGGGGACGCGCTCGTACATGACGGTGGTGAGGATCGGGTTCAGCGTCCCGACGCCCAGGCCGCCGACCGCCGCCGTCACGACCAGGGGGAGCACGCTGTCGGTCAGCGCCGCCACCACGTACAGCGGCGCCCCGCCGATCAGGAAGGCGACGGTGAACACCGTCCGCCGCCGCAAGCGGTGCCCCACCGCCCCGTACAGCAGCGCCCCGAGCAGCGCGCAGCCGCCGAAGACGGCGGTGACCAGCCCGATGGCGCTCGCGCCGCCCAGGTGCCGCTGCGCGTGCACGGGCAGCAGGACCGCGCTCCAGCCCTGGCTCAGGCCGTTGGTGAACATCACCATCAGCACGATCGCCACCATCAGGCGCGAGCGCAGCACGAAGGCGTACCCCTCCCGCAGCTGTGCGCGGTAACCGGCCAGGGAGACGGGCGCGGTCTTCGGCTGCGGGTCGGCGGTGGCGATCCCCCGCACCCCGGCGACGACGAGCAGGGCGGACGCCCCGAAGGTCGCCGCGTCCACCAGCAGGACCGTTTCGGCGCCCGTGACGGCGATGAGTACGCCGGCGAGGGCCGCCCCGGCCATGCGGGCCCCGCGCGACACCGCGTCGAAGAGACTGGCGGCCCGGGCCAGCGTCGTCCCGGCGCGCTCGGCGAGGTCGGGGACGAGGACGTGGCGGGCGGTCTCGCCGGGCGCGTGGAACAGTCCGGTGACGCCCATGAGCGCGCACAGCGCCCAGAAGGGCAGCCGGCCCGCGTGGTGCAGCAGGGGGATCGCGGCGAGCGCCAGCGCGCACACCAGGTCGGAGACGACGCTGACGCGGCGGCGGCCGATCCGGTCGATGACGGGGCCGCCGACGATCGCGGAGACGACGACGGGCAGGGTCGCGCAGAACGCCACCAGGCCCGCCTTGCCGGGGCTTCCCGTGGTCTGGAGCGCGAACCACGGGACGCCGATGAGGGTCAGCGCGTTGCCGCTGACCGATATCGCGTTGGCCGCCAGCACGGCGGCGAGCGGACGTCGCCCGCCGGGGCCGGTCATGCCCACCGGGCGGTGCCGGCGGGGGAGGAGACGAGGCGGAGGCCCACCTCCACGAGGGCCCAGCCGACCCGTACCCGAACAGGGCGGCGGACCGGGTCGGCGCGATGGACGGGGCGGACGGCGGGCCGGGCGGCTTCCTGCCGTAATTCGGCGGCACGCAGCACGTGCAGCCGGAGGTGGATGTCGGGGTGCATGACCGTCAGGGGTCCCTTCAGTCGTTCTGCTGCGGGAAGGCGTGCAGGTGGAGGCGTACCTTGGCGGCGTCCTCGTCCGGCTCGACGTCGCGGTAGCTGTTGATGAGCGCGTGCACCTTCTCGTCGAGCTCGCGCAGCTGCCTGGGGCCGAGGCGCAGGGTGAAGTCGCTCAGGTCCGCGTGCTTGACCCACTCGGCGGGCCAGTCGCGCATCGTGCCGATCCAGGTGGACAGTTCCTGTCCGTGCATCGTCGCGATCTCGTGCAGGAGGACATAGACCGCGCCGCGCGTCTCGGGGTCCGCGTCATCGACGAGCGAGGGGTCCCAGGAGGTCCCTTGGTGGACCGCCTGCCACCAGCGCTCCCGTCCCTTGCCGCGTGCCGGGTCCTCCTCGACGAAGCCGTGTGCGGCGAGCTGGCGCAGGTGGTAGCTGGTGGCGCCGCTCGACTCGCCCAGCCGTTCGGCCAGTTGGGAGGCGGTGGCCGGGCCGTGGTGGCGCAGGGCGGCGAGCAGCCGGATCCGCAGGGGATGGGCGAGGCCGCGCAGCGAGCGCGGATCGAGCTGCCGTAGGGGGATACGGGGACCCTCGGCGTCGTTCTTCTCGGACTCGGGCATGACGCCAGCGTAGGCGTGCAAAGAACCGCTTGCAAGCACTTCTTTGCAACCACTTCTTTGCGACTTGCCCCGGCCGCCCTGCCCGGCCGCCCTGCCCGGCCGCCCTGCCCTCCGCGCCCCCTCATCCGCGGCCTGTTCCTCCCCGCCCGACTCCCCCCCTACTCCTTCGCGGCCTGCTCCACCAGGGGGATGATCCGCAGGGGTACGGGGTTCTCCATGACGATCGCCGTGGAGGCCCGCACGATGCCGTCGAAGCCGACCACCCGGTCGATCACCCGCTGGAGGTCGGCGTTCGAGCGGGCCACCAGCCGGCACAGCATGTCCCCGTGCCCGGTCGTGGTGTGCAGCTCCAGCACCTCCGGTACGCCCGCCAGGTGCTCGCGCACGTCCGCACCCTGACCCTGCTTGATCTCCAGCGTCGCGAAGGCGGTCACCGGATACCCCAGGGCCGCCGGATCGACATCCGGGCCGAAGCCCCTGAGGACCCCCTGCGACTGGAGCCGGTCCAACCGCGCCTGGACCGTCCCCCGCGCCACGCCCAGCCGGCGCGAGGCCTCCAGAACCCCGATGCGCGGCTCGCGCGCCAGCAGGGCGATCAGCCTGCCGTCCAGATGATCGATCGCCATGACGGCCTCCCGGTGGTCATCCTGTACAGAACGCCCGCCCATACTGCCCATCCGCTGTGCAGAGTGACCACCCCTCGCGCGAACTATTGCGCACCTTGCCAAACGGAGAGAGCCTGCCGCCATGACAGAGACCATCTCCCACACGCCCGACACCGCCCGGCAGGCCGACCCCTTCCCGGTGAAGGGGATGGACGCGGTCGTCTTCGCCGTCGGCAACGCCAAGCAGGCCGCGCACTACTACTCCACGGCCTTCGGCATGAAGCTCGTCGCCTACTCCGGACCGGAGAACGGCAGCCGCGAGACCGCCAGTTACGTCCTGACGAACGGCGCCGCGCGGTTCGTGTTCACCTCCGTCATCAAGGCGTCCACCGACTGGGGCCGCTTCCTCGCCGAGCACGTCGCCGAGCACGGCGACGGCGTGATCGACCTGGCCATCGAGGTGCCGGACGCCCGCAAGGCGTACGCGTACGCCGTCGAGCAGGGCGCGACCGGCCTCACCGAGCCGTACGAGGTGAAGGACGAGCACGGCACCGTCGTCCTCGCCGCCATCGCCACCTACGGCAAGACCCGCCACACCCTCGTCGACCGCTCCGGCTACGACGGCCCGTACCTCCCCGGCTTCACCGCCGCCGCGCCGTTCGTCGAGCCCCCGGCCAAGCGCACCTTCCAGGCCATCGACCACTGCGTCGGCAACGTCGAGCTCGGCCGCATGAACGAGTGGGTGGGCTTCTACAACAAGGTCATGGGCTTCACCAACATGAAGGAGTTCGTGGGCGACGACATCGCCACCGAGTACTCCGCGCTCATGTCCAAGGTCGTCGCCGACGGCACCCTCAAGGTCAAGTTCCCGATCAACGAACCGGCCATCGCCAAGAAGAAGTCGCAGATCGACGAGTACCTGGAGTTCTACGGCGGCGCCGGTGTCCAGCACATCGCGCTCGCCACGAACGACATCGTCGCCACGGTACGCACCATGCGCGCGGCGGGCGTCCAGTTCCTGGACACGCCCGACTCGTACTACGACACGCTCGGCGAGTGGGTCGGCGACACGCGCGTCCCGGTCGAGACGCTGCGCGAGCTGAAGATCCTCGCGGACCGCGACGAGGACGGCTACCTGCTGCAGATCTTCACCAAGCCGGTCCAGGATCGCCCGACGGTCTTCTTCGAACTGATCGAACGCCATGGCTCGATGGGCTTCGGCAAGGGCAACTTCAAGGCCCTGTTCGAGGCGATCGAACGCGAGCAGGCGAAGCGCGGCAACCTCTGAGTCCGAAGGGGGCCTCGGGGGCGTCGCCCCCAAGGCCCCCTCGGCCGTCGCGGGCCCGGTCGGGCGGTCCGTGCAGGGGCGTGGAACGGCGCCGTACCCGGTCGCACCCCGGGGACCCGGCGCCGTACCGCCCCCCAGCGCACCCCCGGGGAAACCGAACCCGGAACCCCTGCCCCGCGCCCCGCGGGAGTGGGTAGGGTGCCCGGCATGGCGAGGATCAACGACGTGGGCGGGATGCAGGGATTCGGGCCCATCGACACCACCGACGACACGGAGCCCTTCCACGCCGACTGGGAGGCGCGGGTCTTCGCGCTCAACCGGGCGCTCCTCGGCGCCGGAGTGTACAACCTGGACGAGTTCCGCGACGCCATCGAGACGATGCCGCCCGCCGCGTACCTCGCCGCCTCGTACTACGAGCGCTGGTTCCACGCCATCCGCACGCTCCTCGTACGCAAGGGTGTCATCGAGGAGGGCGAGCTCGATGACTGAGGACCGATTCCGGCCCGGGGCGACCGTCCGGACCGTGCACCACGATCCGCCGCACCACACCCGGCTGCCCCGGTACGCGCGCGGCAAGACCGGCACCGTCGTCGAGCCGGAGGGGCCCGCGCCGCTCGCGGACCTGCGGGCGCAGGGCGTGGACGACGCCCCCCGGGAGCAGGTCTACGCCGTACGCTTCGCCGCCCGCGAGCTGTGGGGCGAGGGCGACCACCATGTCGTGCTCGACCTGTTCGAGAGTTACCTGGAGGAACGGTGACCCACTCCGACGCGTTGATCTCCCGCCGGGTACGCCGGCTGGAGGACCTCCTCCAGGAGCGCGGCATCGTCGGCGGTGAGGCGGTCGACGAGGTCATCGACGCCCATCTGGCCGGCTCGAACCCCGCCAACGGCGCCCGCGTCGTCGCCCGCGCCTGGACCGATCCCGACTACCGCGCCCGGCTCCTCGCCGACGGCGCGGCTGCCGTCGGCGAGCTCGGGTACGCCGCCGGCGGCGTACAGAAGCAGCGGCTGCGCGTGGTGGAGAACACCGCGGACGTCCACAACGTCATCGTCTGCACGCTCTGCTCCTGCTACCCCCTGCGCCTCCTCGGCCCGTCCCCGAGCTGGTACCGCAGCGAGGCCTACCGCTCCCGCGTGGTCCGCGAACCCCGCGCCGTACTGGCCGAGTTCGGCCTGCGGTTGCCCGACACCACCACCATCACGGTGTGGGACTCGACGTCCGAGACGCGGTACATGGTGCTGCCCCGCCGCCCCGAGGGCACGGAGCACCTGGACGAACCGGCCCTCGCCGCCCTCGTGTCCCGCAACGGGCTCATCGGGACGGGCCCGGTGTAGCGAAGGGCGGCGCGGCCACCGCTCATCGGGACGGGCCCGGTGTGGCGGAGGGCGACGCGCCCGCGGGCGACCGCGCGGGCTTCGGGGCCGGCTTCGAGCCGTGCACGTCCGCCGGCCCGCCCGTCGGCGGCTCGCCCAGCGCCGCCAGCGCCTGCCGCGCCTTCGGCGCCAGCAGCGGCGAGAACGCCGGGTGGGTGCGCAGCGCCTGCGTGAGGCTGCGGCGCGCGGGTCCGTACTGCCCCAGCGCGCGCTCGATCTGCCCCCGGTGGTATGTGAACAGGGCGCTGCGCAGCCCCTGTTCCGTGGCCCGCTTCGCGTACCGCAGCGCCTCCTCCGGCTTGCCCGCCCGGTACAGCGCCCACCCCAGCGCGTCGGCCACCTGCACGGACCGGTGACCGCGCGCCCACTCGGCGGTCAGCCACCTCACCGCCGTCGCCGGGTCGCCGTGGTCCGCCTCGTACCGCGCCAGGACCGGCGTCGCGTTGACGCCGTGGGTGAGCGACTCGGAGGCCCACTCGTGCGACAGCCGGTATTGGGCGCGGGCATCGCCGTCCAGCCCGTGCGCCTCGTACAGCTCGCCGGCCTCCAAGGCGTACTCCGGCAGCGGGGCCGCGTCCATCGCCGCCCCGTAGTCGCGCAGCGCCTCGTCGATCCGGCCCAGCGCCGCCAGCGCCCGCGCGCGCCCGGCCAGCGACGGCGCGTGGCCGGGCAGCAGCCGCAGGGCCGGCTCGTAGGACGCGATGGCCTCCTCGGGCTCGCCGCGCTCCCACGCCAGGTCGCCGAGCCGCTGGAGGCACGCGGCCCGTTCCGCCGGTGTCACCGCGAGCGCGACCGCGTCGGCGGCGAGCGCCGCGGCGTCCTCCCGCCACCCCTTGTCGCGGTACACCTGGGACGCGCGGGACAGCGCGGGCACCCCCGAGTGGACCTTCCGCAGCCGCTCGACCGCCTTGTCGGCCGCCGCGTGGTCGCCGAGCCCGCTGTACGCGTCGACCAGCGCCGCGTGCGCCTGCCAGCGCCGCGGCTCCTGCTTCCGTACCGCCTCCCCCCACCGCTTCGCCGCGGCGAAGTCACCGCGCGCGTTGGCCAGCGCGGCCAGGCCGAGCTGCGCGTCGACGTTCCCCCGGGCGGCCGGCAGCACGGTCAGCGACCGCTTCAGCGCCTTCTCGGCGCGTACGTAGGAGGCGGTGTCGCCGTTCCGGGCGGCGCGTTCGACGTACGCCGCGCCCAGCACCGCCCACGCCGCGTCGTCGCGCGGGTGGGCGCGCAGCCACTTCTCGCGGTCGCCGATGAGCGCGGTCAGCTCGGGGACGGTGGCCTGCGCGCCCGCGCTCACCGCCGCCCGCGCCCGCGCGAGGGGGCCGGGGGCGGGCGGGGCGGCCACCTCGCCGCGCAGGGCGCCCGGGACGCCGGGCACACCGGGGACGTACAGCAGCACCGCGCCGGCGAGCACCGCGCCGGCGCCCGTGAGCAGGACCGCCAGGGTGACCCGCTCCGTCTTCATACGGCTCTTCATGCGGCTCTTCATGCGGCTCACTGTGCGTCACCCGGACGTGCCGCCCGGTGTACGCCAACCGCACCGGCGACGGGTTCACACCGATGGCCCCCGGTGTCAGGCTGGGATCATGGACGAGCTGCTGACACGCCTCCGCGCGGGCCTCCCCGCCGACGCCCTGATCACCGACCCGGACGTCACCGCCTCGTACGCCCACGACATGGCCGGCTTCTGCGAGGCGGGCACGCCGGCCGTGGTCGCCCTGCCGAGCACCGTCGAGCACGTGCGGCACGTCATGCGCACCGCCACCGAGCTCCGTGTCCCCGTCGTCCCGCAGGGCGCCCGCACGGGCCTGTCGGGCGCGGCCAACGCCTCCGACGGCTGCGTCGTGCTCTCGCTCATCAGGATGGACCGGATCCTGGAGATCAACCCGGTCGACCGCATCGCCGTCGTCGAGCCGGGCGTCATCAACGCCACCCTCTCCCGCGAGGTGGCCGAACACGGCCTGTACTACCCGCCCGACCCGTCCAGCTGGGAGACGTGCACCATCGGCGGGAACATCGGCACCGCGTCCGGCGGGCTGTGCTGCGTCAAGTACGGGGTGACGGCCGAGTACGTCCTCGGCCTGGACGTCGTCCTCGCCGACGGCCGCCTGCTGACCACCGGCCGTCGCACCGCCAAGGGCGTCGCCGGCTACGACCTCACGCGGCTCTTCGTCGGCTCCGAGGGCACCCTCGGCATCGTCGTACGGGCCGTGCTCGCGCTCAGGCCGCAGCCGCCCCAACAGCTCGCGCTGGCCGCCGAGTTCCCTTCCGCCGCCGCCGCGTGCGCGGCGGTCTGCGCCATCATGGAGCGCGGCCACACGCCCTCGCTGCTCGAACTGATGGACCGCACGACCGTCCAGGCGGTCAACAAGCTGGCGAGGATGGGGCTGCCGGACTCCACCGAGGCGCTGCTGCTGGCCGCCTTCGACACCCCGGACCCGGCCGCCGACCTGGCGGCGGTGGGGGAGCTGTGCACGGCGGCCGGCGCGGTCCAGGTGGTCCCGGCCGAGGACGCCGCCGAATCCGACCTGCTCCTCCAGGCCCGTCGCCTGTCGCTCACCGCCCTGGAGACCGTCTCGTCCGCGACGATGATCGACGACGTGTGCGTGCCCCGCACCCGGCTCGCCGAGATGCTCGACGGCACGGCCGCCATCGCCGCCACGTACGACCTCACCATCGGTGTCTGCGTCCACGCCGGCGACGGCAACACCCACCCCGTCGTCTGCTTCGACCACACCGACCCCGACGAAGCGCGGCGCGCCCGCGCGTCGTTCGACGCCATCATGGCGCTCGGCCTGGAGCTCGGCGGCACCATCACGGGCGAACACGGCGTCGGCGTACTGAAGAAGGAGTGGCTCGCCCGCGAACTCGGCCCGGTGGGGGTCGAGTTGCAGCGCGGCATCAAGCACACCTTCGACCCGCTGGGCATCCTCAACCCGGGCAAGCTCTTCTGAGACCCGGGGCGTAGGCCCGATGGCCGATGGCACCGGACAGCGCCGCCCGCATACCGTGAAAGGGCAGGTCAAAGGAGAGACAAACGAAGAAGGATGGATCAGGAGGAGCCGTGCCCGCACGCCTCGACCACACCATAGTCCGCAGCCGTGACCGTTTCGCCGGCGCCCGCTTCCTCACCGAACTGCTCGCCGCGCCGGACCCCAAGCCGTTCGGGCCGTTCGCCAGTGTCCCGCTCGACGGCGGCGTCACCCTCGACTACCTCGACGACGACTCCGGCCGTATCGTCCCCCAGCACCTCGCCCTCCTCGTCCCGGAGGACGAGTTCGACGACATCCTCGCCCGGATCGAGGAGCGCGACCTCCGGTACTGGGCCGACCCGTACCACCACGAGCCCCAGCGGATCAACCACAACCACGGGGGCCGCGGCGTGTACGTCGACGACCCGGACGGCCACTCGATCGAATTCCTCACCCACACGTACGTGATGGAGGTCTAGCGCCTCACGCCAGCAGCTCGGCCAGTTCGTCGTCGAGGCCGAGCTGCTCGGACTCCTCGCCCGGAGGCACCGCCCGCAGCGTCCGCTCCAGCCACGCGGACACCGCCACGGCCGGGGCCTCCAGGAGCGCGTCCCCGTCGGGGGAGGTGAGCGCCATCAGGACGACGCTCCGCCCCTCGTACGTACTGGGCCACACCCGTACGTCACCGTGCCCGCACGGCCGGAAGACCCCCTCGACCAGCAGCTCGCGGGCGAAGGTCCAGCTCACGGGGTACGCCGAGCCGACGTGGAAGGTGATGTGCACGGCGTACGGGTCGTCCGTGCGGTACGTCAGCCGGGCAGGGACCGGGATGCTGCGCTCGGGCGACAGCACCAAACTGAGTTCCAGCTCGCGCTCGACGGCGGTGTGCTCCATGGGACTGCTCCTTCTCCTTGTCCGGTTTCTCGCCGGTTTCTCCCGTACGGGGTCCTGGAGCGGCCCCGCGCAGGTGGAGAGGCGCTTCCCCTTCCGTCATTACGCGACTTCCGCCGCGCATTTCTCATTACTTTGCGTAACAACCCTTGTCCCACTTGCCCGTTACCACACCACGGGTGGGTCGAACACGGACTTTGCCCGTCTCCTTCTTACGGTTCCGACGTTCTTCGTTAATGTCCTCCCTGGACAAGCGGTGACGTGAACGAACGGAGTTGGGGGCAGTGGTGACACCTCCTGGTGACGGCGGGAACGTACCCCGGGCTGGGTACTACCCCGATCCCTCCATCCCCGGATACATCCGGTACTGGAACGGTGGAGCGTGGGTGCCGGGTACGAGTCGCCCCGCGCCCGCGGAGGGGGAGGCCATGCCGGCGCCCCCGCCCTCGGCGGTCCCGGCACCCGTATCCGGCGCTCCGGCCGCTCCGGCGCCCGCGCCCGTGCCGTCCGTCGAGGAGACCGGGCCGGTCTTCTTCGACGAGGAGGAGGCGGCCGAGGAGGACGCGCGCCCGGAGCCCGCGTCCGCGTGGCAGGCCGACGCCTCACGGCAGACCGGGTTCGGCGGCGACCGTGACCGCCGGGTCTCCTGGGGCGCGGAGGGCCCGGGCCAGGACCCGAGGACGCCCGTGGATCCCCGGGTGGCGCCCGGCGCGGACCCGACGGGCGGCGCGCTCCCCGGCGTACGGAACGTCCAGCCGGGCCCCGAGGGCACGGTCACGATCCGCGCCCAGAAGCCCCAGCCCCAGCCCCAGCCGCGGCAGGAACGGCCGGCCGACGGGACGATGACCATCCGGGCGGAGCCCCCGGGCCAGCGCTCCGAGCCGCAGCCGCAGCTCCAGCCCCACCCCCACCCGCACGCACCACAGCCCGCCCCGGCCCCGGCCCCGGCCCCCGCTCCGTCCCCGGCGCCCGCGGTGGCGGCCACGCCGGCGCACGCTCCAACCCCGGCGCCCGTGGCGCCCGGACCCGGCGGCGGCGCCGCGTCGTGGGCTCAGCAGGTCCACCAGCTCGCCCAGCCCGCCGAAGCGAACCCGCAGCTCCACCAGGTGCCGCAGGCGCAGGTGCAGCAGCCGGTCCTGCCGTGGAAGCCGCCCGTCGCCGATCCGTTCCTGCAGGCCGCGCAGGCCCAGGCCGCGGCCCGCCCGGCCGGGCTCGGCAAGCGGCTGACGGCCCGGCTGATCGACACGCTCGTCCTCGGGGTGGCCGTCGGCGCCGTCGCCGCGCCGTTCGTCACGAAGGCGCTCGACCACATCGACGGCAAGATCCAGCAGGCCAAGCAGTCCGGTGAGACGGTCACCGTCTGGCTGCTGGACGGCACGACGTCGGCGTACTTCGGCATCGCGCTCGCCGCCCTGCTGGTCCTCGGCGTGCTGTACGAGGCGCTGCCGACCGCCAAGTGGGGCCGCACGCTCGGCAAGAGGCTGATGGGCCTGGAGGTGCGGGACATCGAGTCCCACGAAGCCCCGGCGTTCGGCGCCGCGCTGCGGCGCTGGCTTGTCTACAGCGTGCTCGGCGTCGTCGTGGTCGGCGTCGTCAACGTGCTGTGGTGCCTCATCGACCGCCCTTGGCGCCAGTGCTGGCACGACAAGGCGGCGCACACCTTCGTGGCGGGGCGGAACGGGTAACGCGTAGCCCGAACGGCGGGTGATCCGTTGCGGGGTGCCGACGGGCGGGATGCACTGCTCACATGAGCAACGAACCGCCGCCGTCAGGCCCCCCGCCCGAGGACGACCCCTTCCGGAAGAGACCGCAGGAACCGCCCACCCCGCCGAGTGGCGGCGGCCCCTCCGGCACCGGCGATCCGTACGGCGGTGGAGGCGGCAGCCCGTACGGCGGAGGCGCGGGCGGTCCGTACGGCGGCGGCAGCCCGTACGGGGGCGGACCGGGCGGTCCGTACGGCGGTGGTGGCGCGGACCCGCTCGCCGGGATGCCGCCGCTCGCCGACACCGGCAAGCGGCTCCTGGCCCGCGTCATCGACTGGTTGATCGTCACGGTGCCGCTCGCGCTCCTCGGCATCCCGTTCGGCATCTACGCCAGGGTGAGCGACGACTCCGATTGGGCGGACGTATGGCAGTCGAACGACGGCGGCCAGTGGGTCTTCCAGCTCATCTCCCTCGTGGCGTACGTCGGCTACGACACGCTCATGACGAAGAAGAACGGCCAGACGCTCGGCAAGCGGCTGATGGGCATGCGGGTCGCGATGCTCAACGACGGCAGCGTGCCCCAAACGAACGCGGCGCTCACCCGCGCGATGGTGCTGTGGGTGCCCGCCCTCGTCTGCTGCCCGTGCCTGTGGGAGCTGATCCTGCTGGTGCTGATCCTGGTCGACAAGCCGTACAAGCAGGGCCTGCACGACAAGGCGGCCAGGACCGTCGTCGTGTCAACGACGCAGTGAGTGTTCCCCGGCCTGGGTGCGGGAGGCGGCCGTACGCGGGCGGGGCACCCGGGCGGCCCCGGCCGCGTCGCCGGCCTCCGGGCCGTCCGCGGCCGGGGTTCCGGTGGCCGGCGCCGGATGGCTCCTGCGCGCCGCCTTCACCTTCGTGGCCATGGGCATGGACAGCGTGACGAGCAGGCCGAGCAGGAGCGCGGCCACCCCGATCAGCGCGACGCCGAGCCCGGTGGTGGTCCGGGACAGCAGGAGCATGGCGACGGTCGAGAAGACGACGGTGGCCGAACCGTAGGCGAGCTGTGCGGCAGTCGGACGCGGCATGACGGATCCGTCCTCAATGCATCGGTATGGGTGACTCACAACTCGGTCGCACTAACCAGCGACTCTACGACGGTGGATGCCCGAGAGGAACCGGTGGTAAGCACCACCTAACCAACGGTACCGGTGCATGGGGGGCGCACAGAATCACGGCCTATGCCAATTGGCCGGAACCGGGCGCCCACTGACGCGATTCACCGCAGCGGTGAGGACGGTACAGGGGAGGGTGCCGGTCTTCGGCGACCATCCGGGGGTGTACTGGTACGAGGAGAACGGTTCCGGCGGCGTGCGCACCTCGGACACCGACACCCGTATCACGATCGCGGGTCAGCCCCGCGACGGCTCCACCCTCACCGTGGAGGCCGGTCCTTCGGTACGGTGGCACCGGCTGACCTGCGCGCCGGGGGTCCGAGCGGTCGCCACCCGAACGCGGGGCGGCGACCGCGAGGTTCGTCCGCTATCCGGATTGCGCGTTCCACATAGGGGCTTGGCTTGCGCAAGTCAAGATCTGTCTTTTCTCGCGGGCATCCGGTCGAATGTCGTCACTTGTGCTGCGATCCCGCACGCGGATAACACTTCACCCCCCATCCGCGGTTCGCGGGCGCGGGGAGGACATTAAGTGACCAGCAGACGACGGGCGTTCAGCGCGTCCGCGGTGATCGTGGCCCTGGCGGCCACGGCCGCGACCGCCTCGACACTCACCACGGCTCAGGCCGACAACCGCCCCACCAGTGGCATCGAGCGCCACGACCCGGCGCCCGGCGCGCACCAGGCCCACGGGGCTCCGGGGCACGACCACGCCGCCAAGGTCGACCACGACCTCGACGGCCCGTTCAGCAAGCAGCAGGCCCAGCAGCGCGAGGCGGCTCTGGAGCAGGTGCTGGCCGGCGACCTGAAGGTGGAGCGCAGGGGTGCCTCCCAGGTCGTCAAGCTCGACGACAGGAAGTACGTCGAGCTCGGCCGTGAGAAGACCGACAAGATCTTCACGATCCTGCTCGAGTTCGGCGACAAGGTCGACACCACCACGCTCGTCGACCGCGCGGACGACGACACGACCGAGCCGAAGCCGAAGTTCGGCGGCACGCCCGGTCCGCTGCACAACCGGATAGCCCAGCCGGACCGTTCGAAGGACAACTCGACGGCCTGGCAGAAGGACTACAACCGGCAGCACTTCCAGGACCTGTACTTCGGTACGGGCAAGGACAAGAAGACCGGTCAGCAGAAGCACTCGCTGAAGACCTACTACGAGAAGACCTCGTCCGGCCGCTACTCGGTCGACGGCACGGTCTCCGACTGGGTCAAGGTCGAGTACAACGAGGCCCGTTACGGCTCCAACTACTGCGGCAGCAGCAACTGCGCCAACGTGTGGGACGCCGTCCGCGACGGTGTGACCGCCTGGGCCGCCGACCAGAAGGCCAAGGGCCAGACGGACGCCCAGATCAAGGCGCAGCTCGCCCAGTACGACCAGTGGGACCGCTACGACTTCGACGCCGACGGCAACTTCAACGAGGCCGACGGCTACATCGACCACTTCCAGATCGTCCACGCCGGCGAGGACGAGTCCGCGGGCGGCGGCGCCCAGGGCGGCGACGCGCTGTGGGCCCACCGCTGGTACGCCTACGGCACCGACGCCGGCAAGACCGGCCCGGCGAACAACAAGGCCGGCGGCGCCCAGATCGGCTCCACGGGCATCTGGGTCGGCGACTACACGATGCAGCCGGAGAACGGCGGCCTCGGCGTCTTCGCCCACGAGTACGGCCATGACCTCGGTCTGCCCGACCTGTACGACACCTCCGGCAAGGCCGGCGCCGAGAACTCGACCGGGTTCTGGTCCCTCATGTCGTCCGGCTCCTGGCTCGGCCTGGGCAAGGACTCCATCGGCGACATGCCCGGCGACATGACCGCCTGGGACAAGCTCCAGCTGGGCTGGCTCGACTACGAGAGGGCCAAGGCGGCGACCAAGTCCAAGCACACGCTGGGCGTCGCCGAGTACAACACCAAGAACCCGCAGGCGCTCGTCGTCGAACTGCCCAAGAAGAAGGTCACCACCGCGGTCGTCAAGCCGGCCCAGGGCTCCAAGCAGTGGTGGAGCGACATGGGTGACGACCTCAAGAACACCCTCACCCGCACCGTCGACCTGACCGGCAAGGCCAAGGCCGAGCTGACGCTCGACGGCTGGTGGGACATCGAGAAGGACTACGACTACCTCTACACCGAGGTGTCGACGGACGGCGGCAAGCAGTGGACGGCCCTGGCCGGCACCGCCAACGGCAAGCCGATCCCGGCCGACGCGAGCGGCGCCCCGGCGCTGACGGACGTCTCCGGCTCCTTCCAGAAGCTGGTGTACCCGCTCGACGCGTACGCCGGCAAGAAGGTCGACCTCCGCTTCCGCTACCAGACCGACGGCGGCGCGGGCGGCAAGGGCTTCACGGCCGACAACATCGCCCTGACGGCCGACGGCGCCACCGTCTTCGCCGACAACGCCGAGGGTGACGACAACGGCTGGACCGCGAAGGGCTTCTCCCGCATCGGCGAGTCCTTCACCAACGAGTACGAGCAGTACTACATCGCCGAGAACCGCCAGTACGTCTCGTACGACAAGACCCTCAAGGTCGGCCCGTACAACTTCGGCTTCGCGGCGCCGATGGACAGCTGGGTGGAGCACTACCCGTACCAGACCGGTCTGCTGATCTGGCAGTGGGACACCTCCCAGAAGGACAACAACACGGCCGTCCACCCGGGCCAGGGCCTGATCCTGCCGGTCGACGCGCACGCCAGGCCGATGAAGTGGTCGGACGGCAAGACGCTGCTGCGCAACCGCGTCCAGTCCTTCGACGCTCCCTTCAGCCGCTACCGCACCGACAGCTTCACGCTGCACAACGCGGGCGTTCCGCTGAAGATCAACTCGCAGGCCGGTGTCCCCGTCTTCGACGACCGCAAGGGCGTCTACTGGTACGAGGAGACGGCGCGCGCGGGCGTCAAGGTAACTGACACCAACACCAAGATCTCGATCGTCAAGCAGCCGAAGAGCGGCCAGACGATCACGGTCCAGGTCGGCCCGTCGACGAAGTAGCTTCATCGTCGCAGGTCAAAGCATGATCGGCCGTCGCCCTCTAGCGGGCGGCGGCCGATCGTGTTTGAGTGCGTCTTGCCCGTTCTTATTGACATGCCATCTCACGGGGGAGTGGTTCGCATGCCCGGTGGAGGTTTCACCAAGTTGCCCGGCGGCAACGTCGTGGTCGCGCTCAGTCTGCCCAGCCCGGTCGGCGACGGCTCGACCGTGCGCGTCCTGGTCCACGCGGTGAACCGCGCCCGCGCCCTGACCCGGCTGCGGAACCTGGGACTGCGCGCCGTCTACCTGCGCGGCAACACCCACCCGCCGACCCCGGACGAGATCACGGCGGTGCTCCACCACCCGGACGGCCTGCTGTGGCGGACGACGCCGGAGGCCGCGACGGAACTCTGGCACCCGATCCGAGCCCTCCTCCCCCGACCCCCCGCCTGGGGCGCCCCCCGGGGCGCGTAACCGGCACCTCGGTCCCTCGGCGCGGCCGGGCGCGGCGCCGCCTTCGGTTCGTTGCCCTGTCCCGGGGTGCGGCCACCTGCGGTGGATGGGGCGCGGCCCCGCCCCGCTGCCGTACGCCGGGTGCGGGCTGTGGCCTCTGCGGCGCGGGCTGCCGCGTGCGAGGGCGTGGGGGCGTCAGCCCCACCCTCCCGTCCCGGTGTGGGCGGCTGCCGGTGATCGCGGCGCGAAGCTGCCGCGTGCCGGGGTGTGGGGCGTCGTGCCGGGGTGTGGGGCGTCAGCCCCACATCCGTCCCCCCCCTCCTCGTCAGGGGGGCCTGGGGGCGACGCCCCCGGCTTCGGGAAGGGGCGGGGTGGGGGACCTGACCAGCGCCCGGCCCCCTGCGCCGTACGTCACCCCCGTCAGGGGGCCCGGGGGCGCCGTTTCGGGAAGGCGGCTACACGACCGGCTTCCCGGTCAGTTCCACGCCCGCCTCGCGGAGCTCGTCCAGCGCCCGCTGCGTGGTCTCCCCGGAGACCCCCGCCGTCAGGTCCAGCAGCACCTGGGTTCTGAAGCCCTCACGCGCCGCGTCCAGCGCCGTGGCGCGCACGCAGTGGTCCGTGGCGATGCCCACCACGTCCACCTCCGTGACCCCGCGCTCGCGCAGCCAGCGGGCGAGGGGCACGTCGTTCTCGTCCGTTCCCTCGAAGCCGCTGTACGCCGCCTCGTACGCGCCCTTGTCGAAGACCGCGTCGATCGCGCCCGACGCGACAGCCGGGGCGAAGTTCGGGTGGAAGCCGACCCCCTCCGTACCGGCCACGCAGTGTTTCGGCCAGGAGGTGACGTAGTCAGGGGCGTCGGAGAAGTGGTCGCCGGGGTCGACGTGGTGGTCGCGGGTGGCCACCACCTGCTGGTAGACCGCCCCGGCGGCCTCGCCGATCAGGTCCGTGATGGCGGCGGCGACGTCCGCGCCCCCCGCCACCGCGAGGCTGCCGCCCTCGCAGAAGTCGTTCTGAACGTCGACGACGATCAATGCGCGGTGCATGGCGGGTGTCCTTCGGTGGTGGGGGAGCGGTCGGCGTGTCATCGAGCCTAGAGACTTCACCTGCCCGGCGGGAGGGGGCCCGGGCCGGGTCAGACGTACTCCGTGGGGATCACCGGCTCGCCGCGCGACAACTGGAGCGCGGACATCGGCAGGCCCGCCCGGGCGGCGATGTGCCGTTCGCGCGCCGCGTCCAGGGGTTCGCGGGCGACGATCTCGCCGCCCTTGACGAGCTCCACCAGCAGCTGGCGGTCGGCGAGCTCCGTCGGGACCTGGCCCGTGCCGACGACCTCCGCCTCGGCGACCCCGTCGGCGTCCAGCCGCCGTGCCGCCCACTTGCGGCCGCCGATCGACATCTTGCCGCCCAGCGACTTCTTCGCGACCGGCCGGAGGGGCGCGCGCGGGTCGCCGGACTCGGCGCGGGCCACCAGCTTGTAGACCATGGAGCCGGTCGGGTGGCCGCTCCCGGTGACGAGCTGCGTGCCGACGCCGTACGCGTCGACCGGCGCCGCCGCGAGGGAGGCGATCGCGTACTCGTCGAGGTCCGAGGTGACGATGATCCTGGTGTCGCGCGCGCCCAGCTCGTCCAGCTGCTGGCGGACCCGGTGCGCGACCAGCAGCAGGTCGCCGGAGTCGATGCGCACCGCGCCCAGCTCGGGCCCGGCGACCTCCACGGCGGTGCGCACGGCCTCGGTCACGTCGTAGGTGTCGACGAGGAGCGTCGTACCGCGGCCGAGGGAGTCCACCTGGGCCCGGAAGGCGTCGCGCTCGGTGTCGTGGAGGAGCGTGAAGGCGTGCGCGGACGTGCCCACGGTCGGGATGCCGTAGCGGAACCCGGCCGCCAGGTCGGAGGTGGAGTCGAAGCCGCCGACGTACGCGGCGCGGGCGGAGGCGACGGCGGACAGCTCGTGCGTGCGCCGGGCGCCCATCTCGATCAACCGCCGCCCGCCGGCCGCCGAGGACATCCGGGAGGCCGCGGCGGCGATGGCCGAGTCGTGGTTGAGGATCGACAGGATCACGGTCTCCAGCAGCACGCACTCGGCGAAGGAGCCCTCGACCCGCAGGATCGGTGAGCCGGGGAAGTACACCTCGCCCTCCGGGTAGCCCCAGATGTCGCCGCCGAAGCGGTAGTCGGCCAGCCAGGTGAGGGTGGGCTCGTCGACGATGCCGTGCTCGCGCAGGTAGCCGAGGACGTCCGGGTCGAAGCGGAAGTTCTCCACGGCGTCCAGGACGCGGCCGGTGCCGGCCACGACGCCGTACCGGCGGCCCTCCGGCAGGCGGCGGGTGAACACCTCGAAGACGGAGCGCCGGTCGGCGGTGCCGCCCCGCAGGGCCGCCTGGAGCATCGTCAGCTCGTACTGGTCCGTGAAGAGCGCGGTAGACGGCACGTCCACCGGCAGCCCAAGATCCGCAGCATTCATACGATGATGCTACCCCCACTACTCGTCACTTTGACGATTTCCCTGTGTCCTTTTCCCGGGCGAGGCTCGCGGGGGCCGGTTTGTGCGACCCCCCACCTCCAGTGGCAGCATGGGGCAAGTGAGTGTTGCTCCTACCGAGATCGAACGCCCGGCACCGACCGAGGAGTCGTTCGCCGTCGTCGAACCCGACGTGCCCTGGGTGACGATCGTGCACAACGATCCGGTCAACCTCATGAGCTACGTGACCTACGTCTTCCAGACGTACTTCGGCTACTCCAAGGACAAGGCGCACAAGCTGATGCTCGACGTGCACCACAAGGGCCGGGCCGTGGTCTCCAGCGGCACGCGCGAGGAGATGGAGCGCGACGTGCAGGCGATGCACGGGTACGGGCTGTGGGCGACGCTCTCGCAGGACCGCGGCTGATGAGCGGGCACTTCGAGGCGCTGCCCGGCGGCGGCGCGGCCGTCCTGCTCGACGAGGTCGAGATCTCCATCCTCCGCTCCCTCGCCGTCCAGCTGCTGGAGCTGATCGGCCCCGGCGACGAGCCGCCCAAGGGCGAGGACCCGCTGGCCGCGCTGTTCCGCGAGGGGCCGAGCGAGCCGCCGGCCGACCCGGCGCTGGCCCGGCTCTTCCCGAACGCGTACGCGGACGACGACGAGGAGCTGCGGGAGAAGTCCGCCGAGTTCCGCCGCTTCACCGAGAACGACCTGCGCGCCCGCAAGCGCCAGGACGCCCTCGCCGTCGTGCGGAACCTGGACGCGCTCACCGCGGTGGGGGAGGGCGGCGCGGTCCTCAAGCTGACCGCCGACGACTCGCGCCACTGGCTCGGCGCGCTCAACGATCTGCGGCTGACCATCGGCACCCGGCTGGAGGTCACCGACGAGGACGAGAGCGACGACCTGTACCGGCTGCCGGACAGCGACCCGCGCAAGCCGATGGTCATGGCGTACCTCTGGCTCGGCGCCCTCCAGGAGACGCTCGTCGAGACCCTGATGCCGTAACGGGCGCGTCGGCCGGACACCTCCTACGCGTACGGCGGCGTTCGCTCAGCGGACCCTCAAATCCGTATAACGATCGGATGAAACGGACGCCCCTTTCTGCCCTGGAGGGCGGCGTTCGTCCGCTTTTTTATGTGCGGTGTGTCACAGTGGCCGTCGCCGATCATTCATGCGGTCGTGATAAATCTTCTCGACCGCCCGGGAACGCCACCCCTGTTTCCCGGGTGCGCCCCGACCGGCGGACCGCCGGTGGCACTCCATCCATATCCGGGGGGATCAGGACCTGATCCGTGGCGCTCACTCAGGCGGCGCGCGGATCGGCGTGGAGAAAGGCGCACCACCATGACCTCAGTGCAGGTCGGCAAGCACAACGACGGCAGTGAGGCCGCGGGGGCCGCATCCGGCGAGGGTGAGGGCTATCAGCGGGGCCTCGGAGCCCGTCAGATCCAGATGATCGCGATCGGCGGAGCCATCGGCACCGGGCTCTTCCTCGGCGCGGGCAAGGCCATCTCCAAGGCCGGTCCGAGCCTCATCCTGGCGTACGCCGTCGCGGGCCTCGTCATCTTCTTCATCATGCGGGCGCTGGGCGAGCTGCTCATGTACCGCCCCGTCTCGGGCTCCTTCTCGGAGTACGCCCGGGAGTTCATCGGCCCCTTCGCGGGCTTCGTCACCGGCTGGACGTACTGGCTCTTCTGGGTCGTCACCGGCATCACCGAAGTCACCGCCGCCGCCACGTACATGACGTACTGGTGGGACATCCCGCAATGGGTGTCCGCCCTGGTCTTCACGATCATCCTGTACGGCGCGAACCTCATCTCCGTGAAGCTCTTCGGCGAGCTGGAGTTCTGGTTCTCGATGGTCAAGGTCACCGCCATCATCGGCATGATCCTGATCTGCGCCGGCATCCTGACCATCGGCTTCTCCGACGCCGGTGACACCGCGTCCGTGTCCCTGCTGTGGTCCGAGGGCGGCTTCTTCCCCAAGGGCATCGGCGGCACCGTCGCCACCCTCCAGATCGTGATGTTCGCCTTCCTCGCGGTCGAGCTGGTCGGCGTCACCGCCGGCGAGTCCAAGGACCCGGAGAAGACCCTGCCCAAGGCGATCAACACCGTGCCGTGGCGCATCGCCGTCTTCTACGTCGGCGCGCTGATCATGATCCTGTCGGTCGTGCCGTGGACCCACTTCCAGCCGGGCATCTCCCCGTTCGTCGCCGCCTTCGAGCGCATGGGCCTGGGCGTCGGCGCCGCGATCGTGAACTTCGTGGTGCTGACCGCCGCACTGTCCTCCTGCAACTCGGGCATGTACTCCACCGGCCGCATGCTGCGCGACCTCGCGCTCAACGGCCAGGGCCCGAAGTTCTTCACCAAGCTCACGAAGAGCGGCACCCCGCTGATCGGCACCACCTTCTCGGCCGGTCTGATGCTCGTCGGCGTCTGGATCAACTACCAGTGGCCGGGCGACGCCTTCGACAAGGTCGTCTCCTTCGCGACCATCTCCGGCATGTGGGCCTGGATCATGATCCTGATCTCGCAGATCCGCTACCGGGCCAAGGCCAACCGCGGCGAGGTGCCCCAGTCCACCTTCAAGGCCCCCGGCGCCCCCTACAGCAGCTGGTTCGCCCTGCTGTTCATCTTCGGTGTGATCGTGATGATGGGCGTCGACAAGGAGGCCCGGGTCTCCCTGTACTGCGCCCCCCTGTGGGCCCTGATCCTGGGTGTGTCGTACCTGGTGCTCAAGGCGCGCAACCCGGAGAACGCGGCGTTCAAGCGCTGATCCTGCGCCGGTCCCGTCCAGCATGTGGGCCCGTCCGTACCAACCCTCGGTACGGACGGGCCCCTCTGCTTATCCTGATGCCCATGCTGACCATCACACGGGCCCTGTACGACCAGATCGTCGCGCACGCACGCGAGGACCACCCGGACGAGGCCTGCGGCGTGGTCGCGGGCCCGGCCGGGTCCGGACGCCCCGAGCGCTTCATCCCCATGCTCAACGCCGCACGCTCGCCGACCTTCTACGAGTTCGACTCGGGCGACCTGCTGAAGCTGTACCGCGAGATGGACGACCGGGACGAGGAGCCGGTCGTCATCTACCACTCGCACACCGCGACCGAGGCGTACCCGTCCCGCACCGACGTCTCGTACGCCAACGAGCCCGGCGCCCACTACGTGCTCGTCTCCACCGCCGACACGGACGGCGCGGGGCCCTTCCAGTTCCGCTCCTTCCGCATCGTGGACGGCGAGATCACCGAGGAAGAGGTCCAGGTCGTCGACGCGTACTGACCCGCCTCCACCTGCACCGTCTCGCATGGCGGGCCGGAGCCGCCCATCATGCGAGATCACACTCCGGGACCCGGACCGGGAATCGATACGATGACCGCATGGTTTCCATCGACGTGAGTGAACAGACGCCGGGCACCCCGCTGCTCGTGGCGCGCCTGCACGTCGACCTGTGCCGCCTCGCCAGCGCCATCTGTACGCGCCGCGCCACCGCCTGAGCGCACCACCGCACCGCCCCCGCACCACCCCCGCACCACCGCGCGACCCGTCCGCGCGCTCGCAGCACGCCCTGCCTCTCTTGATCCCGTCCTTGATCCCGCCCTTCCGACAGGAGCCCACGCCATGGCCATCGAGGTCCGCATCCCGACCATCCTCCGCACCTACACCGACGGCGCGAAGGCCGTCGAGGGCACCGGGGAGACCCTCGCCGACCTCTTCGCCGACCTCGAGACCCGGCACACCGGCATCCAGGCCCGGATCGTCGACGGCGACCAGCTGCGCCGCTTCGTGAACGTGTACCTCAACGACGAGGACGTCCGCTTCCTGGACGGCATCAGCACCAAGCTGACCGACGGCGACAACGTCACGATCCTGCCGGCCGTCGCCGGCGGCATGCGCTGAGCGGCGCCGGCCCCGATGCGTTACGACAGCCCCCTCGCCGCCGTCGGGAACACCCCGCTGGTCCGGCTGCCGCGCCTGTCCCCCTCGGACGACGTGCGCATCTGGGCCAAGCTGGAGGACCGCAACCCGACCGGCTCGGTCAAGGACCGCCCGGCCCTGCACATGGTCGAGCAGGCCGAGAAGGACGGCCGGCTCACCCCCGGCTGCACCATCCTCGAACCGACCAGCGGCAACACCGGTATCTCGCTGGCCATGGCGGCCAAGCTCAAGGGCTACCGCATCGTGTGCGTGATGCCCGAGAACACCTCCCAGGAGCGGCGCGACCTGCTCGCCATGTGGGGCGCCGAGATCATCTCGTCCCCGGCGGCGGGCGGCTCCAACACGGCGGTCCGCGTCGCGAAGGAGCTGGCCGCCGAGCACCCCGACTGGGTGATGCTGTACCAGTACGGCAACCCCGACAACGCCGGCGCCCACTACGCCACGACGGGCCCCGAGATCCTCGCCGACCTGCCGTCCATCACCCACTTCGTGGCGGGCCTCGGCACCACCGGCACCCTCATGGGCGTCGGCCGCTACCTGCGCGAGCACAAGCCCGACGTCCGGGTCGTCGCCGCCGAGCCGCGCTACGACGACCTCGTGTACGGGCTGCGCAACCTCGACGAGGGGTTCGTCCCCGAGCTGTACGACGCCGCCGTGCTCACCACCCGCTTCTCCGTCGGCTCGGCGGACGCGGTGACCCGCACCCGGGAGCTGCTCCAGCAGGAGGGCATCTTCGCGGGCGTCTCCACGGGCGCGGCGCTGCACGCCGCCATCGGGGTCGGCAACAAGGCCGTCAAGGCGGGGGAGAGCGCGGACATCGTCTTCGTCGTCGCCGACGGCGGCTGGAAGTACCTCTCGACGGGCGTCTACACCGCCGCGACCACCGAAGAGGCCATCGAGACGCTCCACGGCCAGCTCTGGGCCTGACGGCCCGCCGCCCACCCGGACCCGGCCCCGACGGCCCATCCCCGGAAGCCCGCTCGACCGGGGCGCCCCCGCGAAGGGCGTCCCCGGTCCGGCCCGCCGTAGCCGTACGCCCTCCGCCGGCCGTCACGCGGACAGGTGCCGCACCTGCTCCCACACCAGCGGGTCCACCTCGCCCACCCGGCGCCGGAACCCGCGCAGCGGCACGTCACGGAGCTCATCGGCCTCCAGGAAGCTGGGCCGGCGCCGCGCGTCACCCACGGCGTCCGGGCGCAGGGCGATCACGCCCGGCCGCTCGTCCCGGTAGCGACTGGTGATCTTCGCGACGACCGCCCGGTCACCCCGTACCGCCAGCACCAGACACGGCCGGTCCTTCGAGCCCGGCGCGTCCTCGTACGGCACGTCCGCCCACCAGATCTCGCCCGGTCGCGGACGCCGCCCCGGCGCCCCACCCGGCCGCGCCGGCGGGCGCGTACGACCACCCGGACGGCGCGAGCCGCGGCGCCCGCCCCGCGCCCAGCCGTCCGTCACCGCCGCCACCAGTGCGATCATCACGACCGCGCCCAGCGCCGGCCACCACGACATGTCCATAGCCGGGACGCTACAAGAGTGACAGCGCAGGTGAGTTCCCCCACAACGGGCGACTGCGAAGGAGCGACCCGCCCCGCCGCGCCTTACGCTCGGTAAACCGCACGACCTCCCCCCGTCAGCGCTCCCCGCTCCCGTCCACGGAGGTTCACGCTCCATGAAGCTCACCGTCGTCGGCTGCTCCGGGTCGTTCCCGTCCGCGGAATCGGCCTGCTCGAGCTACCTCGTAGAGGCCGACGGCTTCCGGCTGCTCCTCGACATGGGCAACGGCGCCCTCGGCGAGCTGCAGCGCCACATCGGTCTGTACGACCTCGACGCGATCTTCCTCAGCCATCTGCACGCCGATCACTGCATCGACATGTGCGGGTACTTCGTCGCGCGGTACTACCGCCACGAGGGAGGCCGCTGCCCCGCCCTCCCGGTGTACGCGCCCGACGGTGCCGAGCAGCGCCTCACGACGGCCTACGCGGACACCCCGTCGGACACGTCGATGAGCGAGGTGTTCGACTTCCACGCGCTCAAGCCCGGCTCCTTCGACCTGGGCCCCTTCCACATCCGTACGGAGAAGGTGTGCCACCCGGTCGAGGCGTACGGCATCCGCATCGAGCACGCCGGCAAGTCGATCACGTACTCCGGCGACACGGGCGTCTGCGACGAGCTGGACACGCTGGCCGCCGGAACGGACCTCTTCCTGTGCGAGGCGTCCTTCACGTACGGCAAGGAGGACATCCCGGGCCTGCACCTCAACGGCCGCGAGGCCGGCGCGCACGCGGCCCGCGCGGGGGTGGGGCGGCTGGTGCTGACCCACATCCCGCCGTGGACGGACGGCGAGCGCAACCTGGCCGACGCGCGCGCGGTCTATGACGGTCCGTCGGAACTGGCGTACGCGGGCGCGGTGTACGAACTCTGACCCCGGCCCACGGGAAGGGCCCCGGAACCGTACGGTTCCGGGGCCTTCGCCTGTGCGGGGGAGGGCTCACGCCTTGGTGAGGTCCTCGACCTCCTCCTCGGGCTCGCGGCCCGGGGTGGGGAGGTTGAACTTGGTGATCGCGAAGCGGAAGACCGCGTAGTAGATCGCCGCGAAGACGAGGCCGATCGGGATGATCATCCACGGCTTGGTGGCGAGGCCCCAGTTCAGGAAGTAGTCGATCGCACCGGCGGAGAAGCTGAACCCGTGGTGCACGCCCAGGGCCCAGGTCACCGCCATCGAGATGGCGGTCAGGACCGCGTGGATCACGTACAGCACCGGGGCGATGAACATGAACGAGAACTCGATCGGCTCGGTGATACCCGTGACGAAGGAGGTGAGCGCCAGCGACATCATCATGCCGAGCACGGCCTTGCGGCGCTCCGGGCGGGCGGTGTGCGCGATGGCCAGGGCGGCGGCCGGCAGCGCGAACATCATGATCGGGAAGAAGCCCGTCATGAACTGGCCGGCGGTCGGGTCGCCGTGGAAGAAGCGCGGCAGGTCACCGTGCCACAGCTGGCCGGCCGAGTCCTTGAAGGAGCCGATCTCCTGCCAGGCGACGGTGTTGACGAACTGGTGCATGCCGATGGGCAGCAGCCCACGGTTGATGAGGCCGAAGATTCCGGCGCCGACGGCCCCGAGACCCGTCATCCACTCACCGAAGTTGGTGATGACGTTGCCGATGGGCTCCCAGACGAGGCCGAAGAGGACGCCCATCGCGGTGCCGACGAAGGCCATGATGATCGGCACGAGCCGGCGGCCGTTGAAGAAGCCGAGCCAGTCGACCAGCTTCTTGCGGTGGTAGCGCTGCCAGATGACGGCGGCGAGCAGACCCATGATGATGCCGCCGAACACCTTCGGGTCGTTGTAGACCGCGGGGTTGTCCTTGCCGGACAGGATCTCGGCTTCCTTGACCGGGAACGCGGTCAGGACGTTCTTGTAGACCAGGAAGCCCACGAGCGCCGCCAGCGCCGTGGAACCGTCGGCCTTCTTGGCGAAGCCGATGGCGATACCGACACAGAAGAGCAGCGGCAGGTTGGCGAACACGGCGTCACCGGCGGTCGCGAAGACGGCCGCGACCTTGTTCCAGCCCAGGCCGTCCTTTCCGAACACATCGTCCTGCCCGAGACGCAGCAGGATGCCTGCGGCGGGCAGCACGGCGATGGGCAGCTGCAGGCTGCGACCCACCTTCTGCAGGCCCTGGAACAGACCGGAGCCCCGCTTCTTCGCGGGCGCCGCCGTGGCGGTGGCCGTACTCATACTTCCTCCAGTAGGCAAGGCGCCGCCCGGGGACATGAAAAACGGGGGAGGCGGCGTCTCGGGGAACGCGGCACCGGAAGGCCGCGTGGTCTACACCAATTGTGGTGTAGACCAGTTTTAGCATGGTGAG
Organism: Streptomyces sp. NPDC006368; assembly: GCF_040612535.1. NCBI lineage: Bacteria > Bacillati > Actinomycetota > Actinomycetes > Kitasatosporales > Streptomycetaceae > Streptomyces > Streptomyces sp. NPDC006368. The sequence continues at coordinate 72,215 of NZ_JBEXQK010000011.1, forward strand.
GGTTAGATAAGGAACCTGCAATTTCGTGACGTGGCCCGTACGCCGCGTACACACTCCCACGCACGCCGAAGGGCCCTCGGACCGGTCGTCCGAGGGTCCTTCGGCCGGCGCCGCGCTACGGCTTGGTCGCGTCCGCCTCCTTCTCCACCTCCTCCGGTTCGCGACCCGGCGTCGGAATGTCGAATTTCGTGATCGCGAAACGGAAGACGGCGTAGTACACGACCGCGAAGGCCAGGCCGATGGGAATGATCAGCCACGGTTTCGACGCCAGCCCCCAGTTGATGACGTAGTCGATCAGCCCCGCGGAGAAGCTGAAACCGTCCTTGACGCCGAACGCCCAGGTCACCGCCATCGACACGCCCGTCAGCACGGCGTGGATCACGTACAGCGCCGGTGCGACGAAGAGGAACGAGTACTCGATCGGCTCGGTGATGCCGGTGACGAACGAGGTGAGGGCCAGCGACAGCATCAGACCGCCGACCTCCTTGCGGCGATGCGGCTTGGCGCAGTGCGTGATCGCCAGAGCCGCCGCCGGCAGCGCGAACATCATGATCGGGAAGAAGCCCGTGGTGAACTGGCCGGCGTTCGGGTCGCCCGCCAGGAACATGGAGATGTCACCGTGCACCACCGTGCCGTCCGGTTTGGTGTAGCTGCCGAACTGGAACCAGATGGGCACGTTGAGGAACTGGTGCAACCCGATCACCAGCAGCGCGCGGTTCGCGACACCGAAGATGCCCGCGCCCCAGGCGCCGAGCCCGATCAGCCAGTCGCTGAAGCCCTCCAGCGCGTCACCGATCGGCGGCCAGATCCACAGGCACAGCGCGGCGAACGCGATCGCGACGAACGACATGATGATCGGGACCAGCCGGCGGCCGTTGAAGAAGCCGAGCCAGTCCACCAGCTTGGTGCGGTGGAACCGCTGCCAGAAGTACGCCGTCAGCAACCCCATGACGATGCCGCCGAAGACCCCCGGATTCTGGTACGTGTACGCGGCGAACGTGTCGTCCGGCGCAAGGCACCCGCCGTTGACGTCCGTGGTCCCGGTGGGGCAGTTCTTCGGGAAGGCCCGCAACACCCCCCGGTACACCAGGAAACCCGCCACGGCCGCCAGCGCCGTCGAACCGTCCGCCTTCTTCGCCATGCCGATCGCGACGCCGACGCAGAACAGCAGCGGCAGCCCGAGGTCGGCGTCCAGCAGCGCGCCGCCCGCCCCCGCCATCACCCGGGCGACGTTGTCCCAGCCGAGCCCCTGGGCACCGAAGACGTCCGCCTGGCCGAGGCGGTTGAGAATGCCCGCCGCGGGCAGGACGGCGATGGGCAGCTGCAGACTGCGGCCCATCTTCTGCAGCCCCTGGAAAGCGCCGGTCCACCGCTTCGGCCTCGGCGCGGCCGCACCCTCGGAGCTCATCGGCGTCCTCCCGTGAGACTGGTGTAGACCAGTTGCGCTATGGTAGGCGCTGGTGATCGTCATCCTTCGGTATGAGCCGGTCATGTGCCCGCGAAGATGGGCCAACCGTGCGTTACCGTGACGAAAGACCTAGGTGGGCCGAGCAGCGCTCAGTGCTCCGAAACGGCTCTTGGACGCAGGGAGAAAGACATGGCCAGCAAGGCTGAGAAGATCGTCGCCGGGCTCGGCGGCATCGACAACATCGAAGAGGTCGAGGGCTGCATCACCCGCCTGCGCACCGAAGTGGCCGACCCCGCCCTGGTCGACGAAGCCGCGCTCAAGGCCGCCGGCGCCCACGGCGTCGTCAAGATGGGCTCCGCGATCCAGGTCGTCATCGGCACCGACGCCGACCCCATCGCCGCCGAGATCGAAGACATGATGTGAGCTGAGCACCCACCACGCTCACCCCTGAGGGGCCCCTTCCACTACCGGAACGGGCCCCTCACGCATCGGCGACTAGGCTCGACCCATGTCTCGAATCGACGGCCGCACCCCCGAACAGCTCCGACCGGTCACCATCGAACGCGGATGGAGCAAGCACGCCGAGGGCTCCGTCCTCATCTCCTTCGGCGACACCAAGGTCTTCTGCACCGCCTCCGTCACCGAAGGCGTCCCCCGCTGGCGCAAGGGCAGCGGCGAAGGCTGGGTCACCGGCGAGTACTCCATGCTGCCCCGCTCCACCAACACCCGCGGCGACCGCGAATCCGTCCGCGGCAGGATCGGCGGCCGAACCCACGAGATCTCCCGCCTCATCGGCCGCTCCCTGCGCGCCGTCATCGACTACAAGGCCCTCGGCGAGAACACCGTCGTCCTCGACTGCGACGTCCTCCAGGCCGACGGCGGCACCCGCACCGCCGCCATCACCGGCGCCTACGTCGCCCTCGCCGACGCCGTCGCCTGGGCCCAGCGCAACAAGCTGGTCAAGGCCGGCCGCAAACCGCTCACCGGTACCGTCTCCGCCGTCTCCGTCGGCATCGTCGACGGCACACCGCTGCTCGACCTCTGCTACGAGGAGGACGTCCGCGCCGAAACCGACATGAACGTCGTCTGCACCGGCGACGGCCGCTTCGTCGAGGTCCAGGGCACCGCCGAGGCCGAGCCCTTCGACCGCAAGGAACTCAACGCCCTCCTCGACCTCGCCACCGGCGGCTGCGCGGACCTCGCCGCCATCCAGCGCGAAGCCCTCGAAACCACCCTGTAGCAACCGCCGGCAGCCCGCCGGCGTCTGTACGGACACGGGCGTACGGATCGACCCGTACGCCCGTCCACACCCGGAGGGACCCGCACCATGCGCCGACGCCGCACCGCAGCCCTGGCCACCGCCGCCGCGCTCGTCCTCACCGGCCTGGTCGGCTGCGGCGCGCTCAACACGACACTGGACTGCGTCCGGACCGCCGACGCCATCGCCACCAGCGTCAACCGCCTCAGCCAGGCGGCCTCCACCGCGACCAACGACCCCACCCAGCTCACCGAAGCCCTCGACGCCATCGACCGCGAACTGGCCACCCTCAAGGACACGACCGACAACGCCGACCTGTCCAAGGCCGTCGACGACCTCACCAAAGGCGTCGACAACGTCCGCACGGCCGTCAAGAACGGTGACAACACCCCCGACATCACGCCGGTCACCGACGCCGCCACCGAGATCGGCAAGGTCTGCACCCCGTAGATACTGAAGGCATGACCCGCCTGATCCTCGCCACCCGCAACGCCGGGAAGATCACCGAACTGCGCGCGATCCTCGCCGACTCCGGCCTCGACCACGAACTCGTCGGCGCGGACGCCTACCCCGACGTCCCCGACGTCAAGGAGACCGGCGTCACCTTCGCCGAGAACGCCCTCCTCAAGGCACACGCCCTCGCCCGCGCCACCGGCCTGCCCGCCGTCGCCGACGACTCGGGCCTGTGCGTCGACGTCCTCGGCGGCGCCCCCGGCATCTTCTCCGCCCGCTGGGCGGGCCGGCACGGCGACGACAAGGCCAACCTGGACCTCCTCCTCGCCCAGCTCGCCGACATCGCCCCCGAACACCGCGCCGCCCACTTCGCCTGCGCTGCCGCCCTCGCCCTGCCCGACGGCACCGAACGCGTCGTCGAGGGCCGCCTCCGAGGCACCCTCCGCACCACCCCCGCCGGCAGCGGCGGCTTCGGCTACGACCCCATCCTCCAGCCCGACGGCGAGACCCGCACCTGCGCCGAACTGACGGCGGAGGAGAAGAACGCCATCAGCCACCGCGGCCAGGCGTTCCGCGCGCTGGCGCCGGTGGTGCGGGAGCTGCTGGACTGACCCGCATCCACGCCGAAGGCCCGGCCCCTTTCGGGGACCGGGCCTTCGGTCGTGGTGCGCCCGGTCGGATTCGAACCGACAAACACGACCACCTAAAGATCGCCGCTCAGCCCTTGGCGTACGGACGCGTGCACCGCGCCCACTTTACTGCTCCAAGCCGGTGGTTGGTGAGGGGAGACACCTCCCTGCTTCACCTTTGCCGGTCGCCTCGACACCAGGTGGCGGTGGTCGCGTGGCAGTTCGGGCACAGCAGCCGCAGGTTGTCCGGGCGTCGTCGCTCCAGCCCCCGTTGACGTGGTCGAGTTCCGGCGTCAGCGGTCGACCGAGCCGCCTGGGCCCGGTACTTGGGTCACGGGAGGCCCGGGAGTGCCCGGATGCCGGGATGTCCGGGTGCGGGGAGGGCGCGAGGGGCCGGGGTCAGATGCCGAGGTCCTTGATGATCTTGGCCACGTGGCCGGTCGCCTTCACGTTGTACAGCGCGCGCTCGACCTTGCCCTCCTCGTCGACCACGATCGTGGACCGGATCACGCCCGTCACCGTCTTGCCGTACAGCTTCTTCTCGCCGAAGGCGCCGTACGCGGCGAGGGTCTCCTTGGACGGGTCGCCGACCAGCGTGACCTTCAGGCTCTCCTTGTCGCGGAACTTGGCCAGCTTCTCCGGCTTGTCCGGCGAGACGCCGATGACGTCGTACCCGGCGCCGGCCAGCAGGTCGAGGTTGTCCGTGAAGTCGCACGCCTGCTTGGTGCAGCCGGGCGTCAGCGCGGCCGGGTAGAAGTAGACGATGACCTTGCGGCCCTTGTGATCCGCGAGCGAGACGTCGTTGCCGTCCGCGTCGGGCAGGGTGAAGGCGGGGGCGGTGTCGCCGGGCTGCAGTCGCTCGCTCATGGCTTCCTGGCTCCTGTGTCGCTGGAGAACGGGGATGGGATATGCCTCCAGAGCCTAATGGGGGTGGGTGACAGACCGGGGGCCGTCGAGCTGACAGACTGTCCAGTACGGATTCACGACAGATCACGGAGGCAGCGCGGTGTCGGAAGCCAGGACCCCTGCGCAGATCGAGGCGGACATCGTCCGCCGGCGCGAGCAGCTCGCCGTCACTCTCGACGAGATCGGCGTACGCATGCACCCGAAGACGATCATCGGTGACGCGAAGGCCAGGGTGGCGTCGTCGGTCGACCAGACCGCGGGGCGCGCCTTCGTCGCCGTGAACCGGGCCGTGACCGAGGTGAAGGGGCGCTTCGTGGCGGAGGACGGCACACCGCGGCTGGAGCGGGTGGTGCCGGTGGCGCTGCTGGCGATCGGTGTGGTGGGCCTGCTGGCCGTGTCGGCGCGCAGGCGCAGGGGCTGAGACGGACCCTTCGGCAGCCTCGGCGGGCCGGGCCAGGTAGGTTCGTGGGGTGAGCGAGAACACCCACGACAAGCTGCCCATCCGGATGCTGCACGATCGTGTGCTGGTCCGGAACGACACACCCGAGGGCGAGAGGCGTTCGGGCGGCGGCATTCTGATCCCGGCGACCGCCGCTGTCGGCCGCCGTCTGGCCTGGGCCGAGGTGGTCGCGGTCGGGCAGAACGTACGGACCGTGGAGCCCGGGGACCGGGTGCTGTACGACCCCGAGGACCGTGCCGAGGTCGAGGTGCGGGGCGTGGCGTACGTACTGATGCGGGAGCGCGACCTGCACGCGGTCGCCGCTGACCGGTTCGAGGGGTCCGAGGACTCGACCGGGCTGTATCTGTAGGGCGGCGCTGTACGAGGAAGGGCCCGGTGGCGGAGGTCACCGGGCCTTTCCGTATGCGTTTTGCTACGTTTGGGAAACCCCGACGAGACGCGCCGTACCGGGTAGGCAAAGACGACGCACCCCGGTTGGTTCACGTGTTTCGCGTCTCGGAGGTGCGCCGTCATGGCCTGGGTTCTGTTGATCGTCGCCGGTCTGCTCGAGGTGGGCTGGTCGGTCGGGATGAAGTACACCGACGGGTTCACGCGCCTGTGGCCGAGCCTGCTCACGGGGGCCGGGATCGTCGTGAGCATGGCGCTGCTGTCGCAGGCCGCGAAGACGCTGCCGATCGGTACGGCGTACGGCGTGTGGGTCGGCATCGGCGCGGCCGGCGCGGCGGTGGTCGGGATGGTGGTCCTGGGCGAGCCGGTGACCGCCGCGCGGATCTTCTTCGTGTGCCTGCTGCTGGTGGCGGTGGTGGGGTTGAAGGCGACGTCGGGGCACTAGACGCGGTGGGGCGCCGGGCCGCTCGGCCGGGCGCCCTCGCCGCGGGGTTCACCAGGGGGACGGCTGCGGGGGGAGGGGCACGGGTACGGGCGCGGTGACCCGGGCGGCTTCGCCGAGTGCCGGTCCGGCGGGTGCCGGTGCGCCGGGCGGGGGTGCGGCGGGTGCCGGTCCGGCGGGTGCCGGTGCGCCGGGCGGGGGTGCGGCGGGTGCCGGTGCGGCGGGCTGGGGGCCACCGGGTGCCGGTTCGGCGGGCGGGGGTGCGGCGGGCGGGCCGGGTGCCGGCTCACCGGGCGCGGGCTCCCCGGGGCCGGCGGAAGCGCCGGGCCCACCGGCACCGATCCCGTCGGCATCCGGCCCGCCCGGCCCGTCCGGCGTGGTGGCGCCCGTCGCGGCGCCGTCCTCCAGCGCCTCCTCCTGCCGGGGTTCGCGCGGGTCACGCCCGTCCGGTGCCTCGGGCTCGCCCGACGCGGACGGGTCCTCGCGCGGCTCCATGCCCTCCGCGACGCGCAGATCGAAGGCGCGCACCGCGGTGCCCGCCAGGGCGTCCCGGGTGTACTGGCCCCAGATCTCGGCCGGTGCCCCGCCCCCGTTCATGCGCTCCAGTCCCAGCGCTCCGTACAGCGGTCGCTGGCTGCCCGACGTGGGGTCCTGGCCCATCACCGCGACCACGGTCGCCAGGTTCGGTGTGTAGCCCGCGAACCAGGCGGCCTTGTCGTCCTCCGCCGTGCCGGTCTTGCCCGCGGCGGGGCGCCCGGCCGCCTGGGCGGCCGTGCCCGTGCCGCCCTCGATGACGCTGCGGAGCATCGCCGTGGTGGTGTCGGCGGCCTCGCGGCTGATCGCCTGGGTGGTCTCGGCGGCGGGGAGCTCGATGTCGGTGCCGCCCTGCTGCACCCGTTCGACCAGCGTGTACCGGCCGTGCCTGCCGTGGTTGGCGAGCGTCGCGTACGCCTCGGCCATGTCGAGGACCGAGGCGGTCGCGGGTCCGAGCGCGATCGACGGGGACGGGTTGAGGTCGGGGGTGTCGACGGGCAGGCCGAGGTTGATGGCGGTCTGCTCGACCTTCGCCGGGCCGACGTCGACGGCGAGCTGCGCGTACACGGCGTTGACGGACTTGTCGGTGGCGGTGCGTACGGTGATGGGGCCGTACGACACGTCGTCCTCGTTCGCCGGGTTGTACGCCGGCCCGGTCCACCCCTCGACGTGGCGCATGTTGGTGCCGTCGTAGGTGGTGTTGGGGGTGATGCGCTCGCCGCCCTGGGTCGTGGAGCCGTGGTGGACGGCGGCGGCGAAAACGAAGGGCTTGAAGGTCGAGCCGACCTGGTAGTCGCGGCGTGTCGCGTTGTTGACGTACTGCTTGGTGTAGTCGATGCCGCCGTACATGGCGACGACCTTCGCGGTGGCGGGGTCGATGGACACGCCGCCGACGCGGACGAAGCGGTCGGTCTCGTTGGCCTCGGTGTCGATCCGCGCCATGACCTGGTCCTCGACGGCTTGGACGAGGGCGTCCTGCTTCTGCCTCTGCAGGGTGGTGGTGATGCGGTAGCCGCCGCGCGCGAGCTCCTTCTCGGGCAGGACGTCGTGGTCGGTGAGGTAGTCCTCGACGGCCTGGACGATGTATCCGCGCTGGCCGGCCAGCCCCGTGGTGGCCGCCACCCCCAGCGGGGAGGGGAAGAGGGCCTCGGAGCGCGCCCTGGGGGTCAGCCACCGCTCCTTCACCATGGCGTCGAGGACGTACACCCAGCGGGCGATGGCCCGGGGCCGGTTCTGGGGGTGGCTGGTGACGTCGTACGCGCTGGGGGCGTTGAGCAGCGAGGCGAGGTAGGCGCCCTCGGCGGTGTCGAGGTCCTGGACGTCCTTGTCGTAGTAGGCGCGGGCGGCGGCCTGGATGCCGTAGGCGTTGCGGCCGTAGTAGCTGGTGTTGAGGTAGCCCTCGAAGATGTCGTTCTTGGTCTTCTCGCGGTCGAGTTTGATCGCGATGAAGAACTCCTTCACCTTGCGGGTGAGGGTGCGTTCCTGCTTGAGGTAGTAGTTCTTGACGTACTGCTGGGTGATGGTGGACCCGCCCTGGGTGCCCTTGCCGGTGAGGGTGTTCCAGACGGCGCGGGCCATCGCCTCGGGGTCGACGGCGGCGGCGGAGTAGAAGTCGCGGTCCTCGGCGGCGAGTACGGCGTGCTGGACGTGCGAGGGGACCCGGTTCAGCCGGACGTTCTCCCGGTTGACCTGGCCGTCGCGGGCGATCTGCGTGCCGTCGCTGTAGAGGTAGACGTTGGACTGGGCGGTCGCGGCGGCGTTGGCGGGCGGGATGTCGACGAGGTGGTAGCCGGCGAAGAAGCCGCCGATGAGCAGCAGACAGATCAGGAGGAACCCGCCGAGCAGCATGCGCCAGGTGGGCAGGGCGCGCCGCCAGCCGGTGCGCCGGGGCCTGCGGCGTGGCGTCCTGCTCCGTCCGGGTGACGGTGGGCCGACGACGGCGGTCGGGTCGCGGGGTGCCCACGCCTGCTTCGGTGGCTCGTCGCTCATGGTCTCCGGCCTGTCGATGTCGTTTGTGATGATTTGTCCCGGACTCATCTTGCACCGCGTATCCGCTCATCGGCGGCAACGGCGTCCGAAAAGGGGTCGCGGCCATGGAATCCGCAGGACTAGGCTCATCCGCTTCGGCCCGCCGGCGGTCGGCCGGGACGCCCCGTCGGACGATGCGTCAGCCACACGTCACGCGCGTGACCGGGCGCGGTCCGTACGGTGCCGCGTGCGGTGCTGCGTGCGGTGCTTCGAGGGCGCTTCGGAGGGCGCTTCGAACGGAGAGGAGTCGGGGTGGTGCGGCTGTACGCGGCCGTGGCGGGCGGTGCGTTCCGGCGCCACACGACGTACCGGGTGGCGACCGCGGCGGGGGTCTTCACCAACACGGTCTTCGGCTTCGTCTTCGCGTACACCTATATGGCCCTGTGGGCGGAGCGGCCCCGGCTCGGCGGTTACGACATGGCCGAGGCGCTCGCCTATGTGTGGATCGGCCAGGCGCTGCTGGCGACCTGCGGGCTGATGGGCGGCGGCTTCGAGGACGAGCTGATGGAGCGCATCAGGACGGGGGACATCGCGGTCGACCTCTACCGGCCGGCCGATCTGCAACTGTGGTGGCTCTCGGTGGCCTTGGGCCGGTCGGGGTTCCTGCTGCTGGGGCGGGGCGTCGTGCCGATGGCGATCGGGGCGCTCGCCTTCGACATCGCGCTGCCGGCCCGGCCGCTGACGTGGCTCGCGTTCCTGCTGTCCGTGGCGCTGGGCGTGGTGGTGAGCTTCGCGGTCTGGTACCTGGTGGCGCTGAGCGCGTTCTGGCTGATGGACGGGGCCGGGGTGGTGCAGGTGGCGTGGCTGTCGGGCACCTTCTTCTCGGGGATGCTGCTGCCGCTGACCGTCTTCCCCGGCCTGCTGGGCGAGGTGGCGCGGGTGCTGCCCTGGGCCTCGATGCTCCAGGTGCCGGCGGACGTGTTCCTGGAGAAGCGGACCGGGTGGGGGCTGGTGGAGGCATACGCCTTCCAGGCCTGCTGGGCGCTGGTGCTGCTGGCCGCCGGGCGGGTCCTGCAGCGGGCGGCGACGCGGCGGGTGGTGGTGCAGGGTGGGTGAGGGGCTGCGCGCGTACGGGCTGATCGCCGCGATGTGGGTGCGGTCGACGATGACGTACCGCTTCTCGTTCGCGATGACGCTGCTGTCCAACCTCGCCGCCACCGCGTTCGACTTCGTCGTCATCCTGCTGATGTTCAGTCAGGTGCGGGGGCTGGGCGGCTTCTCGTTCGCGGAGGTGGCCTTCCTGTACGGGACGACCGGCACCGCCTTCGGGCTGGCCGACCTGGCGCTGGGGCAGGTGCAGCGGCTGGGCAGGCGCGTACGGGACGGAACGCTCGACACGCTGCTGGTGCGGCCGGTGCCGGTGCTCGCGCAGGTCGCGGCCGACCGGTTCGCGCTGCGCCGGCTGGGACGGGTGACTCAGGGCCTGCTGGTGCTGGTGTGGTCCCTGGTACTGCTCGACCTGGACTGGACGCCAGCGAAGGCCGTGCTGGTGCCGCTGATGGTGGTGGGCGGCTGGCTGATCTTCTCGTCGGTGATGGTGGCGGGGGCGGCGTTCCAGTTCCTGGCGCAGGACGCGGCCGAGGTGACCAACTCGTTCACCTACGGCGGGAACACGCTGCTCCAGTACCCCCCGACGATCTTCGCCACCGACCTGGTGCGCGGGGTGGTGTACGTGGTGCCGCTGGCCTTCGTGAACTGGGTGCCCGCGCTGTACGTGCTGGGGCGGGAGCTCCCGGCTGGGCTGCCGGGGTGGGCGGCGTTCGGGTCACCGGTGGTGGCGGCGGTGTTCTGCGGGGCGGCGGGGCTGGCGTGGCGGGTGGGACTTCGTTCGTACCGGAGCACAGGGAGCTGAGCGATTCGTGGACGTCAGTGACGTAAGCGACTTCATCGAACTGGACGGCGTCGAGAAGGTCTTCGACGTACGCCGCAGAGTGGGCCGGCTGCGGCGCGAGAAACGGCAGGTGCGGGCCGTCGACGGGATCAGCTTCCGTGTGCCGCGCGGCGAGATGGTCGGCTACATCGGGCCCAACGGGGCCGGCAAGTCCACCACCATCAAGATGCTGACCGGCATCCTCACCCCGAGCGGCGGGCGGTTGCGCGTCGCGGGCATCGACCCGTCGCGCGAGCGCACCCGGCTGGCGCGGCGCATCGGAGTGGTGTTCGGGCAGCGCACGACGCTGTGGTGGGACCTGCCGCTGCGCGACTCGTACCGCCTGGTCCACCGCATGTACCGGATCCCCGACGCGCGCTTCCGCGAGAACCTGGACCGCTGCGTCGAACTCCTCGACCTGGGCAAGCTGCTGAATGTGCCCGTCCGCCAGCTCTCCCTCGGCCAGCGCATGCGCGGCGACATCGCGGCGGCGCTGCTGCACGACCCGGAGGTGCTGTACCTGGACGAGCCGACGATCGGGCTGGACGTCATCTCCAAGGCGAAGGTGCGCGACTTCCTGCGCGACCTCAACGCCGAGCGCGGTACGACGGTGCTGCTCACCACGCACGACCTGACCGACATCGAGCAGCTGTGCAAGCGCGTCATGGTCATCGACCACGGTCGCCTGGTGTACGACGGGGCGCTCGGCGGCCTGCACGAGGTCGGCCGCAGCGAGCGGACCCTGGTGGTCGACCTGGAGCGGGAGCTGCCCCCCATCGAGGCGGACGGCGCCCGGGTGGTGCGGATGGAGGGGCCGCGGCAGTGGCTGGCGTTCCCGGCGGCCCGGTCCGCGGCGCCGCTGGTGGCACGCATCGCGGCCGAGTACCCGCTGGTGGACCTGTCGGTCCGGGAGCCCGACATCGAGGCGGTGATCGCCAAGATGTACGCGGAACGGTCGGCGGGCCTGTGACCGCTCCCGCGGCTCCCAGCCGCGTCACCGCACGTCCCCGCCCTCATGAGCGGGCCGGCGACACGGCGGCGACGCTTCTGTTACGCGCTCCCGTCACGACGCTCCTGCCAGGAAGCTCCTGCCACGACGGTCCTGGCTCCTCCGGCGACTCCCGTCGCTCCTTCGGCCGGCGCGCGATGACCAGAACTGCCGCGGCGCCCCGCCCTTAGGTCGGTGAGGTCCAGGGAGCGGGCCATGCGCCGGTAGCCGGCGTCGTTCGGGTGGAGGCCGTCCCCGGAGTCGTACGCGGGCAGGAGCCGGTCCGGGGCGTACGGGTCGCGCAGCGCCCGGTCGAAGTCGACGACCTCGTCGAAGACCCCGCCCGCCCGGATGATCGCGTTGACCTCCTGGCGTACGGCCTCCAGCTCCGGCCGTCGCCCGCCGAACGGCATGAGCGTCGCGCCGGCCACGCGCAGCCCGCGCGCGTGCGCCCGCCGGGTCAGCGCGGTCAGGCCGTCGGTGATGCGGCGCGCGTCCGTCTCGTGCGGCGCGCGCAGGATGTCGTTGATGCCGAGGCCGATGACGACGGCCCGGACGCCCGAGCGGCCCAGGGCGTCCCGCTCGAGGCGGGACAGGCCGCTGGGCCCCTTGCCGTGGCGCAGGACGCGGTTGCCGCCGATGCCCTGGTTGAGGACGGCGTAGCCGTGGTCGCGCAGCCGGTCGGCGAGCAGGTCGGGCCAGCGGCGGTTGGTGTCGTGCGTGGAGCCCGCGCCGTCCGTGATGGAGTCACCGAAGACGACGACCGCGCCCCGGGCGGCCGGGTTGACCACGTCGACGGCCGCCAGGTGCTGCCAGGTGTGCACCGGCTCGGTGTAGGCGGCGCCGTCCACGTCCGCCGTGTGGTCGCCGTCGGCCGCGTACGACGTCTGGCGGGCGATCGGGTGCCGGGTGACCGGCGCGCCGGCCGGGACGTGGAGCGTGACCAGCAGATCACCGTCGGACGGCACCGGGAGGGCGACGGCGTCGCTGACGAGGTCCGTGCCGGGCGGGAGGGTGGCGTGGGCGCGGCCGGCGAAGGTCACCCGCCGCAGCGTGCCGGGGACGGCGTCGGCGCCCCGTGCGCGTACCGCGAGGGAGACGGCGTGCACGCGCAGCGCCCGCTTGCCGTACAGGTTGGTGAGGGTGATCCGGGCGTGGGTGCCGCCGATGCTGGTGTGCACGACGTTGCGTACGGACCGGGCGGGGCCGCCCCGCAGGACGGGCCCCGGCTCAGCCGGGGACGCGGACCACGTACCGGTCCACACCGTTCCGGCCTCCGCGGTGGCGGCGGTGTGGTGCCGCCCGGCCGCCGTACGGACCGGTGCCCCGCCGGTCCCCACCGCGACGAAAATCGCTCCGCACGCCACCGCGACCACCGACATCACCGCGGCGAGCAGGGCGTAACCGCGACGTACCGCACTCATGCCCGACATCATCCGGCATGGACACGGGAACTCGCCGAGCGCCCCGGGAGTACCTGAGAGAGGGACTACGTGCATGGTGGTGCGGATGAACCGAACGAACCATACGAACCAAACGAAGCAGGCGAAGCAGACGGACCAGGTGAAAACCCCGCCGTCCGCCTTCTCGTACACGGCCGAGGACGAGGAGAAGCGCCGGGGCGTGCGCCGTATGAAGATCACGGCGACCTCCCTGCTCGTGCTCGTCGCGCTGATCTACGTCCTGGCCACGTGGGCGCGGAACGCGGGCGTGAGCGGCTGGCCGGGGTACGTCGCGGCGGCCGCCGAGGCGGGCATGGTCGGCGCGCTGGCGGACTGGTTCGCGGTCACGGCCCTCTTCCGGCGCCCGCTGGGCCTGCCCATTCCGCACACGGCGATCATCCCGACGAAGAAGGACCAGCTGGGTGCCTCGCTCGGCTCGTTCGTGGGCGAGAACTTCCTCTCCTCCGATGTCGTCCGGGCCAGGCTGCACGGCCTGGGCATCGGCGCCCGGCTCGGCGCCTGGCTCGCCGAGCCCGCGCACGCCGACCGGGTGACGGCCGAGCTGTCGACGGCGCTGCGCGGCGCGCTCACCGTCCTGCGGGACGCGGACGTCCAGGCGGTGGTCGGCGAGGCGATCACGCGGCGCGCGGAGACGGCGGAGATCGCGCCCGGGGTCGGCAAGACCCTGGAGAAGGTCGTCGCGGACGGCGCCCACCACCGGGCGGTCGACCTGGTCTGCGCACGTGGGCACGACTGGCTGGTCCGGCACCAGGACTCCGTCATGGTCGCGGTGCAGGGGGGTGCCCCCGGCTGGACGCCCCGGTTCGTGGACCGGAAGGTCGGCGAGCGGGTCTACAAGGAGCTCCTGCGGTTCGTCACGGAGATGCGCGACATGCCCGCGCACCCGGCGCGCGGCGCGCTCGACCGGTTCCTGACGGACTTCGCGGCCGACCTCCAGGCCGACACCGACACCCGGGAGCGGGTGGAGCGGCTCAAATCGGAGCTGGTGGCCCGCCCGGAGGTCCAGGACATCATCGCGTCGGCGTGGTCCTCCGTACGCGCCATGATCATCTCGGCGGCGGAGGACGAACGCAGCGAACTGCGCCTGCGCGCCCGCGCCTCCCTCATCTCCCTCGGCAACCGGCTGGCCACCGACCACCGCCTGCGGACCAAGCTGGACGGGTGGATCGAGGACGCGGCGGTGTACGTCGTCACGACGTACCGCGCGGAGATCACCTCGCTCATCAGCGACACCGTGGCGAGCTGGGACGCCGACCAGACGTCGAGGAAGATCGAGGCCCATATCGGGCGCGACCTCCAGTTCATCCGCATCAACGGCACGGTCGTCGGCGCGCTGGCCGGCCTGCTGATCCACACGGTCTCCCACGCGCTGGGCGGGTGACCCGGACCCTGCCGCCCGGGCCCCCGCCCAGCCACTGTGGGGAGGTGTCGTGGAATACGTACGCGGCGCCGCCCCCGTTCAACGACCCGGGCGGCGACTCGGCCGGCGCGGCGCGGCGCGGTGCGGCGCGGTGCGGCGCGGCTCAGGCGCTCCTGCGACTGACCGCCCACGAGGCGGCGGCCATGGCCCCGGCCACCGAGAACACGGCCGGCCACGCCCCGACCTTCTTCGCGAGCGGGTGCGACCCGGCGAACGCGGCGACGTACGCCGCGGTGAGCCCGGCCGCGGCCTTCCCCCCGCTCCGCTGCTGCCACTCCCGCGCGGCCACGGCCCCCGCGGCGGCCAGCGCCACCCCGCCCAGGGGGCGCTTCTTGGTCCACCGGGCGACGGCGTACCCGCCGACGAGCCCACTCGCCGCCACGGCTGCTGCCGGAATCCTGGCCATCTTCGCTGTCCTGCCTTCCGCACGCGTGTACATGCCCTGCCCAGAGGCTAACGCGACGGGCGCGACCGCTTGCGGCGTCCCCGTACGTACACGGCCGCGCAGAGGACCAACGTCATGGCGAGCACCAGAGCGCTGTACGTACGCTCCGACATGGACCGGAGCACCTCTCCGGGCAGGAGCAGCGTCGCCCCCCTCACAAGGAGCGCCCCGCCCATGGAGCACAGCGCCCCGAGCAGCAGCAAGCGCACCGGCCGGGCGTGGGAGGGGGTGAGGAGCCGTCGGGCCATGATCTGATCCGCCTGTCGTTCGGGGGGTGGAGTGGCAGTGGCCGGCGCGCGACCTGCCTCCGGCGGGAGGTCGGCGCGCATGCCGTGCGTGTCGTAGTCCTTCAACGTGCGCGTCTTCGGCCCGACACGGCCGACGGGCTGCCGGCCGACCGCACCCTCACCCCACGGTGACGGCTTGCCGAACATCGGTGACCATCGGGGGCGGTGCAGGACCCTTCCTGCCACCACCGGGTAACAACCGCCCGCCGGAGGCATGGCCCCCCACGCCGTACGGGCACGAACCGCGCATGCCGACCCCCACGCCGCGCCCCCACGTCGCCGCCGACCCGCTCGCCGCCGACCCGCTCGTCGCCGACCCGCTCGCCACCGACCCGCTCGTCCTCGCCCAGGACGGAGTGGCCACCGTCCACCAGCTCATGGACCTCGGCTGCGCGTCCTCCACGATCCCCGCCCGATGCCGCCCCCCGGCCGGCCCCTGGCGCCGTCTGCTGCCCCGGGTGATCGTCCTCCAGACGACCACCCCCACCCCTCGCCAACGCCTGCGCGGCGCCCTCCTGTACGCCGGCCCCGACGCCCTCCTCACCGGCCCGGCGGTCCTGGCCCTCCACGAGGTCGAGTCCGCGCCGCCCCTCGCCGCACTCCCGAAGGTCGACGTCCTCGTCACCCACCGCGCCCCACTCCGCGGCCACGCCTACGTCCGCGTCCACCCCACCATGCGCCGCGCCCCCCGCACCCCGGTCCAGGGCCTGCCCTGCGCACCCCTGGCCCGAGCGGTGTCGGACGCGATCCCGCACCTGGACAGCGGGGAGGCGGTCACCCGACTCCTTGCGGAAGTTGCCCAGCGGGCGCTCTGCAGGCCTGAGGAGCTCCTGGGCGAGCTGGATGCGGGGCACCTGGTGGGTGATCCGTGCGTCATGGCGGCTGTCCGCGCTATGACGTGGTGACGGTTGAGCTGTCGCACGGGGTGTCACTCATCCGGCATGAAGGGCCAGCTCCCAGCCTGTGCTGCCGATGGCGCCCGGAGTGTCCGAGCGCCGCAGCCACGACTGCGTCAGCGCCGGCACGACTGTCCGCGGCCCTGGAGGTCACCACTGGCAAGGTGATCGGCTCCTTACACCGCCGGCACCGGGCCGTGGAGCACAAGAGCCCCGGGTGACACCCTCAACCGGGCGCAGAGGCACTCCGCAGCGGAGACCGAGGCAGAGGCGGCTTGACGGCCGTGCGGTCAGGTGATCAGAGCGAGCCGCGAGCCGCGGCCAGCATCACTCCGGCGTCCTCGTACTGGCGTTGTTCATGCAAGGCGGCGGTAATGCTGAGAACGGCGCGGACTTCCCGCTCGGCGGCCGTTTTCAACAGAGTCTCCACCGCTTGTTCCAAGCCCGCCGCCCGGCAGGAGGAGACGACGCCGGGGAATTCATGCGCCGGCACAGTACTCGCCGCGTTCCTCAGCATCAGATACGCGTCCCAGTCGCGCCCTTCGGTGAAGTGGCGGCGGATTTCCTCTGCCTCGACCGCCCATGGTGCCGTGCTGACGGCTTCTGTGCGGTGCCGGTCCCCCTTACCCTGGGGGACCGGCACCGCAGTGCGTGCCGCAGAATGGGGAACCTTGCGCCGCCCCCCGTACAGGCGGACGCGTCGCTGAAGACGTCGTCGCGGGTATGTGGGGCGGGAAGCCGGCTGCTCCTGTGCCGCCGGAGTGGGCTCCCCCCTCCCGGCAACCGAGCCGACGCGGGTATCCCAACGCTCGCGAAGTGCCAGCTCGAACAGTCTGTGCAGCTCCGCGCGTGAGTAGGGCAGGGAGCGCTTGGCCGCCTGGGCGTGTTTCTCCATGGTGACGCAGACAAGGTCCAGCGCCTCCCTGGTCTTCGGCAGCCTGCGGCCGCACAGGTAGCCGGAGAGCGTCGTCGCGGGGATGCCGGACTTGGCGGCTATCCGGTACTGGGCCAAGCCGAGGCTCTTGACGGCTGCGTCGAGCGCGGAAGCGAACTCGGCATGCGCGGGGGACAGCTCTGGGCGAGCGGGGCGCAGCCGGGTCGATCTTTCGGGCACTGCATAACCCCCACGGTCGGTGAACTGACAGGGAGTCAATTCTCCTAGCTCGGCGGGCGTACCGGTAGAGGTCGCGGCCGCTGTGATCTACGCGTTGCCGCGTACTACGCGTTGCCGTGGATTCCCTGGCTGGGCTGGATTTTCCGGTCGGTGACAGGCAATCGTTGAACAGCGCCACCCGGTCAGGGCCACCTGCTCGGAGCGCTCCTTTTTCGGAACCTGGCGTTAGGGGAACGTGATGGATCTGCCTTCGTGGACGGATGGCAAGCTCGGCACCATGAAGCGCGCCGCACTGTGGCTCGTCACCGTGGTGGGGGAGGGGAACGTCTTCACCAAGGAAGACGTGAAGGAGGCCTTCCCGGGCGTCAGCCAGGCCGACCGCCGGGTGCGCGACCTGCGGGACCACGGCTGGCAGATCGACACCAACCGTGAGGACGCCTCCCTTGGCCAGCACGAGCAGCGGTTCGTGCGGCAGGGTGAGCCCGTCTGGGAGCCGGGCAAGGGGTCCCGGCCCAGCACGTCGATCACAATGACGCAGCGTCGCGAGGTGCTCGCGAGGGACGGTCACTTCTGTCGCTCGTGTGGGATCGCGCCGGGTGAAGCCTATGCCGGCACCTATGAGACGGCGCAGCTGGACATCGCCCGCCGGGTGGTGAAGCAGCCGGACGGCAGCGAGCGGACCGAGCTGGTGGCGGAGTGCAACCGCTGCCGGGTGGGAGGCCGCGGGAAGCACACGGACCTGGCCGCGGTTCTGTCAGCGATCGCCGGCCTGGGCAGCCTCGAGCGCAAGATGCTCGCCGAGTGGGTGGCCGACGACAAGCGCGAGTTCAGCACGGTGGAGCGGCTGTGGGCGGACTACCGGACGCTCCCGGAGGAGTCGCGGGTGCAGGTGCGTAAGGTGCTGGCACCACCGGCCGGCTGATCCCCTCAGTCCTCATGCCCGTGCGGAGGCCGATGCGCCGTCGGCCTCCGTGGCGGACTCCCACCATCACGTCTCGAGTAGGAGCATCCCCTGTGAGCAAGGATTTTGGCCGGCCACCGCTGGCCGCGGAGAACCGCACGCTGGTTGAGCAAAGGCTCAAGGAGGCCACGAGCGGCAGTGGCGTCCGCGAGACGCTGACCATCGAGTGGCGCACGCAGCCCCTGAGCGTCGAGGTCATCGACATGCCGGTGGACTCGCTCTACTACAACCCAGGCACCCACCGGATCCGGGCGCAGCGCAGCCACGACCCCAAGCGTGACCTGCTGTTGGACGAGGACGCATGGCAGCCCGACAGCCAGGACTACCTCCACTACCTGCTCCAGGCACAGCCGGCGGACCCTTCGAAGCGCGACCCCGACTTCGATGCCCTGAAGGACAGCCTGCGCGAGTTCAAGCAGAACGAGCCCGGCCTCATCACCCGTGACGGCATCCTCGTCAACGGCAATACCCGGCGGGCCGCGCTCAAGGAGCTCGGTGTCACCCACATGCGCGTCGGTGTGCTGCCAGCGTCCTGCACCTGGGATGACATCAACGCCGTAGAGCTTTCGCTGCAGCTCCGGCCTGACCGCCGGCGGGACTACTCGTATATCAACCGGCTGCTCGCCATCGAGGAGCAGCACGTCATGGGCAAGCAGCTGTCGGATATCGCGCGCGACTTCCACATCCGTGTCGACACCTGCAAGCAGGACCTCTGGATCCTGTCCTGCCTCCGGGACCTCATCGAGAGGTCCAGGGACGGCGAGGCAGAGCTCCGGCTGCTCGACTTCGAGAAGCAGCAGGAGAAGCTGCGGGAGCTGCATCGCCGGTACGTCAAAGAAGCGGCAGTCAGCCGTGATAACGCGGAACTCCTCAAAGAGACCCGGCTGGTCGCCATCGTGCTCAACTTTTCCAAGACCGACGTCCGCCTCATCGAGCCCGACTTCAGGAACCGCTACCTGAACCAGCGACTTCCCGAAGAGCTGAGGACGACAGCGGGCACCACATCGGCTGTGGCGATCCCGGGCCTCAACCGCTCCGTCGCCTCGGCCGCGCCGCAGGTGGCTGAAGCGAAGGCATTGACCGACATGGTTCTCCGGGCCAAGGCCGTTGAGTCGGCGGAGGGCGGAAACCTTTCCGAGCGTGGCACCGCCGCCTCGAAGATTTTCACAGCGGCCCACGAGGCCATCGAGTCTGCCCTGGAACCGGCCGGCAAGGACGCGCGCATTCGGAAGCGCAAGCAGGCCGCGCCCGACCGCCTGGCCGATGCCTGCCAGGACATCGAGCAGTGCGTCACCGATCTCGTACTCGCCCGCGCATCCCGCAGCCTCGACGAGGAAGCCTTTGACGAGGCTGTCATGAAGCTCCGCACCACACTCGGCAAACTTGCCCACGAGTCAGCTCGCAGCATCAGCGCGCCGGGCGATGGCGTGTCGTGGCTTCTTGAGGCAGTCCGGCAGGAGGGCACGTGATCACCGCGGGAGAACCGTCTCTGCGTATCGCCTTCGACGTCACGCGGACGAGAGCCGTGCTCCGGGCTGCTCCCGGACTTGAGGGAGACTTCGCCAAGCTCGTCGGCCATTACCCGGCAGCGGGGCAGCGCGCGCTCCTCTCCGCGGAGGTGGAACTCGATGAGTTCCTCACCGGCCTCGAAGCACTGGGCACGTGGCCGCACGCGGAGACCGTCAGCTGGGAAGAGGAACTCGCCGCACTCGTAGGCGGTGTTCTGGACGACGCTGAGGCGGCCCACAGCCGCCTGCGGGACCCAGGCACTGCCGCCCCTGTCGACTCGGACAGCGTCCCGGCACTCCTCGGGGAGGCATGGTGTGCCAACCTCACCGATTTCCAGCGACGGGACATCGCACATCTGCTGTCCATGCGGCACGGAGCCAACTTTTCCGTACCGGGTGCCGGTAAGACGCGTGTGGGGCTAGCCCTGTTCGCCGCGATGCGGGCTCGGGGCGAGGTGCGCAGAGTGCTCGTCGTGAGCCCCAAGTCGGCGTATGAATCCTGGCTGTACGAGAGTCAGGCGTGCTTCAGGGAGCCCCTTATCGCCAAGGTCATGGACGGCAGCCCGGATCAAGCCGCTGAGGTTCTGATCATCAACTACGAGCGGCTGGACAGGTCCCTCGCGGCCCTTGCCGCCTGGCTCAGGGCCGCGCCGTCCATGCTGATCCTGGACGAGGCGCACCGGATGAAGCTCGGTGCCCAGGGCATTTACGGCAGCGCGTGTATGGCGCTCGGCCCGCTCTCTCGCAGGCGCCTGATCCTCACAGGTACGCCGGCCCCGAACGGGGCGCGGGATCTGGAGAACCTGCTCTCCTTCGTCTGGCCAGGGCATGGGCGTCGCGTCGTGACGCAGGCCGTGGCCGGAGGAGACCTTGCGTACGCCAGCAGTGTCCTTCGGCCCCTGTTCACACGGACGACAAAGCGGGAACTGGGACTGCCCCCCTTCGAGACGCGGATCCGTCGTGTGCAGCTGGAACCGCTGCACCGGGAGGTGTACGACGCGCTCGTCGGTCGCTACACCGCTCGTGCGGAGGCATCACGATCAGACTTCGACGCCCTGGGCAAGGCGATGCTGCGGCTGCTCATGGCAGCGACGAGCCCTGCTCTTCTCGTGGAGGGCGAGAGCCGGTATGCACCGCTCGTGTACCGCGTCCCGCCCCTCGCGGTCCCGGAGACGGACTCGCTGTACTCACTGCTGCGGGACCTGCCCAGTTACGAGCTGTCACCCAAGTACAAGGAGGCACTCAGCATCGTCGCCGATAACGCGGCGGTAGGACGCAAAACTCTCGTGTGGACGACGTTCGTGCGCAGCCTCACTACCATGGAGAGGCTGTTCACGCCCTACCAGCCCGCCGTGGTCCATGGCGGGACCGTAGACAGGGAAGAGCAGATAAGGAGATTCAGGGAGGACCCGGACTGCCATGTCCTCCTGTCCAACCCCGCCACCCTCGGTGAGGGCATCAGCCTTCACCACGTGTGCCACGACGCTGTCTATGTGGACCGCGACTTCATGGCGGGACGGTTCCTGCAGAGCCTGGACCGCATTCACCGCCTAGGACTTGCTCCGGGCACGGAGACGCGGGTCACCGTCCTCGCCGCCGAAGGCACCATCGACGACGTGGTCGCCCTCCGCCTTGAGGAGAAACTCGAATTCATGGGGCGGATTCTGGACGACCCATCGGTACAGCAGCTCGCTGACCTGGAGGAGGAGCCCTCCCTCGCTGCGGGGATGGACATGGCCGATGTGCGTGCGCTACTCAACCACCTGGACGCACGTGTATCCCGGTGAAGGGACGCGACGTGCGGCGCTCCGCTGGCTGGAGCAGCTCCGGGTATCGGAAGTCAGCCGGGTCCGGGCCTTGTTCACTCATCACCCGGACTATGCCGACCTGACGCCAGTCCAGTACGCCGATGGTCTGGCGTGGCTGCGGCGGGCAGGTCTCCTCACCAGTCGGGATCGACCGGTCGTGTCAGTCAGTGAGTGCGATCTCCGGGACCGGAATGCGGCGTCCCGCATTGCACGGGTTCTCTGGGACCCAGCCGCAGAAGAGGCCAACCGGGAGACCGGCGCTGCGGGTGAGCTAGCGGTTCTCCAGTTGTTGCGGGATTGCGGGGCGGTCGGCGTAGCCACGTAGCCGCGCTTTCAGACGCGTACGGCTATGACATTGAAGCCGTGGAGGGAGCGAGCCGGGAGACCGCCCGCATTAGGTGAAGACGACGACCGATCCAACTCGTCTCGTCGTCCACCTCAGCCGCCATGAGTATGAGGTGATGTGCGAGGACCCCCAGTGGCTCATGACAGCGGTCCTGCTGGGGGCGGACGGCAGCGCACTGAACGTCATGACGGTCAGCCGGGAGTGGCTGTACCACGCCGCTCCGCAGGACCGGCACAGGAACGGCACCTGGGAGTCTGCCCGGTTCGCCGTCCCGGTTCACGCCCTGGCACGCGGCATCGTGGGGCGCAATGACAGTCGGCTGGTTTCAGGAGAGGCGGCGCCGCACCTGCCGGTCTGGGGGTGGTCGCTGGCTGAGGCCGCCTGGTTGTCCTGAGTCAGTACTGCCGCGATCCTGCCGACAGCCCGGGCCACGGGAGGCGGAAAGGCGTTACCTACCTGCCGATACGCCGAGCTCTTGCATCCTTCGAAGATCCAGTCAGAGGGGAGGCCCTGGAGCAGCGCCATCTAAGCAATGGTGAGCTTCACCGGGAGCTGGGACCCGGGGCCAGGAGGCGCATCAGCGACGCCGGCGCCGTTCACGCCGATCTCGGCCCATGCGCGCCTGGCTCGTGACGGCCGGAGGTCCGGCCCTCCATGCTTCTTCGAGCCGCCGCACAGTGTGGGAGCGATCCGCTGGGCCTGTCCGGCCCAGTCGTCTGCGAGCCCCTAGCCACCAGCGGCCATGGAGGCGCGCAGGACCTCACCAACCACCGTCGATGAGCCTGCGGGTGTGCTTGGGTCTTCTGCCCGAAGAAGTGGGCTTAAGAACGCTTGATCGACTGCCGGGAATGTGCCCGAAAAGGGCTTGAGCTGGCGTAATGAGTCGCTGGGGGCGTCCGGATCCGGGTGGCGCTCTGGCTCCGGGACGAGGTGGGCGAGGGTGGCACCTTCTTCGAAGGCGCGCATCCGGGCAGCCATCAACGGGTCCGAGCAGGTGGACCGCCGTATGCGCGCCCTGCGCCCCGCGGGCTGGGTGATCTCGACGTACGGCCTCCAGCCGGACCAGCTCTGTCTGGAGAAGACCGGGCAGCTGGTCTGGGAGCCGCAGTACCGGGCGGCGGGCCTGCGCCAGATCAGTGCCAGGACGCGGCGGTACGTGTATGAGGGGGACGGTCATATGTGTCGCCGCTGCGGGGTGGCGGCTGGTGAGGAGTACGCCGACGAGCCGGGCAGCCGTGCGCGTCTCACCCTTGATCACGTCAGCCCACACAGGTCCGGCAGGGAGCACCGAGGATTTGATCACCGAATCTGCTCGCTGCACCGAAACCGTGAAGCACCTCACAGGTGTGCAGATGCCCAAGGACCAGGCCTGGACCGCATGAAGGAGCTGCTGCTCCGCGGCAAGCGGGACCTGCTGGCCTGGATGAGAGCGGACTGCCGTCCGCTCAGCGCGGCTGAGGCGGCGTGGGGCATGTACCGGCAGATGCCGGCCGCCGTACGCGAAGAGCTGGAGCGTGACCTGGAAGCACTGATGAGGAGCAGATAGCGGGGAGTGATGTACGGCCGGCCTTGTGCCCCTGTTGCCCGTGGGGGATGCGACACTTGCGTGTCTGCTATCACCGCACCTGGAGGAGCCCATGGCAACCGCCGACCACCGCCTGACCTCAATTGAGATCTGCGCGGGAGCCGGTGGCCAAGCGGTGGGGCTCCATCAGGCCGGCTTCCGGCACCTCGCGCTCGTCGAGATCGACAAGCACGCTGTGCAGACGCTGAGGCGCAACATCGACAACCGGCCGGAGTGGCGCTGGGAGAGGGAGCACTGCCTCATCCGTGAAGTGGACGTCAAGGAGTTCCGGCCGCTTGAAGAGGTGCCGGATCCTGACGCGTACGAGGACGGCAAGCGCGGTTCAGCAGAGGCAGCGGAAAAGATCAAGCCGGGCCAGCTTGATCTCCTGGCCGGTGGCGTGCCGTGCCCGCCCTTCTCCGCTGCTGGGAAGCAGCTCGGGCGCGAAGACGAGCGTGATCTGTTCCCGAGGATGCTTGATCTCGTTGAGGAGCTGCAGCCGCGTGCGGTGATGATCGAGAACGTACGAGGGCTGGTGGTGCCCGAGCGTAAATTCCGTTATTACCGTAACCACATCAAGAACCGGCTCCGCAAGGCTGGTTACGTGATTTGCGGCTGGCGGGTTCTGGAGGCACGGGACTTTGGCGTACCGCAGCTCCGGCCGCGGGCCATCCTTGTTGCCATTCGCGAGGACCATTACCGTGGCTTCGACTGGCCCAAGCCGCAGAAAGAGATTGTGACAGTCGCGAAAGCGCTGAAACAGTCCATGATGGAGCGGCTCGGCGGCGAAGATGATCCTCGTTTCATCCAGTGGCTGAAGAATGCCAGCCTTGGAACGGTTGCTCCTACACTCGTCGGCGGGTCCAAAAAGCATGGTGGCGCGGACCTCGGGCCTACCAGGGCAAAAAGGGCATGGGCTGCGCTCGGTATCGACGCTATGGGTGTTGCCAATGACCCGGACAAGATGATCGATCCTAAGCGTGATCTCGGCGACCTCGAAAAAGGACCCAAGCTCACGGTCGACCAGGCGAAGCTCATCCAGGGGTTTCCTGAGGACTGGGAATTCGTCGGCAGCGGGAAAACCACTCGCTACCGGCAGGTGGGTAATGCATTTCCGCCGCCCGTCGCTGCGGCAGTCGGTGAGTGCATCAAGGAAGCTCTGCTTCGAACGGGACCGCTTCTCGAAGACCCCAGCCCCGACTTCGAGCCGGAGGACGACCCTTCACTCGTTGCTCCTGAGCTTCCGCTCCAGCAGGCGCTTCCGACGATCGAGGACGACGCGGAGAACAGTGCTCGCGCACTCCTCAGCTGACTCGTGCTCCCAGAAGCGCAGAACAGTCCAGCCGGCTTCGGCGAGACGGCGGTCGGTGTCGCGGTCGCGGGCCACATTGCCCGCGACCTTGTCTGACCAGTAGCCGGGATTTGTCCTGGGCGGGACGTAGTGCTCTGGGCAGCCGTGCCAGTAGCAGCCATCGATGAAAACAGCCACCTTCGTGGGCCGGAAGACGATGTCCGCCGTCCTGCGCAGGTTGGGCAGTGGCTTGGCTGCCACTCTGTACCTGAGCCCCTGGGCGTGCAGGAGCCGGCGGAGTACGCGCTCGGGAGTGGTGTCCCGGCTGCGAATCGCCTGCATGTTGCGGCGCCTGCCGGCGGACGATGCCCAGGACCCTTCCGGGGGGACCCAGGGCTCGGGGTCATTCACCTGCGTACTCCTGCGATCTTCGTTCTGGTCGGGGCTGGCGTCAGTCGTCCCTTCGGCGCTGAGCCCTCTTGCGCGCGCGTTCTAGTCTGACCACTGCCGCCTGGGGCCCTCCGGCGGGCCAGGATTCCCAGTGTTCCAGGGAATAGAAAGACCGGACTCTACGGCCATCCTTCCGCTTGGAGAAGGCGATCTTCCAGCCGAGTGATCGCAGTTCCCGCAGGCGTCTGGTCGGATCGCCGTGGTTCTCCTCCCGGGCGACCAGCACGATGAGCTCCTTGGGGACCGGTTGCCCCGCTAGGGCCTTCAGCAGCTCACCGATGCGCAAGTGGACCTCCGGCAGGCCCATCGCCCCCCGGAGTGCCCCGGCATTTTCCTCGTGGTCCGCGAAGAGCGCCTGCTTGGCGTGGTTGTCTTCGACGCAGAGGGGCTGCAGATTTTCGGGGTCATTGGTTCCGCCGAGGTCCAGCGGCACCTTGTGATCAATGACGAGCTTGACCCCGTCCTCCTTGGGCGACCGGCCGCACGCCGCGCAGCGGTAGCCGTAGGCGTGGAGGGTGAGAGCTCTATCGGCAGCCCTGATGGCCTTGCGGGCAGTCCGCTCATCCGCATCGGGCTTCCAGCCGAGAAGCGGGTAGGCGAACCCGTTGCTCTTCCCGGCCACGGGAGTCGCAGGCACGTCGAAGTACGTTCGCAGGGAACGCAGCCTGCGGTCCGTCTGAAGGTTGGCCTTGCCGGTGAGGAGCTCGACACGGTTTCTAATCTCCCCCATCCCCAACGGGGCTTCACGCGACTCGTAGAGCACCTGGTACACGGCCCGGGTCTCCACGTCCGGGACCAGGCCTTGCAACTCCTGGCTGCCCGGAGCCGGCAGCGGGCGGGGCTGGTTCTGATCCGTCATACCGTCCTGCGTATCCGTGGCGTGTGTGGGCGAACTCCTCAGTGAGCGTCGGTGATCACCGGGCCTGCGGCGGACGAGTCGATGGTACGGAAGCGGACCAGTGGGACAGATTTGGCCTGGTGGTCGACGGCGGCGATGAACGACGCGGCGATGACCAGCTTTCCCGGGTCGGCCCCGCCACGCTGGGCTACGGAAGCAGGCGCTCCCAGATCCGTGTCGACCACGGGGTACAGCAAGATCGCCCCGCGGCGAGGGGCGTAGAACTGCCCGGCACAGGGATCATCGTCCACGAGGGGCCGTGCACCTGCGATCCGCTCCGCGGGCTGGCGGTGAGCCATACCCGAGATGCGGCTGAAGACCCCCCGAGCCTTGCGGGTGCGCTGGACCAGGCTCAGGGGGCCACTGCCGAGAATGCTGGCACTGACGGATTTGACCCCCGTCGTCTGGGGCGCGATGACGACCCAGGAGTCTGTCCCGCACCCTGCGTCCGACGTGTCCCGGAGGTATCGCAGATGCGGGGCGAAGAGATCGGGCCGGGCCCAGACCAGACCGCTCATAATTTCCAGCATCTGGGAATGCGCTATGACACACGTCTTCGCGAGATACGTCGTGTACGTTCCACGATCACTCGCGGGCAGATGGACAAAGGGAACTGGGTCCTGACTGAGGCTTGTGAGGACCGGTCGCCACATCTCAGTGTTGTGCCGCAGCTCCCCACTGGCTTCCGGGTATGCCGTCGGCTCTACCCACTGTCCGGGGGACCTGATCTCTACGAGCTCGGCATTGAACATCTTATTCCGGGCTGATGGCTTGATCCAGGGCAGATGCTGAGAGACCAGCGGGGGAACTTGTTCCGGCGTCAGCTGGGGCCTCCCATCGATCAGCTCGGCGTAGCTGGTGAGCTGGGCGCGAAACGTCTCCTCATCGCGGCAGATGGCTTCGAAAGCCTCGTACAGATCCACCGTCTTGGTTGTGGTGAGGGGTTCTTGGCGCCCGATGAAGAGACGCACCAAGTCCCGGTAGCCCGGACGGAACCCGAACCAGCGACCCATCTGCATGAGAGTGTCCGCTTGCCGTGTCGTGCGCCGGTAATAGGTGACTGTCAGGCCCTCCACTGTGAAGCCGCGGGACAGTTTTGTCCCACCTACCAGGATCTTCCAGACATGCGGTGTGCGGTCGAAGTCCAGGTCAATCTGGGAGAAATAGCGATCCGTGTCACCGTTGACCACGATGACGGGATTGCCACCTGCGTTGATGAGCTGGCGAGCCCTGGACACATAGGGCTTCAGATCCGCGTACGAGGCCGGGGCAGGCAGGTCTCCGTCGGCGTAACGCTGGAAATCCGCGGTCAGGAGAGCCTCAAGACGGGCATGGCCATCCGGGCCTGTGTAGCCGGACTGATGCCACATGGTGTTGATGCGCAGGGCGAGGTCCGCGTGATCGTCCATCCGGACCGATTCGTGGACGAGCATCGTGTGGTGGCGGAACGCGCCTTCCGGTATACCGCGCGAGGCGCGGTACAGCTTCAGCGCGCCCGTGAGCAAGAAGGAGTCGATCGCCTCCTGGAGGCGATCGCCCGTGTCCTCGTAGATACCCCGAATATGGGTTTCCTCGGCCACCCCGGCAGGATCATCAAGGTCGTGAAAATCCTGCACACCCATGTAACCCGTCGGGCGCGGCAGCGAGATGAGAAAGTCCCGCGGGAAGATGTCGTCGTGGTCGCCCGGATCGACGAACACGTTGGCGAACGGTGTCGCGGTATAGCCCACGTACTGCGCGCGAGGCAGAACCTTCAGCAGATCGGAGATCAGGCCGTTGATCGCCGTACGGGAGACCTTGCCCGCCTCCCACTTCTTCGGGTCGACCGTATTGACCGAGGCTTGGTCGGACTCGTCGTCGATGATCAGGGCTGGGATCTCACCCAGAATGGGGCCGATCTTCTTGAGGTCTTTGACGAGCTTCGTGAGGACCGACTTGTTCTTCTTGACGACCATGATCCGGGCCGCGGCGTGGTGCAGGTTCTCTGGGTGGTAAAGCGGCAGAGCGCGCGACTGCTTCTCGAACTCTAGAGCCCGGATGCCGTTGAGCAGTGACTTGTAGTCGTCGTCCCGCGTCGTGAGCCGCTCGATGTCGAAGGCACCTAGCAGGGATGGGCGGGCGCCGTGGGATACGAACTTCTCGGGCCAGTCCTCGTCGCCCTGGTAGTCCACGTCCACCAGGGCATCCAGGTCTTGTGGGTCGGCGCCTCGCAAGATGTTCTCCTGGCCGATCAGCTCCATGTCGAGCCGGCGCTGTGTCTGGCTGCGCAGCAAGTTGAGTGTGCCGCCCAGGACGATCACCAGGCGGTAGCCGGCGTCGATGGCCTTGGCCGTGACGCCCGTGAAATTGGCCGTCTTGCCGGACTGTACATATCCCACGACCAGCCCTCTGGCCCCGTACGCTTCGGCGCGTGTGGGGTCCGACAGGCGCTCCACGACTGCGTGCGACGCCTCGTCCAGCGAGGAGACGGCGTGGTCGCTCCAGCCCTTGCGTCGCAGTAGATGCTCGTATGACGTCCAGTAGAAGGAACGGCTGGCGGCGATCTCCCGGCTGTACCAGGGCTTGAAGTCACGGCTGATGACGGCAGCGCCCGGCTCCTTGAAGACCGGAGCGATGGTGTCGAGTGCCTTGCGTACATCGGCGTCGAAGCCCAGGTGGTCGTAGGCGTCGCTGCGTCGTTCTTCCGTGTGCGGTGAGGCGCTCGACCAAGCGACGTGCTTGTCGAAATCCCAGGCCATGAGGGTGCGCTTCCACAGGGTCGCCAGATCATCACTGGCACTGGCCGCCGCGAGGCGGTCGCGGAAGCTGGCAAGGATGGTGTCCTCGGACTGCGCGTCCTCTGACATCACGGAAGCCAGCTTGGCGAACGGCCGGGGGCCGCGTCGCATCGCCGCCAGCACGTCACCGTGCAGATTGAGCAGGTGGTCAGTCATCGCGGTGTCCTCAACGGCCGTTCTCGAAGCGGGCGATCTCGCAGCGCGCAGCCGATAGCAGGACGCTGTTCCACAGAGCCATTTCATCGTCGCGTTGTGCGCTGGAGCGGCCCATCCGGAAGTTCTTCTCCAGCATCAGGTAAGCATGGCCTTGAGCGCGGGCGCGTCGTTCGACCCAGCCCGCCGGTCACCGTTGAAGGCCGACCGGTATGCACTGTTGAGCCGTACAACGTGCTCCTCGCGACCGATGTCGAAGAAGACGTGTTCGGCGAGAGGCTCCCAGCGAAAGGTGATCGGGTCCTCGCCCTCCATCTGAGGCAGCTCGTCACGAAGCGTCCGCTTCAGCTTGGGGTCGACTCCCTTGCCCGGCGGGATGACCTCCTTGCGCTGCACTTCGGTGGAACGGCGGGCGGCCTCCCGGTAGGTCGCTTCGGCTTCGGCGAGGTATGAGGTGAACGAGTTGCCGTCGGCGTCGGCAGCCTTCTCCAGTCCGCGTGCGAAGGCAGGGGTGACATTTACACCGTCCTTTTTGACGGTGAGGGAGAAGACATCGTTCGGCTGGGCCGGAAGGTCGATTGCGACACGGGCCAGGTTGTGGTGGGTCTCTCCGCTCCGCGTCCCGTTCCAACCGCCCGCCTGGACCAGCCGATCGTTACGGTAGATGTAGAAGCCCTGACGATCGGCGAGCGGCCCGATGCCGCGGTAGGCCACCAGCGGGGACTTCGGGGGCCAGATGTGTGCGGTCAGCTGGAGTTCACCGACCCCTTCCACAGGCGCTGTGTACGGGCGTGGAAAGCCGGCGCGGCCAGGGATGCGGTAACCGAATGGGTCGATCGCCTCGACGCCTCGGTGGTCAAGCTCGTCTCGTGTATGTACGTCCTCGACGACTATGTCGATGTGGAAGTCATCGCGGTTCAGGAACCGGTGCAGGTACAGTCCGAGGTGGGTTTCAAGCCGCTCAATGGTCTCGTTCAGAAAGCGGTCCGTCTGGCCCGCGGTGATGGTCTCGAACGACCGGACGCCGTCCCAGCGGACGATGGTCCCGTGCCAGCCGATGACACCGTCATAGCGGTCGACTAGGTCCTGGCAGTACTTGGCGTCGACGATGTCGCAGGTGAAGTCAGCTTGCGCTCGCGTGGTGAGCCAGCGACGGCCCGCTGACGGGCTGCGCTTGGTACGGCTGATGACGGTGAGGGCGTTGGCGTGTGAAAGCGAGGCGGCCTTGAGCCCGGCGCCGAAGTGGCCCAGTGCGGAGTCGGCGTATTCCAGCTGACCACCAACGGTCATCGCGACATCTAGCTGCTCCTCGTTCATGCCTCTGCCGTCATCGATGACGAGCAGGGAGACAAGGCGGTCCTCGTCGCGCAAGAAGCTCACGACCACGTTGTGCGCCCCCGCGTCGATCGAGTTGTCGATGAGGTCCGCAAGGGCGGCTTCGAAGCCGTATTCCTGATGTGTCAAGGACTGGACGTAACGGGCCGCGGGCGGGAGCCGCTTGCTGCCGCTGGTGGGGACGTCGTATTGCCAGTCGGCGCCGGGCTCGTAGGGCATCTGTCTTCCTCGCACACACAGAAAACGTGACTGGGCAGCTGTGGGGGAGGTAAGCGCCAGTCGGAAGGCAACGGTCAAGTGTGAAAATACTGCAGGTGAGGACGGGGGGACACAGAGTCCCTCCAAGTGATGAGTGACGGCTTGGTCACGTGCGCTCAGCCGTTGTCGCAGCCCACGCCGTCGTTGTCGCGGTCGAGGTGGCGGCCGTAGCCCGGCTCGCCTCGGCGGACCGGGGCGGCGCCGGCGGCGCGGGCCTCGGTGCAATTGCTGTACGAGACGTCCGCGCCGCTGTCGCCGCCGCTGCCCGGATCGTCGTTGGCGCTGGCCTGGCGAGTGACTGTCGCTGTCGCTGTGACGGTCTCGGTGGCGGTCACCGTCGGGGCCGGGGCCGGGGCGGCGGCGGGGGTCGCGGTCACCGTGGCCGTGGCCGTGGCGGTCACGGTGGCGGCCGGGGCGGGCTTGGCCGCCGGCTTCGCGGCGTCGTCGGAGCGCATCGCCCCGCAGCCGGAGCCGATGAGCAGGAGCAGGAAGCCGCCCGCCCATACGCGCTTCATGCGGTGGAGCGGGCGGGGGGCGAACGGCTGCTGGTAGGAGTTGCTCATGGGCACACGTATCCCTCGCACACAGGGACTGGGGCTGTGTGGGGGAACAGAGGGCCAGTCAACGGCAGTAGTTAATTGTGAAAGTACTGCAGTTGAAACGTGAAGGGGAGGGGAACGCTCAATTTGACGCCACGTCACGTCACCCGCCATCGGTTCCCGGCGGGATGAGCACCCCGCCGGGAACCGGTGCTCACACCTCCGCCGTCCCGTGGCACTCCCCGTACGCCGCCTCCGAGCCGCACCAGCACGGGGACGTGCGGGCCGGGGGCCAGGGGGTGGCGCGGCCGCGGGCGGCGAGGGTCGTGGCGTACTGGGGGAGCAGCGACGCGTTCGCGGGCGAGGTGGATTCGGAGGCCGCGAAGGCCTCGTACGACGGGACCGTGCCCTGGACGATGCCGAGGTTCGGGGTGCCCGCGGCGGAGAGTTCGCGCAGGGACGCCTCGATGTCGGTGAGGTGGGCCGCGTGCGTCGGGTACTCCGACTCCAGCTCCGGGTAGGCCGCCAGCAGCTCGTCCAGTTCGCCGGCCGGCCAGAGCAGTACCGCCACCGGGAAGGGGCGGGAGAGGGCCGTGCGGTACGAGCCGAGCTCGCTGCGCAGGCGCGCGATCTCCGCCTGGAGCTCGGCGGGGTCGGAGGAGCCGAGGGACCAGAGGCGCTTCGGGTCGTGCAGCTCGTCGAGGGGGACGGCGCCCCGGTGGAGGCGGTCGGCGAGGACGTCCCAGTCGTCGTGGGGCAGGCCCAGCAGCCGGCGGACCCGGTGGCGGCCCATCAGCAGGGACTGGCTCGGGTACGGGACCTCGTCGTCCGGTGAGGGGAGCAGGGTGGTGACGGCGGTGCTGAACGTGGCCTCGCTGGACTCCAGCTCGTCGTGCGTCTCCAGCGTCTCCGCGATGATCTCCCATGCCGCGGCGTCGGAGGGGGACGCCGCCCGCAGGCCGTCGATGATCGCGCGGGCCTCGGCCTCATGGCCGTACTCCCACAGGTTCGCCGCCTTGAGAGCCTTGATCAGATGCGGGTTCTCCGGCGGGGGCGTGGCGGCCAGGAGGTCGTCGTACAGCGTCGTCGCGCGGGCGCGGGCATCGGCCAGTTCCAGGTGGGCGGCGGCCTGGAGGAGCAGCGGTTCGCGGTCCTCGGGGTACTGCGCCGCAGTCCGCAGCAGGCGCTCGGCTTCGGTGATGTGGTCGGCAGGCGTGTCGGGGCGCATGGTGGACACCGTACTGCTGTGCGGCGTGCCGGGGCCGGGGAACCCGGTGTGACGCGGGCACGTTGGAGTGCGTGGAAGGGGAGGAGGGGTTCATGCTCGGGAGCGCTGCGCGGTCGCTGGTGACCTGCGGGCTCGCCGGCGTGCTGTTCTTCCTCTTCGCCGAGGGCCTGTACGCCGACGGCGGGGCCCTCTCCGCCGCCGTCGCGCTCACCGCCGCCGGGTACGCGCTCGTCGCCCGCGCCGTCCTCATCGCGCGCCGCGTGCCCGCGGTGACACCGACCCGGGTGCGGACCGCCCTTCGCGACCGTGAGCGACGCACCGCCTTCCTGCCGCAGCGCGACCCCGACGCCTCGGGGCGCAGGCGGCCCCGCGCGCCCGGCCGTCTCGTCCCGACGGCCGCGTAGGGGTCCTCACCAGAGGTCGCTCCGCGCGTTCCGTCATGCCGATCCCACACCGGTACGACGAGACCCCCGGAGGGCTCCTCTCCCATGTCCGTTTTCGCCTCGCTGGTCGAGCACCTCGCCGACCTGCTCCGGCCGCTGTTCCACACCTCCGCCGCCGCCGCCGCCATCGTCCTGTTCACCGCGCTCGTCCGGCTCGCCGTCCATCCGCTCGCGCGGGCCGCCGCGCGAGGACAGAGGGCCCGTACGCGGCTCGCGCCGCAGGTGGCCCGGTTGCGTGAGAAGTACGGCGAGGACCCCGAGCGGCTGCGGCGGGCCGTGCTGGAGCTGCACGCCGCGGAGAAGGTGTCGCCGCATGCCGGGTGTCTGCCCGGTCTGCTGCAGCTGCCCGCGTTCTTTCTGATGTACCAGCTCTTCTCGGGTGGCCGGCTCGGCGGGCACACACTGCTGGGCGCTCCCCTCGGCGGGCACTGGACCGAGGCCGTCGCGGACGGTGGGCTCTTCGGGCCGTCCGGGCTGGTGTACGCGGCGCTGTTCGTGATCGTCGCCGCGGTGGCCACGTACGCGTACCGGCGTACGCGGAGGGAGATGGCCGGCTCCGAGCTGCCGGGCGCCGGGCTGATGCCGCTGCTGGGGTTCGGGACCCTCGTCACCGTCGCCGTCGTGCCGCTGGCGGCCGCGCTGTACGTGGTCACGAGCACGGCGTGGACCGCCGCCGAGCGTGCGTATCTGTACCGCGACACCCCCGGAGCTACTGGTCGGTAAAGGTCCACTGTGTGAACGCCGTCTTGTCCGGTGGTCGGATGTCTTGGAGGATCGACCAATCCTGACGATGGCCGCACCCCATCGGCCGGGGCTCACCTCGACCACAGGGAGAAGACCATGAAGCTGCTGCGCGTCGGTACGGCGGGGGCCGAACGCCCCGCACTGCTCGACCGGGACGGGGTCCTGCGTGACCTGTCCGCCCTCGTCCCGGACATCGACGGCACCCTTCTGTCCGACGGGTCCGCGCTCGACCGGATCCGGGCCGCCGCCGGTGCCGGCGTGCTGCCCGAGCTGGACGCCACCGGGCTGCGGATCGGACCGCCGGTCGGCCGCATCGGCAAGGTCGTGTGCATCGGGCTGAACTACCACGACCACGCCGCCGAGGCGGGCGCGGCGACACCCGCCGAGCCCGTGGTCTTCCTCAAGGCCGCCGACACGGTCATCGGGGCGAACGACACCGTCCTCGTACCGCGCGGCAGCCGCAAGACCGACTGGGAGGTCGAGCTGGCGGTGGTCATCGGACGGACGGCCCGTTACGTCGAGTCGGCGGAGGCCGCCCTCGGCCACGTGGCCGGGTACGCGGTCGCCCACGACGTCTCCGAGCGGGAGTTCCAGATCGAGCGCGGCGGCACCTGGGACAAGGGCAAGAACTGCGAGACCTTCAACCCGCTCGGGCCGTGGCTCGTCACGTCCGACGAGGTGCCGGACCCGCAGGCCCTGTCGCTGAAACTGTGGGTGAACGGCGAGCTCAAGCAGAACGGCACGACCGCCGACCAGATCTTCCCGGTGGGCGAAGTGGTGCGCTACGTCAGCCGGTTCATGACGCTGCACCCCGGCGACGTCATCAACACCGGTACGCCGGCGGGCGTCGCGATGGGACAGCCCGAGCCGAAGCCGTACCTGCGGGCCGGTGACGTGGTGGAGCTGGAGGTCGAGGGGCTGGGCCGGCAGCGGCAGGAGTTGAAGGACGCGTAAGCGCTTCCGCGGTGCGATGTACGCCGGTGCGCCGCACGTCGGTGCGCCGGCGCCCCCGTGCGCCCGACACGCCGTGGAGGAACAACGGGCCACTCTCCTCGTGCGGGGTGAGTGGCCCGACGTGTCCGTCGGCTACGACGACGCCTTGGCTCCGACGGGGAGCACGTAGCTGCCGGGGTGCGTGGCGCTTCGTTGATCCGTGACCGGGCCCCACGGCCACGGCAGCGTCTTGGACGCCTTGTCGCCGGGCGCCGCGATGGCGACCTTCACGGCGTCGAACGCCTGCTTCGGGTCGTCCTTCTCACTGAGGAAGACGACCGTGAAGGTCGTGGACCTGCCCGGGGCGAGGGTCACCCGCGAGGGCGTGACCTGGGCTTGGGGCAGGTCGTAGCGGTCCGTGCCGTCGAGCAGCACGACGTCCGGGAAACCCTTGAGGGTGCACGTACGGTCACCGGTGTGGGTGAGCCGGACGACGGCGGTGTCCTGGTCGCCGGTGCCACCCGGCTTCGCCGTACCGCCCTTGGCCCACGCCATGGACAGGTCGGCGGTACGGCAGGGGGAGGGCGCCTGCCCCACCGACGCGCCGGTGGCGGGGGCGGCGGGGGCGGCGGCAGCCGCGAGGACGGTGACGGTCGCGGCAGCGGCTGCGAGGGTGCGTGCGGTCAGGTGTGCGTATCCGCGCATGCGCGGGCCTCCTTACGGCGGGACGCGTCTGTGGACCGGGGGAAGGACCGGGGAGGGGCCGGATCTGGTCCCGGAGCGAGGCCCGGTCAGGAGACCAACTGCACCTTCTCGCCACGGTCCTTGAGGTTGACGCACTCCGTGTACGGGTTGGGGTCACCCTGACGCTCACGGCACTTCCACCGCGCGTCGTCGACATGGAGGGTCACGACCTTGCGGTACTTCACCTCGACGGCCTTGCCGTACGCGTCGGCCACGCGGTGGGCGGTGCCACAGGCGGTACTGCCCTTCGTGGTCAGCGCGACCACGCTCAGGCCGTTCCAGCCGGAACCGCAGAGCACGGACTCGACGGGTCCGGAGGGATTGGCGGGCGTCGCCGCCGCCGTGGCCGCTCCGGACGGGGCGGCGGCGAGAGCCAGCAGGGTGGCGCTTCCCGCGAGGGCGACGGCGGCTGTTCGGATGGAGCGCATGGCTGCCTCCTTCGGAAGAGCTTGGACGGTGACTGATCACACGCCTTATCGACCGTAGGGCTGTTCGGGTGAGGCCGAGACTTCTGACTACTCCGAACGGGTGAGGGGCGGCGGATGGGGCGTGCCCGCGTGGACCTCCGGCTGTGCACCTGCGTGCACTCGTCGTTACAGGCCCGCGATGAAGCGCTCCAGCGCCTCCACCACCAGCGCGTGGTCCTCCAGTTGCGGCAGGCCCGAGACCGTCACCGTGCCGATCACGCCGGTGCCCTCGACCGTGAGCGGGAAGGAGCCGCCGTGGGCCGCGTAGACGGCCGGGTCCAGGCGGGAGTCCGTGTCGAAGGACTTGCCCTTCGCCCGGAAACGGGTGCCGACGAGGAGGGAGCTTTCGGCGTAGCGCTCGACCACGCGGCGTTTGCGGTCGATCCAGGCGTCGTTGTCCGCGCTGGAGCCCGGGAGCGCGGCGTGGAAGAGCTGCTGCGGGCCTCGGCGGATGTCGATGGCGACCGGGGCCCGGCGCTCGCGGGCCAGGGTGACCAGCAGGGTGCCGAGCGCCCAGGCGTCGTCGTACGTGACGTGGGGGAGGGTGAGGCGGGCCTGCTCGGCTTCGAGTTCGGCGATGGTCGGGGCGGCCGGAGGCGTCGTCACAGCGTCACCGTCACACCGTCGCGGGCCGAGCGGCGTGCCGCCTCCAGGACGTCGAGCGCCGCCGCCGCCTCGTGGGCCGTGACCGGCGGCGGCGTGCCGTCGCGCAGGGCGGCGGCGATCGCCGCGTAGTAGGCCGGGTAGTCACCGGGGAGGGTTTCGACCGGCGTGCCGCCGCCGGTCGACGGGGACTCGCCGGCCCCCAGGGCGCCCCACATCGCTTCCGGCTCGACGCCCCAGGCTGCGCCCGGCGACGGGCGCTCGCCCTCGCGCAGTGCCGCCTCCTGCGGGTCCAGGCCGTACTTCACATACCCGGCCCGCGACCCCAGCACCCGGAAGCGCGGGCCCAGCTGGGCCGCCGTCGCGCTGACGTACAGGTGGGAACGGACGCCGTTCGCGTGCGTGAGCGCGATGAACGTGTCGTCGTCCGCCTCCGCGCCCGCGCGGCGCACGTCCGCCTCCGCGTACACCCGTACCGCCGGGCCGAACAGCGTCAGCGCCTGGTCCACGACATGGCTCCCCAGGTCGTACAGCAGCCCGCCGAACTCCTCCGGCGCGCCCGACTCGCGCCAGCCGCCCTTCAGCCGCGGACGCCACCGCTCGAAACGCGACTCGAAGCGCTGTACATCGCCCAGCTCGCCGCGCTCGATGAGCGAGCGGAGGGTGAGGAAGTCGTTGTCCCAGCGACGGTTCTGGAAGACGGACAGCAGCAGGCCGCGCTCCTCGGCGAGCGCGGCGAGGCCGCGCGCCTCGGCCGCCGTACCGGCGATCGGCTTGTCGACGACGACCGGCAGGCCGGCCTTGAGGGCGGCGGTCGCGACCGGGACGTGCGTCTTGTTCGGAGAGGCGATCACGATCAGGTCCAGCTCCCCGGCCCGGGACCACAGGTCGTCGGCGGAGGCCGTGAAGCGGACGCCGGGGAATTCGGCGCGTGCCTGTTCCCGCCGCTCCGGGTTCGAGGTGACCACCGTGTCCAGGGTCAGGCCCTCGGTCGCGGCGATCAGCGGGGCGTGGAAGACGGAGCCCGCCAGGCCGTAGCCGACGAGTCCGACGCGCAGGGTGCCTGTCATGCCCCCCACTTAAGCAACGGTGTTGCCAAAGTGCAAGCGGGCCCGACAATGGGGTGGTGAACATCGATACGGGGGCGAACCTGCCGGCTCTGCGGAACCACAACGCCGCCCTGCTGCTCAACCTGCTCCGCCAGGCCGGCGAGGACGGCGTCAGCCGGCTGGAACTCGCCGAGCGCACCGGCCTCACCCCCCAGGCCGTCAGCAAGATCACCGCCCGGCTGCGCGCCGAGGGCCTCGCGGTCGACGCCGGGCGCCGCGCCTCGACCGGCGGCAAACCGCGCACCGTGCTACGGCTCGTCCCCGGCGCCGCCCACGCCATCGGCATCCACCTCGACCGCGATGAGCTGACGGTCGTCCGCGCGGACCTGGCGGGCACCGTCGTCGCCGCGCGCACCGGCCGCCCGCTGGACCTCGGCGCGGGCGCCGAGGCGGTCATCGGCGCCGTGGCCCGGGAGGCCGGGGACCTCGTGGACGAGACGGTCCTCGGCGTCGGCCTCGCCATGCCCGGCCCCCTCGACCACGCGACGGGCGTGCCGTACCGCGTGACCGGCTTCCCCGAATGGGACGGCTTCCCGCTGCGCGACACCCTCGCCGACCGTCTCGGGCTGCCGGTCGTGCTCGACAAGGACACGAACGCGGCGGCCTTCCGCGTCGCCGTGCGCGTCGGGGGCGGCCAGTCCTTCGCGTACCTCCACCTCGGTACGGGGCTGGGGGCCGGCCTCGTCCTCGGCGGCGCCCTGTACCGAGGCCCGCGGACCGGGGCGGGGGAGTTCGGGCACCAGACCGTGCAGCTCGACGGCGTCCCCTGCGGGTGCGGGGGCCGCGGCTGCCTGGAGGCGCTGTGCCTGGCCGCCGTCGCACGCGGCGACCTCGACGAGGCGGCCCGCGTGCTGGGCGTCGGCGCCGCCAACCTCGTGGGCATCCTCGACATCGACCGCGTCCTGCTCGGCGGCCGGGTCATCACGGGCGCGGCACGGCCCTTCGTACGAGGTGTGGGCGCCGTCCTGGAGGAACGCGCCCGGCGTGAGGGCGGCGACGAGGCCGTGCCGGTCGAACTGGCCGAGGGCGGCGACCACCCGGTCGCTGAGGGGGCGGCCCAGCTGGTCCTCGCGCCCGTGTTCGGGCTCTGAGCTGTGCCCCGAAGGGATACGCCCGGTCACCGGCTGTTGCGCCGATCGGGCGGATCCGCGCCGTCGAACGGCGGGATGTGGCGGCGCTCGCGGTGGTCCGGCGCGCGGGCGTGGGAGGTACTCGGGGCACGTCTGTCCGCGCCGCCCGCCGAAGGTGCACCATGCGACTGCGCAACGCCCTCGCCACCGGAGTCACGGCCGCCGCCCTGGCCACGGTGACGCTCTCGGGCCCCACGCCCGCCGCCCGCGCCGAGACCGCGGCCCCCGCGCCCGGTGGGGGCGAGGCCGTCGCCGTACCCGACCGGCAGCCGACGTGCGGGGACGCGTCCGACACCGCGTTCCCCATCGAGACGCGCATCAAGGGCGGCCCCGCCCCCTACCACCCCGGCGGCGGCTTCCACACCTGGCACGTCGAGCTCACCAACACCACCAAGCAGCCCTGCGGCAACATCCACCCCGTCATCGTCCTCACCGACCGCACCCAGGACCTGACCCCGGCCCAGGTACAGCTGGAGTTCTACGCGGACGGGGCGGACGGCCGGCCGCACCCGGTGGCCGTCGAGGAGACCGACGACCAGGAACTCGTCGGCGTCCTCGACAACGGCTTCCCCGGCTACACCGTCCCGCCCGGCCGTACCGTCACCGTCCCGGTCCGGCTCGCCTTCACCTCCGACGCCCGGCCCGACGAGGTCACCGCCAACGCCGCCATCGTGCAGCGGCGGGGCGACGACGGCGACTGGGTCGGCGAGTCCGGCGACTACCGCTTCGCGCTCCAGGGCGAGGCCCCCCTACCGAGCCAGGAACCCGGGACGGAACCCGGGACGGAGACCGGAACCGCGACCGGGACGGAGACCGGAACCGCGACCGGAACCGGGACCGGGACCGGCTATCCCGACGTGGCCGAGGAACTGCCGAAGACCGGCCTCAACGCCCTCCTCCTGGCCGTCGCCTCCGCCGTCGCCTTCCTCGTCGGCGCCGGGGTCCAGGTGCTGGTCGGCCGGTCACGCCACCGCAAGCACTGACCCGCCGACAGCACCGCGCCACCCCGCGCCCGCCCCCGCTTCCGCCGCGCCGGGGCCGACAACCGGTACCGGGTGATCGACGGGGTGAAGATCGCCGCATCGTGACTAATCTGGGGGCGCCGCCACAGCGCTGTCGCGGCGTCCCCCAGCACGCACGCATGTACCTGTACGGCAGGAGTCCCGCCCCATGGCAGAGCGCAAGCCGATCGAATCCTGGCTGACCGACATGGACGGCGTCCTCATCCACGAGGGCGTACCGATCCCCGGCGCCGACGCCTTCATCAAGAAGCTGCGGGATACGGACAGGCCCTTCCTGGTCCTCACCAACAACTCCATCTACACCGCCCGCGACCTGCACGCCCGGCTCGCCCGCATGGGCCTGGACGTGCCCGTGGAGAACATCTGGACCTCCGCCCTGGCCACCGCCCAGTTCCTGGACGACCAACGGCCCGGCGGCACGGCGTACGTCATCGGCGAGGCCGGCCTGACCACCGCGCTGCACGACATCGGGTACATCCTCACCGACCACGACCCCGACTACGTGGTGCTCGGCGAGACCCGCACGTACAGCTTCGAGTCCCTCACCAAGGCCATCCGGCTGATCAACGGCGGCGCCCGCTTCATCTGCACCAACCCCGACGAGACCGGCCCGTCCGCCGAGGGCCCGCTGCCCGCCACCGGCTCGGTCGCCGCGCTCATCACCAAGGCCACCGGCAAGGACCCGTACTTCGCGGGCAAGCCGAACCCGCTGATGATGCGGACCGGGCTGAACGCCATCGGCGCGCACTCCGAGACCAGCGCGATGATCGGCGACCGGATGGACACGGACGTGCTGGCCGGGCTGGAGGCGGGCATGGAGACCTTCCTCGTCCTCACCGGCCTGACCGGCCCCGCCGATGTGGACCGCTATCCGTTCCGGCCCTCCACGATCGTCGACTCGATCGCCGACCTGGTCGACCGGATCTGAGCGAACTCCGCCGCGTCGGCGCAGGTCAGGCGGGTGTGCCGCCGAATGGCCGTCCCCTCCGGATGCGAAAACGGCCGACAGGCGTGAATCTTCGAGTACCAGGAGGTTCACGATGCGTTCAGGACTGTTTGCTTTCCGTGCCGCAGGGGCGGCCCTCGCGCCGGCGTCCGCACTGCTGCTCGCCCCCGCCCTGCTGCTCGCACCGGCCGCCTCCCCGGCCTACGCCGGGGAGGAGGAACCCGGCGGCTCCCACTCCACGGTGACGGCCATGGTCCTGCCCGCCATCGTGGCCCCCGGCACCGACGTCGACGTCCGCGTCACCGGCTGCAAGCGCGACCACGGCCACGCCCGGTCCAAGGCGTTCGTCACCGACGCCGAGCTGTCCGCCCACGACGGCAAGGGCAAGCCCCTCCACGGCGACACCACCGTGAAGTCCGGCATCGCGCCCGGTACGTACGACATCACCGTCCACTGCGACGGCCGGGACCACGCCGCCGGCACCCTCCACGTCGCGCACCACGCGCCGGCCACCCCCATCGCGCCCGTCCGGGCGGGCGGCGGAGGGACCGCCGTGCTGGCCGCCGACACCCCGAGCGTGGCCGACGGCGCGAACCTCGCGGACGAGGCCGGGCCCGGCACCCCGCACACCGTGATCGGGCTCGTCCTGGCCGGTGTCGCGGCCGTCGCCGTGGCGATCCGCAGCGCACG
Source organism: Streptomyces sp. NPDC006368 (assembly GCF_040612535.1). Lineage (NCBI taxonomy): Bacteria > Bacillati > Actinomycetota > Actinomycetes > Kitasatosporales > Streptomycetaceae > Streptomyces > Streptomyces sp. NPDC006368. The sequence goes on from NZ_JBEXQK010000011.1 coordinate 113,150, forward strand.
CAGCCGCCGTCGCCGCACCGGCCCGGGCGCGGACTGACGGTCATGTCGTCCCGGGAACGCCCGGCCGGCACCGGTCGGCTGCTGCCCGGCGTGGCCTGGGCGCTGCTCCTGCTCGGTCTGTGGCTCTGGGGCAAGGAGATCACCGGCGGGGCCGGCGGCGTGTCGGCGCCCACCGGCGGTGACGTCGCCTCCGTCGGCCGACCCTTCGGCGTGCCGCTGCCGCCCGCCCACGCGCCGCTCAAACCGGTCGCGCCGACCCGCCTGGACGTCCCGTCGCTGGGGATCACCGCCCCGGTCGTCCCCCGCGGCCTCGACAGCACCGGCGCCCCGGACCCGCCCCCGTACGAGACGCCGCACACCGTCGGCTGGTTCGGCACCGGCGCCCGGCCGGGCGCGGACGGTGCCGCGCTCTTCGTCGGCCACGTCGACACGGAGAGCGAGCCGGCCGTCTTCTACGGGCTCAGTTCGACCCGTCCCGGCGAGCGTGTCGACGTGACGCGGGCGGACGGATCGGTCGCCGAGTTCACCGTCGATGACGTGCGGGTCTTCACGCGGCACGAGTTCGACGCGGCGCAGGCGTACGGCCGGCGGCAGCCGGGCCGGGCCGAGCTCCGTCTGATCACCTGCGGCGGCACCTTCGACCGCGAGGCCGGTGCCTATACGGCGAACGTCGTCGTCTCGGCGTATCTGACGGGGAGCCGCTGAGCCCGAGGTCAGGGCAACGCCTACCGCGTCGGGCCGACAGGGCGAACCGGGGCGTTCCGGGCGTCACCGCCCCCAACTGCCCCCACCCCACGCCTCGTTGGACGGCATCGCTCTTCGAGGTCCGGAGGTGGGGCCGGAGCGACCTCTGACCGTCAGGGCGAAAGGGGTGTCCGGCGGACATACGCACCACCCGGGCGCGCCCTGCGGCGGTGGCGTGCGCACCGCGCGACGGTGGCGCGGCGGCCGGGCACGACCGAGGCCCCCTCACTCCAGGTGAGGGGGCCTCGGTCTCGCGTGCGCCGCCAGGGACTCGAACCCCGGACCCGCTGATTAAGAGTCAGCTGCTCTAACCAACTGAGCTAGCGGCGCCTGCTGACCTGCACAACTCTACCGGACGCCCGAGGGTGATCCCGACCATGGCCCAGGCCTTTCGTCGCTCCTCACGGGCCTGTCAGGTGACCGTTTTTTCCCTTTGGTCCGTCAAAATGCGTTATGTGAGGACAGTTGAGACACTGGCGCCCGTATCGCAGTGAGGAGAGGACGATCGTGACGAGTGTGGAGGGGAACCGCATGGCCGCCGCCCTGGTCTTCGAGGAGTACGAGCCCACCCCCGACTGCCCGTGCGCCGGCTGCGCCCGGCAGCGGCGCGAGAGGGCCCTCGGCCTGGCCGTGCGGGCGGGCGGCCACCCCGCCGCGCACGGCGCCCGCCGCGCCCTGGTCCTGGTCACCGCGGCGGGGGTGGTCCTCGGCGCCGGCCCGGCAGCCCAGGGCACCGTCCACCCGGCGGGCCCCGTGGGCGCGGCGGGCCCCACCGGCAGCCGCGACGACCCCGGGCCCGGCACCCCGCAGGGGCAGACGGGTCCGCTGCACGGAGGGCCGCGCCCCGGGCCGACGGCCGGTCAGGCACCCGTGTCCGTCCAGTCGCTGCGCCGCTCCACCCGGGCCGACATCATCAACCGGGCCAAGCGCTGGGTGGCCGCGAAGGTGCCGTACTCGATGGAGAAGTACTGGAGCGACGGCTACCGCCAGGACTGCTCGGGTTTCGTCTCGATGGCCTGGGGGCTTCCGGGCAACGAGTGGACCGGCAGCCTCGACCGCTTCGGCACCCGTATGAGCCGCACCGAACTCCAGCCCGGCGACATCCTGCTGTTCCACAACCCGGCCGACCCGAACGCCGGCTCGCATGTCACGATCTTCGGCGGCTGGACCGACTACACGCACACCTACTACTTCGCCTACGAGCAGGCCCGGCCGCACACCCGCAAGCAGGCCACGCCGATGGCGTACTGGAGCGACTCCAGCCAGTACGTCGCCTACCGCTACAAGGGTCTGACCACCGCCACCGGAGCCGGGGGCAGCGCGGGGTCCCCGAGCGGCGCGGGCTCCTCCTGGACGGCCTACCCGGGGTCGGGGTCCTTCGGGCCGGGCGCGAACAACCCCTATGTCACCCGGCTCGGCCGGATGCTGGTGTCGCGGGGCGGCGGACGGTTCTACCGCTCCGGGCCCGGGCCGCGGTGGAGCGACGCCGACCGGAAGGCCACCCAGGCGTTCCAGCGCGCGCAGGGGTGGATCGGCCGTGACGCCGACGGGCTGCCGGGGCCCGACACCTGGCGGCTCCTGGTCAAGGGGCGGGGCCGGGACATCCCGCGCGGCACGCCGGGCCTCGCCGCGCCCGCCTTCCCGGGGCGCGGCCACTTCCGGCCCGGGCAGTCCAACGCGTACGTCGAGAAGCTCGGCCGGCAGCTGGTGAAGCGGGGCTTCGGCGCGCACTACCGGTCGGGCCCCGGCCCGCGCTGGACCGAGGCCGACCGGCGCAACGTGCAGGCGTTCCAGCGCGCCCAGGGCTGGCGCGGTGGTGCCGCCGACGGCTATCCGGGGCCCGAGACCTGGCGGCGGCTGTTCCGGTGAGCGGCGCGGGGGACGGGCCGGGCGACGGGCTGAGCGATGACCTGGCCGATGACGTGATCGATGACGTGACCGAGGGCGAGGAGCACCTGATGAGTACGGCGACGCCGGAGGGCGGGGCGGTGGGCGGGGTGGTGGGGCGGCGCGTCCCGGTGATCGGCAACGAGACGACCGGGCCGATCCCCGTCCACCTGCTGTTCCGGGACGATGACGACGACGGTGCCACGGGCGGGATCGGTGTGGTGGGCGGCCCCGTCATGGCGGTACGGGAGTGGGGGGCGCCCCGCCCGCCCGCGTCCCCGGCGCCCGTACCCGCGCCGGTGCGGGCGCGCCCCGTGCCGTCCGGCGACCCCGGCCTGGTCGAGCGGCCCGGTCCTGTGCTGCCCGGCTGGGCCGGGGTGGCCGTGGGGGTCGCCGCGCTGGCCGGATGCGCGGCGGTGCTGTGGTGGGTGGGCGTGGTGCCCGCGCCGGTGGCCGTCATGCTGCGGCTGCCGTCCCCTCCGTACAACGGCATCGCGCTCGGCTGGTGGGCGCTGCTCGCGCTGGGGGTGCTCGCGGTGCTGTTCGCGTTCGGCGGGCTGGCGCGCGGGCGGGTCGGGTACGCGTGGGTGCTGACGCTCTTCGGTGACTACCGGGGGAGCGTCCGGCGCACCGGGCTGGTGTGGGTGAGCCCGCTGATGCTGCGGCGCCGGGTCGACGTACGCCTGCGGCACTGGCGGAGCGAACCGCTGCCCGCCGTCGACGCGAACGGCACCGCGCTGCGGGTGGTGGTGCTGGTGGTGTGGCGCATCCGGGACACGGTGCGGGCGGCGCTCGGGGTGGCGGACCACGAGCAGTACCTGCGCGAGCAGGTGGAGGCGGCGATGGCGCGGGTCCTGTCGCAGCTGCCGGCCGACGCCTTCCACGAGGACGCCCCGACGCTGCGGGACGCCGAGGTGGTGGGGGACGCGCTGACACGGATGCTGTCGGCGGAGTGCGCGCCGGTCGGGCTCGACGTCTTCTCGGCGCAGCCGACGCGGATCGAGTACGCGCCGGAGATCGCGGCCGCGATGCAGCGGCGGCGGATCGCGTCGATCGACGCCAAGCACCGGGACATGGTGCTGACGTCGGTGGTGGACGCGGTGGACGACATGGTCCACCGGCTGACCACGCGTGGTCTGGTCGAACTCGACGACTACGACCGCAAGGCGCTGGTCAAGGACCTGACGGTGGCCTTCTACACGGGCCGGACCGGTCCGGTCGAAGGCGCGTGATTGGTCTGGACATGTTCAACTGACGTCCATACATTGGTACTTACCAAAATCCGCATCACCGCATCACCGCATCACGGCATCACCGCGCGCGCGTCAGCACGGCTCATGGAACTTCCCCCACGCCCACCTGGAGCGACAGCATGCGAACCAAGATAGGCACGGCCGTGGTGGCCCTCGGCGTGGCCGGGGCCTCCCTCCTGGCCACCAGCAGCGCCAGCAGCCACGGCTACACCGACTCGCCCATCAGCCGCCAGAAGCTCTGCGCCAACGGCACGGTCACCAACTGCGGCAACATCCAGTGGGAGCCGCAGTCGGTCGAGGGCCCCAAGGGCTTCCCGTCCGGCGGTCCGGCGGACGGCCGCATCTGCGCCGGCGGCAACGCCCCGTTCGCGCAGCTCGACGACCCCCGGGGCGGCACCTGGCCGGCCACCAGGGTGACGGGCGGCCAGAGCTACACCTTCCGCTGGCAGTTCACCGCCCGGCACCGCACGACCGATTTCAGGTACTACATCACCAAGAACGGCTGGGACAGCACCAAGCCCCTGACCCGGGCGGCCCTCGACTCCCAGCCCTTCCTGACCGTCCCGTACAACGCCCAGCAGCCGCCGTCCACGCTCACGCACTCCGGGACGATCCCCAGCGGCAAGACGGGCAAGCACCTCATCCTGGCCGTCTGGACGGTCGCGGACACGGCGAACGCCTTCTACGCCTGCTCCGACGTCCAGTTCTGACGGAAGGCGAGGGCTGCCGACGGGTGAACGAAGGAAGCCCCCCGCTTGCGCGAGGGGCTTCCTTCTCGTCTGTGCGCCGCCAGGGACTCGAACCCCGGACCCGCTGATTAAGAGTCAGCTGCTCTAACCAACTGAGCTAGCGGCGCGTGCTGACAGACTTAATACTACCTGGTCCGAGGGGTGCTCCTGACCGCAAACCCGTGAGGTGGGTCACAAGAGGTTTAAAGCGCCAGGGAGAGCACCACCGGAGCCGCCCGCCGGTTCAGCGCGTCGGCCGCCGAGCGCAGCCGGTGCGCGTGCTCGATCGGCAGGGACAGCGCCAGGCAACCGACGGCCGATCCGGCCGTCAGCGGCACCGCCGCGCAGACCGTGCCCACGGCGTACTCCTGGAGGTCCAGCACCGGGACGGTGGGCGGCTGGCTGTCCAGCTTGGAGAACAGCACCTTCTCGCTGGTGATCGTCCGCGACGTGAGCCGCGCGATCTTGTGGCGGGAGAGGTGGTCCCTGCGGCCGTTCTGGTCGAGCTGCGTCAGCAGGCACTTGCCGACCGCGCTGGCGTGCGCCGCGGAGCGGAAGTCGACCCATTCGTTGACCTTGGGCGTGTGCGGTCCGTCGGCCATCTGCGTGATCTTGACCTCGCCGTCGATGTACCGGCTGATGTAGACGGCGGCGCCGACCGTGTCGCGCAGCTCGGTCAGGGTCTCCTGGAGCTTGGTCTCCAGGGCTTCGCGGCGGGTGGCGCCCGAGCCCAGCAGGACGAGGGAGTCACCGACCACGTACGCGCCGTCGGAGACCTGCTCCACGTACCCCTCGCGGCGCAGCATGAGGAGCATCGGGGCCAGGTGGCCCGCCGGGAGTCCGGTCTCGCGTGCGATCTGGACGTCGGTGACGCCGCCACCGTGCCGGGAGATCGTTTCGAGAACGCGCAGGGCGTATTGCACCGAGTGGAACGGCGCGGTCGGCTCGGGCTTCAGCGCCACGGTTTCCCCCTACCAGGTTGTGACCGCATGCTTCTGTACCACGATAGCCGCCAAGAACCCTTTCAGAGGGCCCCGTTGACAAGAAAGGTGCCCCGTCCCGGGCGCATATGCTGGGACGGGGACCTCTGACATATGCCATTGGCACACTTAACGGGTGGAGCCCGAGGTCAGAGCACCGCGCCGAGGAAATCGCGCGTCCGTTCGTTCTCCGGGTCGGTGAAGATTTTGGCCGGGGGCCCGGACTCGATCACCTTGCCCGAGTCGAACATGAACACCTCGTCCGAGATGTCGCGGGCGAAGCTCATCTCATGGGTGACGCAGAGCATGGTGATGTCCGTGCTGCGGGCGATGTCCCGCAGCAGGTCCAGCACCCCGGCCACCAGCTCCGGGTCGAGCGCCGACGTCACCTCGTCCAGCAGCAGCACCCGCGGCCGCATCGCCAGCGCCCGCGCGATCGCCACCCGCTGCTGCTGGCCGCCCGAGAGCTGCGAGGGCCCGGCGTCGCACTTGTCGGCGAGCCCCACCAGGTCCAGCAGCTCCCGGCCGCGCTGCTCGGCCTCGTCCTTCCCCAGGCCCAGCACCCGCACCGGCGCCTCGGTCACATTGCGCAGCACCGACATGTTGGGGAAGAGGTTGAACTGCTGGAAGACCATCCCGATCTTCTTGCGCACCTCGCGGCGCTGCCTCTCGTCGGCCGGGAAGAGCCGGCCACCGTCGACCTCGATCGTGCCCGCGTCCGGCTTCTCCAGCGTCATCAGCAGCCGAAGGATCGTGGTCTTGCCGGACCCGGACGGCCCGATGAGCGTGACGTGCCTGCCCGGCTCGACCGAGAAGCAGAGGTCGTCGAGGACGGTGTTGTCGCCGAACCGCTTGGTGACGTTCTCGAAGCGGATGAGTTCGGTGCGGGGGTCAGCGGACAAGGCGGCGCTCCAGGGCTCGTACGAGAAGGGAAGCCGGATAGGCGATGAGGATGAACGCGACACCGACCACCGTCAGCGGCTCGGTGTACTGGAAGGTCGCGGCGCTCTCCAGCCGGGACTGCTGCAGCAGCTCCAGCACGCTGATCCCGGCGAGCAGCGGCGTGTCCTTCAGCATCGCGATGACGTAGTTGCCGAGCGCCGGCGCGATCCGGCGCAGCGCCTGCGGCAGGATCACCGCGACCCAGGTGCGGTGGGCGGGCAGGGACAGGGCGGTGGCCGCCTCCCACTGCCCGGCCGGTACGGCGTCGATGCCGGCCCGGTACACCTGCGCGGTGTACGTCGAGTAGTGCAGCCCGATCGCGAGGGTGCCGGTGGTCAGCGCGGAGAACTGCACGCCCCACTCCGGCAGCACGAAGAAGAGGAAGAAGAGCTGCACCAGCAGCGGCGTGTTGCGGATGAACTCGGTCACCGTGTGCACGGGCCAGCGCACGAACCGGCTCCGCGCGCGGAAACCGGCCGCCCAGACCAGGCCGAGGGTGAAGGAGATCAGCGAGCCGAGGACCAGGACCTGCAGGGTGACCAGCAGCCCCTCCCGGAAGCGCGGCATGAAGTCCGCGACGGCGGACCAGTCCCAGCTCATCGGGCGGCCACCCCCACGTTGGCCTTGGCCCTGCGTTCGAGGGCCTTCATGGAGCGGGTGATGGCGAACGCGATCACGAAGTAGATCACCAGGATGACGGAGTAGATCTGCGCGCTCTCCTGGGTCGCCAGGCGCACCAGGTAGGCGGCGAAGGACACGTCCCCGACCCCGAGCAGCGACACCAGCGCCGTGCCCTTCAGGAGCTCGACGAGCAGATTGCAGAAGCTGGGGATCATCTCGGGCACGGCCTGCGGCAGCACGATCAGCCGCATCCGCTGCCAGGGCGTGAAGCTGAGCGCCACCCCCGCCTCGCGCTGCGCCGGTGGTACGGCGCGCAGGGCGCCGCGGACGACCTCGGCGCCGTACGCCCCGTACGACAGACCGAGCGCCAGGACGGCCGCCCACATCGGCACCAGCTGCCAGCCCAGCAGCGGCGGCACCACGAAGAACAGCCAGAACATCAGGATCAGCGCCGACGTGCCCCGGAAGATCTCCGTGTACGCGCCCGCCAGGAAGCGCACGAACAGGGAGCGGTGGGTCCGGGCGATGCCGACGGAGAAGGCGACGAGCGCGCCGAGCACCGCGCTGTGGACGAGCAGTTGGAGGGTGGTCCAGATGCCGGGCAGTACCCAGTTCTGCCAGAGTCCGGCGGTCATCGGCACAGCTCCTCGGCGGTGAGCGTGGTCATCTCGGCCTGCGTGAAGCCGAACCGGCGCATGATGCGGAAGAGCTCGCCGCTCCCGCGCATTTTGTTGATCTCGGCGGTGAAGGCGTCGCGCAGGTCCCGGTCGGTGGGCCGGAAGGCGAAACCGCCGCCGTCGATCCGCTCCTCGCCGTCGACGACGGCGGCGAACGGCTCCGTCGCCTCGGCCCTGTCGCTGGTCTTCACCACCAGGCGGGCGGTGAGCGCGGTGGACGCGAAGGCGTCGACGCGGCCGGACTCGACGGCGTTCAGCCCGGCGACCTGGTCCTGGAGAATGACCAGCGCGTCCCGGGGGTACCCGGCGGCCAGGGCGAAGTCGATCTGCGCGTATCCGGTGGCGCTGGCGAGCCGGGCCCCGGAGCGGACCACGTCCTCGTACGAGCGGAGGTTCTCAGGATTGCCCTTGCGGACGACGAAGGCGTCGAGCATCCGGTACTCGGGGTCGGAGAAGATGACCTGCGCGCAGCGCTCCTTGTTGATGTACATCCCGGCCGCGACGACGTCGAACTGCTGGGAGTTGAGGCCGGGGATGAGAGAGCCGAAGTCGGTGGCGACGGGCTGGACGCGGTCGACGCCCAGCCGCCGGAAGACGACCTTGGCCAGTTCGGGCGCCTCGCCGGTGAACTCGCCCCGCTCGTCGACGTATCCGTAGGGGACCTCGCCGGCGATGCCGAGCCGGACGGTGCCCTGGGATCTGAGCCGGTCGAGGGAGTCGCCGGACGCGACCCGGCTGCAGCCGGCCACCCCCAGCGCGGCGGCCGAACCCAGGAGGAGGGTGCGCCGCCGTATCGGCTGTGTTCCGTGTCGACGAACTGTTCGAGCCATGGGCGCGCGGCTACCCGACTCGTGTCCGGGTATGCGTACGGGTCGGCCCGTGACCGTCGGCCGGCCATGTCCCCGGAGCCGTATCCCCTCGTCCGGCGGAGGACTATCCCGGGGCAGCCGGGGCAGCCGTCCCGGGGCGGGCCCATCGCCGCGCGGGCACATCCGGACGGCTGCTGACCCACAGGAGGGCGAGACATGACGACGGTCGGACTGCTCTACCCCGGGCACTCCGCGGAGGACGACTATTCCCGTATCGAGGCGCTGATCACGGGCCTCAACTGCCCGATGGTCCACACCGACCTGGGGGAGGACGCGCACCGCGTCGACCCGCTCCAGGAGATGGGCTCCAGCGAACGGCTCGCCGTCGGAGTCGAGCAGCTTCGGCTGTCCGGCGCGGAGTCCGTGGTGTGGGCGTGCACCAGTGGCTCCTTCGTGTACGGCTGGGAGGGCGCCCACGAGCAGATCCGCGCCCTGGCGGCGGCGGCCGGGCTTCCGGCGTCGAGCACGGCGTTCGCGTTCGCGCACGCGGCGCAGGCGCTGGGCGTGACGCGGGTCTCGGTGGCCGCCACTTATCCGCCGGACGTCACGGAACAGTTCGTACGGTTCCTCGCGGCGGCCGGGGTGGAGGTCGTCGGCGCCCGGTCGAGCGGCATCGTGACATCGGCCGAGGTCGCGCGGTGGGGGCGCGAGCGCGTGCTGGAGCTGGTGCGGGCGGGCGACCACCCGCAGGCCGAGGCGGTGTTGGTGCCGGACACCGCGCTGCACACGGTGGCGTTCCTGCCGGAGCTGGAGGCCGCGGTCGGCAAGCCGGTGCTGACGGCGAACCAGGTGACGGTGTGGGAGGGGCTGCGGCTGGCCGAGCGCCGGGGCGCGCGGTCGACGGAGCTGGGCAGGCTCTTCGCCGGCGAGGAATAACCGGAGTGCTCCTCCTGTTGTCGGTGCGGAATGTATGCACATGCGCAGGAGGGCCCACCGGTGAACGACGACGCGATACGAGGCACGGACGACTCGCGAGGCGCGGACGCGCGCGACAAGACGGGTGCGACGGACGAGATCCGCGGCACGGCGCTCGGCACCGCGCCCGTCCCCCTCTCCGTACTCGACCTGGTGACGGTCGGCACCGGCCGCACCGCCACCCAGGCCCTGTCCACCAGCGTGGCCCTCGCCCGGCTGGCCGAGCGGCGCGGCTACCACCGCCACTGGGTCGCCGAGCACCACTCCATGCCCGGCGTCGCCTCGTCGTCCCCGGCCGTGATCCTCGCCCACCTCGCCGCCCACACCGACCGCATCCGGCTCGGCTCCGGCGGCGTCATGCTGCCCAACCACGCCCCCCTCGTCATCGCCGAGCAGTTCGGCACCCTGGAGGCCATGGCCCCGGGCCGTGTCGACCTCGGCCTGGGCCGCGCCCCCGGCACGGACGGCCCCACCGCCGCCGCGCTGCGCCGCACGGAACGGCTCCAGGAGGGCGCCGACGAGTTCCCGCAGCAGCTTGCCGAGCTCGTGCGCTTCCTGGACGACGACTTCCCCGACGGCCACCCGTACGCGCGCATCCACGCAGTGCCGGGCCCGGTGCAGGGGCCGACGGGCCGGCCGCCGATCTGGCTGCTCGGCTCCTCCGGCTTCAGCGCCCGGCTCGCCGGAGCGCTCGGCCTGCCGTTCGCGTTCGCGCACCACTTCTCGGCGCACAACACGATCCCGGCGCTCGATCTCTACCGGGACTCCTTCCGCCCCTCGGCGGTGCTGGACGCGCCGTACGCGCTCATCGGCGTCCAGGCCTTCGCCTCGGAGGACGAGAAGGAGGCGCGGCGCCAGGTCCTGACGGGCGCGCTGTCCATGCTCCGGCTGCGCACCGGCCGCCCGGGTCTCATCCCGTCGCCGGAGGAGGCCGAGGCGTACCCGTTCACCCCGGCCGAGCGCGAGTTCGTCGACAGCTGGCTGTCGAACGTGATCCACGGCACCCCGGACGCGGTCCGGGAGGGGCTGGACGGACTGCGGAAGCGCACGGGCGCGGACGAGCTGATGATCACGTCGAACGCGCACGGCGCCGAGGCCCGGCTGCGCAGCTTTGCGCTCATCGCGGACGCCTACGACCTCCCGGGCGGGGATGAGGGCGCAGGCGCGCCGACGGAGTAGGGCGGCGGTCGCGAGGACGGTTGGTTTCTCCTCGGGAACGGCCGCACAAGATCCCTAAGGGAGCCTTAAACCGCTCGTCACCACCGGTGCGAGCGGTTTTCCCTTACCCGCACACTGCTCTGACGAGGTCTTTCGTCCACGAAATGGTCTAGTCCTCGTTTGGTTCGGACCATTGACGCGGCGCGCGCGCGACGGCTATCTCTTCTCCCACTCCCGTACCGCGCATCCCCCTCGGAGGCCGCACGTGCACCCCCGTAAACCCCTCATCGCCGCGCTCACCGGAGCGGTGCTCGCCGCCGGCGCGCTGACGGCGTTCGCCGCTCCGGCCGCCGGCACGGCCTCGGCGGCAGCCGCCGCCACGCCCTCCTCCGGCGGGGTGAAGATCGCGTACTACGACCAGTGGAGCGTCTACGGCAACGCGTTTTACCCCAAGCACCTCGACACCCGGGGCATCGCGGCCAAGCTGGACGTCATCAACTACTCCTTCGGCAACATCCACCCCACCGACCTCACCTGCTTCATGGCGAACAAGGCCGCGGGCGATGACGCCAACCCCAACGCCGGTGACGGCGCGGGCGATTCGTACGCCGACTACCAGCGCTCCTTCGCCGCGGCCGACAGCGTCGACGGGGTCGCGGACAAGTGGGACCAGCCCATCGTGGGCGTCTTCAACCAGTTCAAGGAGCTGAAGGCGAAGCACCCCCACCTGAAGATCAACATCTCGCTCGGCGGCTGGACGTACTCCAAGTACTTCCACGACGCGGCGAAGACGGACGCGAGCCGCAAGAAGCTGGTCTCGTCCTGCATCAAGCAGTACATCCAGGGCGACCTGCCGGTCGAGGGCGGTTACGGCGGCCCCGGCACCGCCGCCGGCGTCTTCGACGGCATCGACATCGACTGGGAGTACCCGGGCTCGCCCGACGGCCACCTCGGCAACCACTACGGCCCCGAGGACAAGCAGAACTTCACCCTGCTGCTCGCCGAGTTCCGCAAGCAGCTCGACGCGTACGGCGCGGCGCACGGCGGCAAGAAGTACCTGCTGACCGCTGCCCTCCCGGCCGGCCAGGACAAGATCAAGCACATCGAGACGGACAAGATCGGCGCGTACCTCGACTACGCGAACATCATGACGTACGACATGCACGGCGCCTGGGACGCCGACGGGCCCGCGTACCACCAGTCCCCGCTGTACTCCCCGGCCTCGGACCCGACCGACCCCGTCAAGCCGGGCACCGAGAAGTACTCGATCGACAACGCCATCGACTCCTGGATCGACGGCAAGCCCGCCTACGGCATCGCGGGCGGGTTCCCCGCCGGCAAGCTGACGCTCGGGTACGAGTTCTACTACCGCGGCTGGAAGGGCGTCCCGGCCGGGACGAAGAACGGCCTCGGGGGCAGCGCCACCGGCGCCTCCGCCGCCCGCCCGGTCAGCCAGCAGGCCGGCATCGCGCACTACAAGGAGCTCGGCGGCATCGTCGACAACCCGGCGACGACGTTCTGGGACGACGAGGCGAAGGCGTCGTACTTCTACAAGGACGGCGAGTTCTTCACCGGCCTCGACAAGCGGGCGATCCAGGCCCGCGCGGACTACGCCCGCAGCCGGGGCCTGGCCGGCGCGATGATGTACTCGCTGCTCGGACTGGACGCGAACACCACGCTGCTGAACCACATCGTGACGGCGGTCGGCTCCTCCCCGACGAACCCGACCCCCACGCCGACCCCCACCCCCACCCCGACTCCCACCCCGACCCCGACCCCCACTCCCACCCCCACGCCCTCCGGCTGTGCGGCGGCGGCCTGGTCGTCGGCCACCGAGTACGGCGGCGGCGCGCAGGTCTCCCACAAGGGCCGCACCTGGAAGGCCAAGTGGTGGACGAAGGGCGAGGAGCCCGGCACCACCGGCGAGTGGGGCGTGTGGCAGGACCTCGGCGCCTGCTGACCCGCACCTTTGGAGCCTGACCCCGCGCGCCACCCCCCACACCACCGCCCCTGCCCGGCGAACACCTCCCGGGCAGGGGCGGTTTCACGACCGCGCGGGCGCGTTCACCCCGATCAGGGCGTCGATCCGGTCCGGGGTCACCGCGCGCGAGTACAGCCACCCCTGCCCGGTGTCGCAGCCGATCCGCCGCAGCCGCGCCGCCTGCCCCGAGGTCTCCACGCACTCGGCGGTCACCGTCAGCCCCAGCCGGTGCGCGAGCTGCACCAGCGCCTCTACGATCACCTCGTCGGCCGGGTTCGGATGCTCCTCGTCCTGGAAGCCGCGTACGAACGAGCCGTCCAGCTTCAGCACGGAGACGGGCAGCCGGCTCAGGTACGCCAGGTTCGAGTAGCCGGTGCCGAAGTCGTCGATGGCGATCCGCACGCCCATGTCGCTGAGCGACTGCAGGGCCTGCAGCGGCCGTCCGGCCGAGCCCATGACCGCGGACTCCGTCAGCTCCAGCTGCAACAGGTGCGGCGCGAGCCCCGTCTCGGTCAGGATCTCGGCGACGTCCGCGACGAGGTCGGAGTCCCACACCTGGCGTACGGCGACGTTGACGCTGACGAAGAGCGGTCGCTCGCGCGGGTGGTCCTTCTGCCACTGCCGGGCCTGGCGGCACGCCGTACGCAGCACCCACCGCCCCAACTGGACGATGGAGCCGTCCTCTTCGGCGATCCCGATGAACCGATTCGGCGCCAGTGAGCCGAACTGCGGGTGGTTCCAGCGCACCAGCGCCTCCACGCCCCGCACCGTCCCGTCGGCCATCCCCACCAGCGGCTGGTACTCCAGCGCGAACTCGCCCCGCTCGACGGCCGGGCGCAGCGTGGAGGAGAGCGACTGCCTCGTCATCCGGTGGGCGTTGCGCTCGGGGTCGAAGAGCGTCCAGCGGGCCTTGCCGTCGGCCTTCGCCCAGTACAGCGTGGTGTCGGCGGCCTGCATCAGGCCGGTGACGGTGGTGCCGGCCGCGGCGCGCTCGACGACCCCGATCGACGCCGACACCGACAGTCGCTGCCCGGCCAGGTCGAACGGCCGCTGGACGGCGGCCAGTACGGCCCCCGCGAGGTCGGCCAGCTGTTCCGTACCCGTCGAGTCCTCGACCAGGATCGCGAACTCGTCCCCGCCGAGGCGGGCGACGAGGTGGCCACCGCTGCGGGTGTAACCGTCGCTGTCCGCGCACTCGGTGAGCCGGGAGGCGACGGCGGCCAGCAGCCGGTCGCCGACCCGGTGCCCGAGCGTGTCGTTGACGGCCTTGAAGCCGTCCAGGTCCAGGTAGCAGAGACCGATCCGCCCTGATCCGCCATGGCCGAAGCAGTCGTACGGGTCGGAGGACTCGTACGAGGCGTTCTCCAGCGCCGAGGCGAGCCGCTCGAAGAACAGCGTGCGGTTGGGCAGCCGCGTCACCGGATCGTGCATCTGGAGGTGGCGCAGCCGCGCCTGAAGCTCGCGCCGGTCGCTGATGTCGGCGATGGACAGCAGCACGCCGCGGCTGCGCGGTACGGGCGCGACGGTGACCTCGGCCCACAGCGAGCGTCCGTCGGGGTGCTTGAGGCGGCGGGTGCAGCGGAAGCGGGAGCGCCGGCCGCGCAGTACCTCGCGGTACGCGTGCCAGGTGCGGCTGTCGGACGCGAGGTCGACGAGGTCGGCGGCGGGCTGCTCGCGCAGGGAGGCGGTGTCGGTGCCGAGGAGCGCGGCGAGGGCGTCGTTGGCCGTGACGATGAGACCTTCCGGGTCGATGACGGCCATGGCCAGATGGGCGGCGTTGAACGCGGCGTGGTAGTCGCGGAGTTCGCTCTCGCCCGACCCACCCACACCGTGACTCTCCGTGACCGGATGGGGGGTGGTGTCGGTCGGTGAGACTGCCGCAGTTCCCGGTCCTTCGGGGGTTCCGCTGGAGGTTCCGCTCACCGCTCGCTCCCGCAGGGCAGTTGTGACGCACAGATGTGGTCGGAATGGTCAGCCATCGAAAGTGTGCCGATCATAGAGGTTGTCGCGGCGGCCGTTCCAGCGTCGCCACTGTGCGAGACGCGTGCGGAGGGTGTGAGGTGCCCGACCTTCCCCGCCCGGACGATCGTTTCTGCACGGGTCTGGCAGGGGTGTGACGGACACCGGTCCCGGCGTGATCGGTTGTGACTGTCTGTGAAATCGACCCACTCACCCAAGTGGGGCAGCGGAACAGGACGTATGACCACATATCCGCACAGGGTGGTGAGACGTCCCGCAACCGCACCCGGAGGTCGACGTGGAGAGTCAGCAGACACCCGAGGGAGTGGACCGCGCACGCCTGCGCTCCGCCGCCGCGGGCATCTTCTCTCTCCTGGCGCTCGCCGCGACCGGCCTCGTGGCTGGCCCCGCGTCCGCCGCGCCCGAGGCCGGGCCCTGCGCCCTGCCCCGCACCGCCGCGCACCACTCGCTGGGCCTCGACACGTGGAACTCCGCCTACCCGCGCCCCGTGCGCTCCCTCGACGCGGTCATGGTCTTCCTGTCGTTCCCGGACGCCCCGCCGCTGGCCCGGCCCGACGAGATCGCCGCCGACTACTTCCCGGCCACCAGCCGGTTCTTCGAGCAGGCGTCGTACGGCAGGTTCACCCTCCGCCCGCACCTGCGGCGCGAGTGGCTCCCGATGCCGCGGGACTCCACGGCGTACGCCATACGGCGCGACTGGGCGCCGGAGCAGCGCGCGGCCTATCTGCGCGACGCCGTCGCCGCGGCCGACCCGTTCATCGACTTCTCCCGGTACGACATCGTCTACCTGGTCGCCGACCCCGACGCCCCGGGCGTGGACTCCGACGCGACGAAGGTCGTCAACCTGGAACGCCCACTGCGCGTGGACGGCAAGGACCTCCGGCGTGTCGTCACGGTCTTCGAACGGCACCCGCCGGACCGCAACGTCCTGGCGCACGAGACCGGACACGTCTTCGACCTGCCGGACCTCTACCGCCGCCCGACGGACGGAAAGGGCGACTGGGACACCCATGTGGGTGACTGGGACGTCATGGGCAGCCAGTTCGCGATGGCGCCGGAGCTCTTCGGCTGGCACAAGTGGAAGCTGGGCTGGCTGGACGGGCACCAGGTGCGCTGCGTCGGAGCGGGCGGCACGACCCTGCTCACCCTGGAGCCGCTCGGCGAGGCGCCGCAGCGGGGTGTGTCGGTCGGCACCCGGCTGGCGGTCGTCAGGACCGGCCGGCACACCGCGCTGGCGATCGAGGCGCGGGGCGCCACCGGGAACGACCGGGGCACCTGCACCGAGGGCGTGCTGATCTACCGCGTACGGGGCGAGGAGGCGTCCGGCGGGGGACCGGTCGAGGTGGTGGACACCCATCCACGGTCCGGCGCCTGCTGGGACCGCTCGGTGTACCCGCCGCTGGCCGACGCGCCGCTGGACGTGGGGGAGACCTTCACCGTGCCGGGCGAGGAGACGCGGGTGCACGTGGTGGAACGGACCTGGACGGGCGCGTGGACCGTGAAGATCACGACCAAGTGAAGAGCACGTGGGCCACGTGGGCCACGTGAGCCACGTGAGGCAGGCACGTGCGGCATGTGAGGCACGGGGGACATGAAGAGCGCGAAAAAGCCCCCCGCTTCCGCGAGGGGCTTTTCCCGTCTGTGCGCCGCCAGGGACTCGAACCCCGGACCCGCTGATTAAGAGTCAGCTGCTCTAACCAACTGAGCTAGCGGCGCCTGCTGACGTCGTAGACCTTAGCACCCTGTTCGGGGCGAGGAAAAATCGATAACGCCGCACCGCCCACAGCAGCACCTCCGGACCCGGCAGCCAGGGATGCCGGGAGTCCGGGGCGACGACCCAGCGCGGCCCGTCGGTACCGGTTTCCCGGGCCGGCGGGGGCACGGTCACCGCGTCCCCCGCGCCATGGCACAGCAGCGGCGGTACGCCCTCGCCCCACTGCTCCCAGCGCAGCAGGGCCGGTAACCGCTGGGCGGTGCCGGGCGCGGCGAACAGCAGCATGCGCCCCCGGTGGACGGCGACCGGGCCCGAGCCCGGGCCCTCCTCCCACAGCCGGTCGAGCATCCGGCGCCCGAAGACCGCCTGCACGCTCACGACGTCGAAGACCACTCCGCACGGCAGGGCGGCGGTGGCGGTCGGCCGCTCGACCCAGCGATCGAGCGTGGCGCGCGGATACGGGGCGGCAGACGCGAGCCAGTCGGCGCCGGCCGGGGTCACGTGGGATACGTTCATGGCGACCACATGTACAGGCCGTGACGGTGACGTCTCCGAGAGTTGTCGAAATCCCGGACAGCGGCCCCGCGGCCGGAGTATCGTTCGCCCACCCGGCATATGCCGACAGGCGATTGCCACCGTGTCGGCGGTGCCCCCGTGCCTGCCCGTGGTGATCCCGTGCCTGCCGGCGGTGGCCCCCGTGCGGACGGTGGCCCCCGTGCCCGCGGTGATTCCGTGCCCGCGGTGTTCCCGCGCCGCGCGGTCGCCCCGTGCTAGTGGTCGCCCCGCTCGCCGTCGCGCAGCAGGTCCCGCCCGAACTCGACCATCCGCTGCGCGTAGTCCTCGGTCCACTCCGCCCGCTGAGCGATGTCCGCGGTGGTGAGCCGGTCGAACCGCCCCGGATCGGCGAGCTGCGCGGCGGCGATGGCCTGGAACTCCACGGCCCGGTCGGTCGCCGCCCGGAACGCCAGCGCGAGCTCGGTGGACCGCGCCAGCAGCTCCCGGGGATCGTCCATCGACTCCAGGTCGAAGAAGTGCTCCGGATCGGCGGCGGCCTCCGCAGGCTCGAAGAGCAGAGGCGCCGGCCTCAGCCGCCGCTGCTCGCTCCGCTCGGTCTCCGCCATGTCCATCTCCTCCAACTGCTCCCCGGCCCCACCCCTCCGGTGGCCAGCTCCATTGTCCCGCCCTCCGCAACCCCGCGGGCACGGACGGCCCCGAACTCCCCCTGCGCGCCCCGTAAGCGCTCCCGCCCCGATGCCCGGCCCCCGCTTGAGCAGCCCCTCGGGGAATGCCCTTCCCCGGATTCCGCCCGGAACCCGGGCCTTGCGGCGCGAGCTGTCGCCGGGGCGTGGGGCGCCGGCCCCGCACCCCCTCCGCACGGAGACCCGGTTTCGGAGGGGGAGAGAGCCACCGCCTTACGGCGACCAGCTCACCCGGTGTTCCGACAGGTGCGACAGCACCGCGTGGTTCGCCTCCCAGCCGTCGGGGAACTTCACCGTGACGCCCAGTTGCACCGGCTCCGTCGAGGGGTGCTCGTCCAGCAGGTCCGTCACACCCGCCCGGCACACCACGACGCACGCGTGCCGGTGCCGTGAGGCCAGCACGCACAGCCGGCCCGTCTCCAGGTGGAACGCCGTCGCGTCCGGGCGGCCCGACAGCGGGTGGAGGACGACCGTCACGTCGTACTCCCGGCCCTGCAGCCGGTTCGCCGTGTCGACCGTCACCCCGGACACGCCCAGCTCCGTCAGCGCCGCCCGCACGGCCGCCGCCTGGTCGCGGTGGGCCGTCCCCACCGCGATCCGGTCGGGGCCGAGCGGCACGGGGACGTCCGACCGCTCCGAGACGGCCGCCCCGCCCCGGTCCAGCAGCCGGCGCACCACCAGCGCCACCGCCCGTACCGCCTCGGGGTCCGTGCGCGGCGTGTTCCGGGCGGGCAGCTCCAGCAGGCCCCACCCCGACTCGGCCGCCTCGTCCAGCACCCGGTCCGGCCCCGACCCGTCGGACGGCACCCCGAACGACAGCCGCCGCTCGCCCGGCCCGGTACCGCTGCGGAACGGCGTGTACGGGTAGAACGCGTCCGAGACGAGCGGCGCGGCGGAGGCCGGGAGCCGCCAGGAGACCGGCAGCCGGTGCTGCGGCAGGTCGGGGTTGTGCGCGAGCAGGGTGGAGACGGCGCTCGCCGACGGGTCGTACGACAGCCCCGCCCACTGCTCGGCGCCGACCACCGAGAACGGGTCCAGCTGCCCCGGGTCGCCCACGAACAGCGCCCGCTCGAAGAGCCCCGCGACCGTCAGCAGCGCGTCCGACCGCATCTGGTACGCCTCGTCGACGATCGCGTGCCCCCACGGCTCGACGCCCTTCACGTGCGCCCACTTCGCGGCCGTCGAGATCACCACGTCGAGCCCGGCGAGATCAGCCGCCTTCGCCGACTTCCGTACGTTCCCGAGGTCGTCGAGCGCCTTGTCGTACGGGTCGGAGTCGTTGCTGTGCAACCTCCCCACCGGCAGCTCGGGCTCCTTCTCGGCGAGCCGCAGCACCAGGTCGTCGACCTGCGCGTTGGTCTGGGCGACCACCATGAGCGGTCGCCCCGCGCGCGCGAGCTCCAGCGCGGCGCGCACGACGAGCGTCGACTTGCCCGCGCCCGGCGGCGAGTCGACGACGACACCCCGCGCGTCGCCGTGCAGCGTGTCGTCGAGGATCATCCGGGTGGCCCGGGCCGCCTCGGCGGAAGGATCGAACGTCACAGCAGGTCCTCCGGGGTCACGGCGTCGGGCATTTCCACCGCGTCCACCCGTGGCGGCCCGCCGTGCGTCCACGGCGTCTCCTCCGGGTCCGGCAGCTTCGGCCCCACCCGCTGGTCGTGCTCGAACAGCGTCCAGGCCGGCCGGTCGCCCTTCTCCGGCACCGACCCCTCGACCGGCTCCTTGCCGCGCCCCATCCGGTCCAGCACGCGCAGCACCACCGTCCCGTCCTCCTCGTACCGTACGAACTCCGCGCTCTGCGGCTTGCCGTTCAGCGAGCGGTACACCTTCGCCCGGTCGCCCAGGTGCGGCCGGTCGTCCGTCCGCACGGTCAGCAACGGCCGCGGCGCCGGCCGCTTCGACTCCGACCAGGCCATGGTGACGTCCACCACCTCGGCCACGAACGCCTCACCCGCCAGCCGCCGCCCCGCCAGCACCAGCGGGTCGTCCAGCGCCTCCTGCGCCTCCAGCTGCGCCTGGGCGGCCTCCCGCGCGGCCAGCTTCCGCGCCGCCGTCACGGCGTCGTCCCGCCGCGGCTGCGGCGGTTCACCGGCCCGCACCCGGTCCCGGTGCCCGGTGAACGACCAGCGGTCCCGGGTCCACCGGTCCGCCACCCGGGCGCCCGGCGGCAGCTCCCGCAGCAGCTCGATCGCCCGCCAGACGGCGTGCCACGTGGGCCGCAGCTGCGTGAGGATCAGCCGCCGGACCTCCCGCTCGGCCCGGTGCAGCTCGCCGAGCCGCTCGTCGGCCGCCTCGCCGTCCTCCGCCGCCGCCAGCGCCTGCCGGGCCCGGTCGTACCGCTCGATCGCGGGCGCCAGCAGCCGGTTGTCGAACGCCGGATCGGTCGCCGGACCGGCCGGCGGGCACAGCAGCTGCCCGTCCCGGTCCCGCGCGAGCTCCGCGCGCAGAGCCGCTTCCGCCCCCGGGACGCCCTCCCCGGTGTCGATCCAGGCGAGCAGCGCCCCCAGGTGCTGGTCCTCCAGCGACGACTGGCCGGTCGCCCAGTGCCGGTTCAGCAGGTCCGTCGCCGCCAGCAGCAGCGACGAGCCCGGCACCCGGGCCCGCTCGCCGTAGTGGGTCAGCCACCGCCCCAGCAGCGGCACGCGCGGCGGCGCCGGGAACGGCGTCTCCGGGTCCTGCTCGGCGGTGCGCCGGAACCGCATCGACCGCCCCAGCAGCCGTACGTACTCGATGCCCGCGCGGCTCGGCACGATCAGCTGCGGGGCGTCCGCGCACAGCTCGACCTCCACCGTGACCTTCTTGCCCGTCTCCGGATCGGCCTCGCTCCGCTCGGCCGGCTCGATGTCGTCGGCGTACCCGTCGAGGTACGGGATGACCACCTCCGCCAGCTCCGCCAGGAACGCGAACCGCAGGTCCCGGTCGCGCGGCTGCGGCACGACGAGCAGCCGGGGCTCCTCGGGGTCGGTCCCGACCAGCGCCCCGAGCGGCGCACCCGCCTCACCCGCGGTCGTCAGCGGTACGAGCACCAGGGGCCGCTCCGACAGATGCCGGTGCCGCACCGTGGCGAGCGGCTGGGCCCGCCCGGACTCGACGGCCTCCAGCCGGGCGAGCGTCGAGATCAACGACATGCCCCCACCGCCCCCAGGGACTCGGCCCGCAGCGCCGCCGCCCGCCGCAGCGCGGCCACCGCAGGGTCGTCCGGGTCGCCCGCCTCGCCGCGCGCCGCCGCCAGCACGTCGCCGACCGTCGTCAGCCCGCCCAGCTCACCGCGGACCGATCGCCCCAGCGCCTCCACCGCGCCCGCCTCCCGGGCCCGGTCGCGGCAGTGGAACGCCAGCTCGCACGCGGCCAGGCACTCCGGCGCGTACGCGTGCGGAACCGCGTCCACCGCCGCCGCCAGCTGCTCCGCCGAGCACGCCTCCACGTCGAAGGTGAGCGTCTCGGGCAGGGCCGCCGCGATGTCCTCGACCCGCGTCAGCCGGGCCAGCTGCCGCCGCGTCACCGACAGCTGCTTGCGTACGTCGACGACCGACCCGGTCGGCTGGTTGGAGAAGTCCTTGGGGCACACCAGCAGCACCGAGTGGGCGACCTCGGCGCCGTCCGTCAGGGCCGCCACCCGCTCCAGCGCCAGCACGTACACGGCGGCCTGGCGGGCCGCCGCGCCCACCTTCGCCGCGTCCGCCGATCCGTCGATCATCGGGAAGGACTTGATCTCGACGACCGTCCAGCGCCCGTCGGGCCGCACCACGACCGCGTCCGGCTCCAGATACGCCGGCGATCCGGCGACCTCCAGGGCGAGCATCGGGTGGTCCAGCAGCGACCACGCCCCGGCCCCCGTCGCCTCGCGCAGCGCCAGCGCCGTCCGCGCCGCGCGCCCCTCGGGGCCCGCCGCGGACAGGTCCGGCACCCGCACGTCCTCCGGCTCGGCCACGCCCAGCAGCCGCATCAGCTCCACCCCGCCGTCGGCCTTCACCTTGGCCTCGAAGGCGTTGCCCCTCATGAACGCGAACTGCGACTGCCCGAAACCCGAGGGCGACCCGAGCGCGGTCGCCAGCGCGGCCTTGTCGACCCCGGCGCCGTCCAGCAGCGCGCGGCGCCGGCAGCCGGGGTTGGCGGCCAGCGCGGCCAGCGCGCGGGCATCCAGCGGATGCGGCGCGGCGGTCGGACCGCGCAGCTCAGCGAGCCGGTGCCGGAGTGTCGTCTGCGGACGCCGAAGCGGTCCGCTGCCCAGGGATTCGCTCACCCGCGGAAGTCTCGCATCCGCCACTGACAATCGGGGACGGACCCATGACCTCACCCGTGCCCAAACGTTTCCGCAGCCGGTCCGCGCCCCGCGCCGCGGGCCCCGCCAGCACCAGCCCGGCGCCCATCACCGCGCACCCCGCGACCGCGTCCAGGAAGTAGTGGTTGGCCGTGCCCATGACGACGACCACCGTCACCAGCGGGTAGGCCACCCCGAGCGCCTTCAGCAGCGACGTGCGCCCGTACCGCCACAGCATCACCCCGCACCACAGCGCCCAGCCGACGTGCAGGCTCGGCATCGCCGCGTACTGGTTGGTCATGGCGCCGAGCCCGCGCGGGGCGCTCGCCGCGCCGCCCCACCAGCCGTACGCGCTGTACTGCGCCATCGTGTCGACGAAGCCCTGCCCGGCATCCAGCAGCCGGGGCGGGCAGGTGGGCAGCAGGGTGAAGCCGACGAGCCCGAGCAGCGTGGAGACCATGAGCCAGGTACGGGCGGCCCGGTACCGCGCCGGCCGGCGGCGGAAGAGCCAGACCAGGACCACCGGGGTCACCAGGTAGTGCAGCGTGGCGTACGCGAAGTCGGCGGGTATGCCGAGTGCCGGGGTGTCGGTGAACAGCCGGTTGAGGGGGTGCTCGGCGTTCAGGCGGAGGGCCTTCTCCCAGCGCAGGATGGTCAGCCCGTGCTCGACGGCCGTCGTCACGTCCCCGCGGGCCAGCAGCCGGCCGCCGGAGTAGGCGGCGTACACCACCGCGATCAGCAGAAGCTCGGCCCACCAGCGGGGCCGGTGGGTCGTGGCGGTGTACGGCATCCGGACGCTCCCCCTGTGTGCTCCTGTGGCCGAGGCCGACCCGCTGTCATGGACGCGAAGATCGTGGCCCGGGTTGCCTGCCCGTTGGGTCGAAGTTCACGTACGGGATGATGGACGGGCACCTTTTGTGAACCCACAGGGAGAGCCCATGGCACCGCGCATCCTGCTCGCCCGGCACGGCCAGACCGAGTGGTCGCTGCTGGGAAAGCACACCGGCAGGACGGACATACCGCTCCTCGACGAGGGCCGCCGGGGCGCGAAACTACTGGGCGAACGGCTGCACCGGGGTCCGTGGGACGGCCTGGAAGGCGTCGAGATCCGCACGAGCCCGCTGGCACGCGCGCGTGAGACCTGCGAACTGGCCGGCTTCGGCGACCGCGCCGAGCGGTGGGACACGCTCATGGAGTGGGACTACGGCGCGTACGAGGGCATGACCCCGGCCGAGATCAAGGCGACCCGCCCGGACTGGTTCATCTGGCGCGACGGCGTCCCCGAGGGGGAGACCCTGGCCCAGCTCTCGGCCCGCGCGGACGAGGTCGTGGAGTGGGCCCGCTCCGCCGACCGCGATGTGCTGGTCTTCGCCCACGGCCACATCCTCCGCTCGATCGGCGCCCGCTGGCTCGGCGAGGACGTCTCCTTCGCCGCCCGCATCCGCCTCGACCCGACGAGCCTCTCGGCCCTCGGCTGGGCCTACGGCGCCCCGGCGATCGAACGCTGGAACGACACGGGTCACCTGGAGAGCTGACGGGCCCGTTCCCCCCTGGCGCGAAAGGGCCCTCCCCGCCCGTCGCGGGCCGGGGAGGGCCCCTCACTTCTCGCGGGGCCCTGCCCGCCGGAGCGTCCTGGGGAGCAGCTCCCGCTCCTCCGCGCGATGAGGACGAGCACGTGGTGCTCCGCCGGTGGTCACGCCTCGCCCAGCGCCGCCCGCCGGTCCAGGAAGGCCGCGACCGTCGGGGTCGAGTGCCGGGGGGTCAGGAGGCGGGCCGTGTCCGTCAGCATCGCGCGGATGCGGGTGGAACGGACCTCACCCAGGAGGTCGAGGGCCCGGTGGCCCGCCGCGGCGGCCTCGTCGACGGCGTCCGCGTGCGCCAGGTCCGTCGCCAACTGGGCGTGATAAAGGGCGAGGTTGCGGGTGAAGTGGGGCTTCTGGAGAGCCGCGGCGCGGCGGGCGTGGCGGGCCGCCCGGGACCAGTCGCCGAGGGCCGACCAGCACTGGGCCTCCAGCGCCTCCAGCTCGGGCTCGCCGAAGAAGGACATCCACTCCGGGTCCGTGTCGCTCGCCCCCCGGCCGAAGAGGGTGTGGGCCCGGCCGAGCGCCTCCTCGCACGCCGCCCGGTCGCCGAGGCCGGCCCACGCGCCCGCCTCCCGCAGGGACAGCAGCGACAGCAGGCGCGGGGAGGAGAGCCGGCGGGCCGCCCGCTGGCCGGCCTGGGCGGCCCGTACCGCCTCCCGGTAGCGGCCCTCGTCCCTGGCGAGGAAGGACGTGTTGGAGAAGGCGTGCGCCTCCAGGGCCTGGTCGCCCGCCACGCGCGCGGTGGCCAGCGCCTCCGCGTAGTGCGAGCGGGCGTCCTCCGGGCGGCCGGAGTCATGGGCGAGCCACCCCACGGAGAGCGCCAGTTCCCCCGCGCCCGCCTGCATCCGGTCGGCCGTCGACTGGCGGGCCGGGGTCGCCGTGTCGAGGAGCGTGTACGCGGTGCGGAGCGGCTCGGCGGCTCTGCGGTACAGCCCGTCCGCGCCGTACCGGTCGTCGAGCAGGCGGATCTGCCGTACCGCGTCCTCGACGGCCTCCACCTCGGCCTCGCCGAAAGTGGAGCCCTTGCGCGGCGCGGGGACGGAGCCGACGGCGGGCACGCCGCCGAGGCCGAGCGAGGCGGCGGCCACCGTGGCGGTGCCGCTCGTCATGAATGCGCGACGCAGCACGTCGCTCTCCTCATCGTTCCGGATGGTGATCGGTGCGGCCGGCGCGGCAGCGGCGCGGGCCGCCCGCCCGCGTACGTGCTCCCGCGCGACGAACCCCAGGTCCGCCAGGGTGAGGCCGGGGAACATGTGCAGGAACACCCGCTCGTACGCGTAGTTGGGGCAGCGGATCTCGCCCGACTCCACGCGCCCGATGTAGCGGGCGTCGCATGCGACCTGCTCGCCGATCTCCCGGGCGGCCCTGCGGACCGCCGCCGCGAACTCCGCGGGGGAACGCCGGCCGCGCAGCCGGCGGAAGGCGAGATTGGGAACTGCCCGTGACGACGCCATGGCCGAGCCCTCTCCTGCGTGCTGCCGTTGGTCCGGCGGAGAAAGAACGTACCCGCTGTGACGGGTCGCGCACGCAGTGTTTGGCTGCAAACCGGATATCTCACCCACGATCCGCCATGAAGTGCCATCCTTTGCGGCGGTGTGCCGCCGTAGCCGTTGACGCGCGGAAGCGTTGAACCACGCGGAGAGACGGAACGTGTCTCCACACGGGGACTCGGGCGAGGAGGGGATCCCTTGTTGGAGGTCGGCATGGCGCAGCACACGGAACCGGGCACCACCGCACAGCATCGGCCGACGAGGGGCGCGAGCGCCCCGCCCCCGGACGCGCCCGCCACCGGCGACGGGGAGCCCTGCGATCTGGTGACCGTGCCCACCCGGCAGGGCCTGGAGGCCGTCGACATCCTGCGCCGCGGTGGCGCCCCCGCCGTCGGGCCGGTGCTCCACGACGACCACCGCGACACCCTGGGGTTCCTGGTGCCGCCCGGCACCGCCGCCGGATGGGACATGCCGGGCAGCGCCTGTACGCGGACGTCGGGGCGCGGCCTGCGGATTCCCGGCACCCAGCACGACGAGCCGCCGGTCTCCGGCAGTGGCTGGCTGCTGCCCCCCGCCGACGTCGGCCCGGTCACCGACCCGGTGGTGCTGCGCGAGGCGCTGGGCGAGGCGGCCCGCCTGATCGAAGCCGCCGACGGCTGCCAGTGACCGCCGGCACCTGCCGGTGAACGTCGACGTCGATACCTGCCGTGCACCCCGGTACCTGCCGGTGAACGTCGACGTCGATACCTGCCGTGCACCCCGGTACCTGCCGGTGAACCCCGACGGCCGCCGGGGAGCCGCGAGCGGGGCCGGGGCCGGGGCCGGGGCCGGCGAG
Organism: Streptomyces sp. NPDC006368; assembly: GCF_040612535.1. NCBI lineage: Bacteria > Bacillati > Actinomycetota > Actinomycetes > Kitasatosporales > Streptomycetaceae > Streptomyces > Streptomyces sp. NPDC006368. The sequence continues at coordinate 138,967 of NZ_JBEXQK010000011.1, forward strand.
CACCGGCGGACGCGCGTGCCCCGGCCGGCCCGATAATGGGCGGGTGGCAAGGAACGCAAGGCAGAAGCAGCGCGGGCGGGCGGCGGTCCCCGACACCGTCACCGAGGCCGTGGCCGGCGGCCTCGCCGAACTCGTCCCCGACCGCGAGCGTTCCCGCGCCTGGACGCTCCTCATCGACGGCGCCCCCCAGTCGCACGTCGACCTCGACGACCCGGCACGTCTGAGCTTCGCGTACCAGCGCCGCCTCGGGCACGTCGCCGACCTCGTCGCGCCGCCCGGCCGGCCCCTGAACGTCCTCCACCTCGGCGGCGGCGCCTTCACCCTCGCCCGCTACATCGCCGCGACCCGGCCCCGCTCCACCCAGCAGGTCGTCGAGCTCGACACCCCGCTCGTCGAGCTGGTGCGCCGCGAACTTCCCCTCGACCCCGGCGCCCGTATACGCGTCCGGGGCGGCGACGCCCGCGCGGGGCTCGGCAAGGTCCGGGACGGCTGGGCGGACCTGGTCATCGCGGACGTCTTCAGCGGGGCCCGCACGCCTGCGCACCTCACCAGCGCGGAGTTCCTCACCGAGGTGCGGCGCGTGCTGACGCCCGGCGGGCACTACGCCGCGAACCTCGCCGACGGGCCGCCGTTGGCCCATGTGCGGGGCCAGATCGCCACCGCCGCCACCCTCTTCGCGGAGCTCGCGCTCGCCGCGGACCCGGCCGTGCTGCGCGGGCGCCGCTTCGGCAACGCCGTACTCCTCGCGTCGGACACACCGCTGCCGGTCGCCGAGCTGACCCGGCGGGTGGCGACCGACCCGCATCCGGGGCGGGTCGAGCACGGGCGGACGCTGGCCGACTTCGCGGGCGGGGCGCCGGTCGTCACCGACGACAGCGCCAGGCCCTCACCCGTACCGCCCGCGTCCGTGTTCGAGTGACCGGAGCGGGCGGCGGGGTCTGTCCGCATGGTGGGCGCCGCGTTGCCGCCCGGTGGCCACGGGGGCAAAATCGCCTGATTGTCCCCAATGGCGGAATGAGGTCCCTCATGGGTGATCATGTCCACGTCCGCGTCCATCACGGCATGGATGTCACCGACGGCGGCGAGCTCGTCGAGCACTACCGCTGCGCCTGCGGTGCCACCTGGACGAAGTCGTACCGGGCCGACGGCGACCGGCCCGAGTGAGTCCGTCCTCCCGCGTGAGCCCGCCCTAACGCTCGTCGATCTCCACGCGGGGCGCGGAGTCGTGCCAGACGCAGAAGACCGAGATCTCCCGGCCGTCCTTCGTGAACGTCACCCGGATCCACGTCGGCTGCTTCCACACCTGCATCTGCCAGCCGGAGGACGGGGTCGCCGAGACCAGTTCGGCGGAGGAGGGGCCGATGTCGAAGGCCACCCGGCCGCCGTCGACCGCGTAGCTCTTCACGCTGCCGGTGGGCCGGGCGCTCGCCGACGGGCTGTTCTCCGGGGCGCGGGACGGTTCGCGCGAGGGCGAGGGCGAGGACGGGGAAGGGGACGACGCGGGTGGTGCGCTCCGGCTCTTCCCCGGACGGGCCGGCGGCGATGGCGACGGCGTCCGCGTGCTCGCGGGGCGCCGTGTCGAGGAGGCCTGGGGCTCCGCCCCGCCCTGTGCCGCCGGGCGGTCGGCGGTGATCGGCAGGGCGCGCGGCGGGTCGTACGCCGTGCCCGACATCACCGTGTGCACACCCCACCACGACAGGGTGACCGCCGCGCCGGTGGCGAGCGACCACGCCAGGGCGTGTACGAGTCCTCTACGCATCCGGGCCATAGTGCACCACGTCCTCACGGGGTCAATACCGGTCCCCCGCATTCCGCCGTATGGCGTACGGTGCGGGCCATGGCAAGTGTGCTCGTGGTCGAGGACGACCAGTTCGTGCGCTCCGCCCTCATCCGGCACCTGACCGAGGCCTCCCACACCGTACGGAGCGTCGGCACGGCTCTGGAGGCGCTGCGCGAAGTCGCCCATTTCCGCTTCGACCTGGTCATCCTGGACCTGGGGCTACCCGACCTGGACGGGTCGGAGGCGCTCAAGATGCTGCGCGGCATCACCGACGTACCGGTGATCATCGCGACCGCGCGGGACGACGAGACGGAGATCGTGCGCCTCCTCAACGACGGCGCGGACGACTACCTCACCAAGCCCTTCTCGGTGGAGCACCTCTCCGCGCGGATGGCCGCGGTGCTGCGCCGCTCCCGCGCCGCGGCCGGCGATGTGCCGCCGTCCCGCGTCATCCAGGTCGGCGGCCTGTCCATCGACCCGTTGCGGCGGCAGGCCGAGCTCGACGGCGTACCGCTGGACCTCACGCGCCGCGAGTTCGACCTGCTGGCGTTCCTGGCCGGCCGTCCGGGCGTGGTCGTCCCGCGCAAAGAGCTGCTCGCCGAGGTGTGGCAGCAGTCGTACGGGGACGATCAGACCATCGACGTCCATCTGTCGTGGCTGCGGCGGAAGTTGGGCGAGACGGCCGCCAAGCCCCGCTATCTGCACACCCTCAGGGGCGTGGGCGTGAAGCTGGAGCCGCCGCTGTGAGCGGGCGACACGCATGAGATGGGCGCTCGTCAAGGTGGCGCTGGCCGTCACGGTGATGGTCGTGGTGGCCTTCGCGGTGCCGCTGGGGCTCGTCATCAAGGAGATGGCCCGGGACAGGGCCATCTCCAACGCCGAACGGCAGGCCGCCGCCATCGGCCCCACGCTGTCCATCACCACCGACCGGGGCCAGCTCGACCGCGCCGTCGCCTCCACCCAGGCGGGCGCCGCCGGGCGGATGGCCGTGCACATCCCCGCCCCGGACACGACGGGCGCGGCGGGTGCGGCGGTACGGATCGGTAAGGGATGGGCCCCGGCCAAGGACCTCGCCACCGTCGAGCGGACACCGCGTGCCTCCACCACCGAGGTGCCGGGCGGGTTCGTGCTCCTCCAGCCGACCGCCATCAGCACCGGCCGGATCGCGATCATCGAGGTGTACGTGCCGGAGGGCGAGGTCACCAACGGCCTGGCCACCGCCTGGCTCATCCTCGCCGCGGTGGGCGTCGCGCTGATCGTCGGGTCCGTCGCGGTCGCCGACCGGCTCGGCGTCCGCATGGTGCGGCCCGCGCAGCGCCTCGCGCGCGCCGCGCACGAACTGGGCGAGGGCCGGCTCGGCGCCCGGGTCCCCGAAGAGGGGCCCACGGAGCTGAAGTCCGCCGCGGTGGCCTTCAACTCCATGGCCGACCAGGTCGTCCAGCTCCTCGCCAACGAGCGGGAGCTGGCCGCCGACCTCTCCCACCGGTTGCGCACCCCGCTGACCGTGCTGCGGCTCAACGCCGCCTCGCTGGGCGACGGGCCGGCCGCCGACCAGACGCGCGCGGCGGTCGAGCAGCTGGAGCGGGAGGTCGACACCATCATCCGTACGGCCAGGGAGGCCAAGCCGCAGACGCAGCCCACCGGCCCGGGGGCCGGGTGCGACGCCTCGGAGGTGGTGCGCGAGCGGATGGACTTCTGGTCCGCGCTCGCCGAGGACGAGGGCCGCAAGGTGCGGGTGGCGGGCATCGACCACCCCGTACGCATCCCCGTCGCCCGCCCCGAGCTCGTCGCCGCGCTCGACGCGCTGCTCGGCAACGTCTTCCGCCACACCCCGGAGGGCACCGCCTTCTCGGTCGACGTCCACAACGGCGAGGACGCCGTCATCATCCTCGTCTCGGACGCCGGGCCGGGCATCGCCGACCCGCGGGCGGCGCTGGCACGCGGCAACAGCGGGGGCCGGGACGGGTCGACGGGGCTGGGGCTCGACATCGTGCGGCGGGTCGCCGAGTCGACCGGCGGGGACGTGCGGATCGGGCACTCCGTCCTGGGCGGCACGGAGGTCCGTATCTGGATCGGGCTGAACAGGGCGGGAGAGCCGGCGGAGCGGCGCGGGCACCGTGTCGTGCGCCGCCGCCGCGCCCAGCATTAGGCCGGGCCGGCATTAATCGGTCCCGATGGGTTCCTTAAGCGGACCCTAAGATCGCGAACGGCCGTCCACAAGCGGCCGTTTGTCCGTTTCGGGCTCGCTAGCGTGCTGCCCCGCACCACCCACCCCCCACGGAACCGCAGAGGCAGGCACGCGATGGGCAGCAGAGCCACGCACCGGCGCAGGACGAGCGGCAGGAGCAAGGCGGTCGGCGCGGTCCTCGCCGCCGCGGTCGCCGGCGGCGCGGCGTTCGCGTTCACCGGGACCGCGCAGGCCGCCGCCGTCGGCGCCGCGTACACCAGGACCAGCTCCTGGAGCGGCGGCTACACCGGCCAGTACGTCGTCACCAACGAGACGGACAAGGCCCGGACGGGCTGGACGCTCGAATTCGACCTGCCCGCGGGCACGACGATCGGGTCCCTGTGGAACGGTGAGCACACCGTGGACGGGCGGCACGTCACGGTGAGGCCCACGAGCTGGAACAAGCGGCTGGAGCCCGGCGCTTCGGTCACCGTCGGGTTCGTGACCAGCGCCGGCGGGACGGTGGGCGACCCGTCCGGCTGTCTGATCGACGAGGTCGCGTGCTCCGCCGGCAGCGGTGCCACCCCCCGGCCCGGCGGACGCCCGACCGAGCAGCCCGAGCCGACCCCCACCCCGACGACGACCACCAAGCCCACGCCCGCCCCGACGCCGACGAAGACGGCCACCCCCACCCCCACGTCCACCACGCCCCCCGGCGAGGGCGGTACGGCGACGGGCGCGCGCTTCGCGCCGTACGTCGACACCTCCCTGTACCCCGCGTACGACCTGCTCGACACCGCCGCCAGGACCGGCGTGAAGGAGTTCAACCTCGCCTTCGTGACCTCCGGCGGCTCCTGCGCCCCGCTGTGGGGCGGCGTCACCGACCTGGCGAGCGACAAGGTGGCCGCCCAGGTCGGCGCGCTGCGCGCCAAGGGCGGCGACGTGCGCGTGTCGTTCGGCGGCGCCGCCGGACACGAGCTGGCGCTGAACTGCGCCACCGCCGGTGACCTGGCCGCGGCGTACGGCAAGGTCGTCGACCGGTACGAGCTCAAGAAGGTGGACTTCGACATCGAGGGCGCCGCCCTGCCCGACACCGCCGCCAATTCCCGCCGGGCGCGGGCCATCGCACAGCTCCAGAAGTCCCACCCCGGGCTGAACGTCTCCTTCACGCTGCCCGTCATGCCCGAGGGGCTGACCCAGGCGGGTGTGGACCTGCTCGTCGACGCCAGCAAGAACGGCGTGCGCGTCGACGCGGTCAACATCATGGCGATGGACTACGGGCCCGCGTACAGCGGCGACATGGGGACGTACGCCGTCCAGGCCGCGACCGCGACGCAGGCGCAGATCAAGGGCGTGCTCGGGCTCTCCGACGCGGCGGCGTGGAAGGCGGTCGCCGTCACCCCGATGATCGGCGTCAACGACGTCACCACCGAGATCTTCACGGTCGACGACGCGGCGCAGCTCGTGGACTTCGCGAAGTCCAAGGGGCTCGGGTGGCTGTCGATGTGGTCCTCCACCCGCGACACGCAGTGCGCGGGCGGAGCCGTGAACCACGCGGACGCCACGTGCAGTTCGATCCTCCAGCAGCCGCTGGCCTTCACGAAGGCGTTCGCCGCCTACCGGTAGGCCGCCTATCGGTGGGCCGCAGACCGGGAGGCCGCGCGACCGTAACCGCAGGCCTCCCTTCCAGCGCCCCGGCCGGGCCACCCCCCACCCGGCCGGGGCGCGCCTCCGTCATCGTTCCGGCGCGCCTTCCTGCGCGCCGAGGAACCCGGTGATGAGGTCGCCCCACTCCTCCGGGGCCTCGGCGAACGGCAGGTGACCGGTGGGGAGTTCGGCCAGGCGCGCGCCCGGGACGCCGGCCGCGACGGCGCGGTGGAGCGCGGGTGGTACGAGGCGGTCCCGGGTCGTGGAAATCACCAGGGTCGGTACGGCGACTGCCGCCAGGTCCGCCCGTACGTCGGCGCGGAGCACCAGGTCGACGTGGTCGGCCGTCCCGGGCGGCGCGGTCTCGCCGGTGGAGCGGACCGCCGCCCGAAGCTCCTCGGGCGACAGTGCGTCGAGCGCGGTCGGACCGAGGGCGAGCGGTAGGAGGAAGCGGCCCATCAGCTCGCGCTGCCCGCTCGCGAACAGCTCCCGCCACACCTCGGCGGCCAGCCGGGTCCGGTGGTCGACGCGGGCGAAGGGCGCGGTGAGGACCAGGGCGGTGACGCGGCCGGGGTGGCGGGTGGCGGTGCGGAGGGCGACCGGGCCGCCGAGCGAGTACCCGGCGACGGCGAACCGGTCCAGGCCCTCGGCGTCGGCGGCGGCGACCAGCGCGTCGGCCAGCTCGTCCAGTTCGAGCGGATGTGTGGCGCGGGGCGTGCCGCCCGTACCCGGGTAATCGGCGCCCACGACGCGGCGGCCGTCGGCGAGGCGGTCGAGGATCGGCCCGTAGTTGGGCGCGACGCCGCCGCCCGCGCCATGGGCGAGGAGCAGGCCGGGTCCGCTGGTGCCACGCGTGGTGCGCGAGAGAGCCGACATGGATCCCCCCGATCTGTAGTGGTCGCTAGGTAATCGGCATCACCGTAACAGACTTATCTAGCGGTCATTACAGAAAGGCTGCTCCACATGACATGGCCCCCTTTCCGCGCGTCGGTCGCTGACGGAAAGGGGGCCATGGGCCTCGGGGTCCTACACCGCGTCAGGCGCGGGCAGTTCGCCCGAGCGGGCCACCCGGGCGTACCAGTGGGCGCTCGACTTCGGCGTACGCACCTGCGTGTCGTAGTCCACGTGCACCGCGCCGAACCGCTTGGTGTAGCCGTACGCCCACTCGAAGTTGTCCATCAGTGACCACAGGAAGTACCCGCGTACGTCCGCGCCGTCCGTGATCGCGCGGTGCACCGCCTCCAGGTGGCCGTGCACATAGGCGATGCGCTCCGGGTCGTCCACCGAGCCGTCGACGCCCAACTCGTCCTCGTACGCGGCGCCGTTCTCCGTGATCATCAGCGGCAGGCCCGGGTGCTCGCCGGCCAGGCGCATCAACAGGTCGTACATGCCCGTCGGGTCGACGGCCCAGCCCATCGCCGTCCGCTCGCCGGGCGGCTGGTGGAAGGCGACGTCGTCCGCGCCCGGCCAGGGCGAGAACGCGCTGGCGCCGTGGCCGTCGGCGCGCGGCACGGTGTCGCCGTCGCGGACCTTCGACACCACGGTCGGGGTGTAGTAGTTGATGCCCAGGAGGTCGAGGGGCTGGTGGATGTCGGCGAGGTCGCCGTCCCGGACGAACGACCAGTCGGTGAGCCCGGCGGTGTCGTCCAGCAGGTCCCGCGGGTAGGCACCGGTGAGCATGGGGCCCAGCCAGATCCGGTTGCCGACCGCGTCGATCCTGCGGACCGCGTCGATGTCCTCGGCCGCGGAGGTCAGCGGGCGCACCTCGTGGAGGTTGAGCGAGACGGACACCTCGGCCTGCGACGGCAGGGCGGCGCGCAGCGCCTGTACGGCCAGGCCGTGTCCCAGGTTGAGGTGGTGGGCCGCGCGCAGGGCGGCGACGGGGTCGGTGCGGCCCGGGGCGTGGACGCCGGAGCCGTAGCCGAGGAAGGCACTGCACCACGGCTCGTTGAGGGTGATCCAGCGGCCGACGCGGTCGCCGAGCGCGTCGGCGAGGAGCGCGGCGTACTCGCCGAAGCGCTCGGCGGTGGCGCGGAGCGGCCAGCCCCCCGCGTCCTCCAGGTCCTGGGGGAGGTCCCAGTGGTAGAGCGTCAGGGTGGGCGCGATGCCGTGGTCGAGCAGCTCGTCGGCGAGCTGGCGGTAGAAGTCCAGGCCCTTCTGGACGGCGGGGCCGCGGCCGGTCGGCTGGACGCGCGACCAGGAGACCGAGAAACGGTACGCGTTGAGCCCGAGGTCGCTCATGAGGCGTACGTCGTCGCGGAACCGGTGGTAGTGGTCGGTCGCCACGTCGCCGGTGTGGCCCTCGAACACCTTGCCCGGGGTGCGGGAGAAGGTGTCCCAGATCGAGGGGGTACGGCCGTCCTCTGTCGCCGCCCCTTCGATTTGGTACGCGGCGGTGGCGGCGCCCCAGAGGAAGCCGGGCGGGAACTGGCGGGTGGCGGTGAGCGGCAGGGAATCGGACGCGGTCATATGGGAGCGCTCCCAAGGGGTGGAGGGGTGTGCGGACAGGAAGGGGGGAGAACGGTGCGGGGTGGGACAAGGGCGGGGAGGGCGCGGACGGCGTACGCCGGCGGTGACGCCGGGCGTCGGTTCTCACGGCGCCCGGCCCGGCGCCGGGCGTCAGCTCTTGACGGCACCCGACGTGATGCCGCCCACGATGTGCTTGCCGAGCAGCGCGAACACCAGCAGCAGCGGCACGGTGGAGATCAGCGCGCCGGTCAGCACGATCGCGTGGTCGATGGTGTGGTTGCCCGAACCCAGGCCGGCGAGCGCCACCTGGAGGGTCGGGTTGCCGTCCGGGGTGAGGGCGATGAACGGCCAGAAGAAGTCGTTCCACGCCTGGACGAAGACGAGCATGCCCAGCACCGCCATGGCGGGCCGGGCCACCGGGAACACCACGTGCCAGATGACCCGCAGACTGTGGGCGCCGTCCACCCGGGCCGCCTCGACCAGCTCCAGCGGCAGCGCCTCCAGCAGGTACTGGCGCATGAAGAACACCCCGAAGGCGGCTACCAGCGACGGCAGCACGACCGACTGGAGCTGGTCCACCCAGCCCAGGTCGGTGATGATCTGGTACAGCGGGATGACGCTGAGCTGCGGCGGGATCGTCATCGTCGCCACCACCACCGCCAGCAGCGCGTTGCGGCCCCGGAAGGGCAGTTTGGCGAAGGCGAAACCGGCGAGCGTCGAGAACAGCACGGTGGAGACGGCCACCAGCCCGGCCACGATCGTGGTGTTGATCAGCGCCTCACCCATGTCCACCTGGTTCCAGGCGAAGGAGAGGTTGTCGAAGAGGCGCGGGCCGGGCAGCAGCGGCGCCGGGGCCTCGACGACGCGCGAGCCGGTGTGCGAGGCGGCCACGAAGTTCCAGTACAGCGGGAAGAGCGAGACGAGGGCCGCGAGGCCCAGCAGGAGGTACGTCAGCGGGCCGGCGTGCTGCTGCCGCCCCGCCGTCTGCCGCATCTTCATCAGCTTCATGCCGTCTCCCTCTTGAGGCGGGCGACGAGCAGCCGGGCCGCGCCGATCAGCAGCAGAAGCAGCAGCATCACCCAGGCGATGGCGGACGCCTGTCCCAGCGCCCCGGTGATCCAGCCCTTCTCGTACATCAGCAGGCTCAGCGTCTGGAACTGGTTGCCGCTGCCGCCGCTCACCCCGAGACTGCCGCCGAACAGCATCGGCTCACCGAACAGCTGCGTGGCGCCGATCGTCGAGACCACGATGGTGAACAGGATCGTCGGACGGATCGACGGAATGGTCACGCTGATGAACTGGCGCCACCGCGACGCGCCGTCCAGCGCGGCGGCCTCGTACAGCTCCTGGGGGACGGCCTGCATCGCGGCGAGGTAGATCAGCGCGTTGTAGCCGGTCCACCGCCAGATGACGATCACGGAGATCGCGATCTGCGCGGGCCACTTGGACGACTCCCAGTCGACCGGGTCGAAACCGACCCAGCCGAGCAGGGTGTTGATGAGCCCGTAGTCGCTGTTGAAGAGCTGCGCGAACACCAGGGTCGCCGCGGCGATCGAGGTGGCGTAGGGCGCGAGGACCGCGACCCGGAAGAAACCCCGGCCGCGCAGTTTGTAGTTGAGCAGGTGCGCCAGGCCCAGGGCCATCAGCAGCTGCGGGACGGTCGAGATGACCCCGATGGTGAAGGTGTTGGCCAGCGCGTTCCAGAAGAAGTCGCTGTCCCACAGCCCCGTGTAATTGCCGAAGCCGCGCCACTCGGCCTCACTGCCGAGCTCCACCCGGTGCAGCGAGAGCCAGCCCGTGTAGATCAGCGGGAAGAGCCCGAAGGCCGCGAAGCAGAGGAAGAACGGGGAGACGAAGAGGTACGGGGTCGCCTTGAGGTCCCAGCGGTAGAGCCTGCTGCGCCGGCTGCCGCGGTCCGGCGGTGTCGAGGAGGGCGGCGGTGCGGGCGGCGAGATGCCGTCGGCCGCCGGGCGGACGGAGGTGGCCACGAGGGGCGTCCTTCCAACTCGGTACGGGAGGGGAGGCCGCCCGGCGGGGGAGCGCCGGGCGGCCCCGGGGGGCCGGCGGGTCACGCGTGGGCTCGCGCGGCCCGCCGGTCGCACCCCCGGCGCCCCGCTACTGGTCGATCTTGTCGTCGATCAGCTTCTTGACGTTCTCCCAGGCGGCGTCGGGGGAGGTGCCGCGCTGCTCGATGTCGAGGATGCCGTTGTCGGTGATGAAGGTCTTCACCTGGCCGTCGTAGCGGCTGACCGGGGCGGGCGTGATGCCGGCCGCGGCGTCGGAGTAGATCTTGCCGACGGGGGTGTCACCGAAGTACGGGATCCTGGCGTCCTGGACCGCCGCGGAGGCGAGGGTCTCCTTGGTGGAGGGAATGTTGCCGTTGACCGCGAACACCTTGGCGTGCTGCTCGGGGGCGGTCAGCCAGGCGGCCAGCTTGGCGGCCTCCTCCGCGTGCTTGCCGGACTTCGGCACGGCGAGGAAGGAGCCGCCCCAGTTGCCCGCGACCGGCGGCGCGGCGATGTCCCACTTGCCCTGGTTCTGGGGGCCGGCCTGGTCCTTGATGATGCCGGTCATCCAGCTCGGGCAGGCGACGGTGGCGAACTTGGAGTTCTTGAAGCCGGCGTTCCAGGTGCCCTTCTCGTCGAACTGCCGCAGCTTGGCGGTGATCCCGCTCTCCGCGGCGTCCACGGCGAGGCCCCACGCCGTGCGCACGCCGGGGCTGTTCTCGTAGTCCAGCTCGCCCTTGGTGTTGGCGTACTGCTGAGGCTGACTGGACAGCACGGCGTTGAACAGGCCGCTGGCGGAGTCGTGGAAGGCGGTGCCGGCCGGGGCGTTCTTCTTGTACGTCTCGCCGGTGGAGACGAACTTCGCCCAGTCGCCCGCCCACAGCTTGGCGACCGCGGCGCGGTCGGTGGGCAGCTTGGCCTTGGCGAAGAGGTCCTTGTTGTAGCAGATCGCCATCGGGCCGATGTCGGTGCCGAGCCCGATGACCTTGCCGTCGGGCGTCGTCGCCTGCTTGACCTTCCAGTCGAGGAAGGCGGCGGTGTCCGCGCCACCGGTCTTGGAGAGGTCCACCCACTTGTTCGCCATGGTGGGGCCGATCGCCTCGGCGATGTAGCCGACCTCGATGGCCTGGATGTCGGCGAGGCCGCTGTTGCGGGAGAGGCGCAGCTTCAGCGTGTCCCAGTACTTCTGGCCGTCCGCGACGTTCGACTCTTCGATCTTGATGTTCGGGTTGAGCTTCTCGTACTCGGCGTAGAGCTTCGCCCCGTTCTTGTTGTCGTAACCGAAGGAACCGAAGGTTCCTATGCGCAGGGTGATCTTCTCGTCGCCGGTGGCGGTGCCGGAGCCGCCGTCGTCGCTGCTGCAGCCGGTGATCAGGACCGCGCAGGCCGCGAGCGCGGCGGCCGTCGCGAGCGCGGGGCGGCGGCCGGGCGTTCTGCCGGACGAGCTGTCGCGCGAAGTACTGGAGGGGCGCATTCCACTCTCCTCGTCGTCTGTGGGAGCGCTCCCACGATTGTGCTTGCGGAGGTGGGTGTCAAGAGATGAACGCAAATCGAAACCGGTCTGCCGCCATGGGGGTGCCGAGTGGCGTCGCGCTGGTCACTTCCCTTACGGTGGGAGCGCTCCCAAGATCGTAAGGGTGAAACGGCACTCCCCCTGAGGGCCGCACACGGGGCACCCTCTAGGTTGACTGGGTCACTACACACGCGCGACGCGATGCGCGATGCTCCGAGCGCGACGTTCGACGGGGTCGAGCGGCACGCGCGATGTTCGATGTTCGATGGGAGGCCGATGGCGGTGAGCGGACGGCAGACCGGCAGACCCACGCTGGAAGAGGTCGCGGCCCGAGCGGGAGTCGGACGCGGCACCGTGTCCCGGGTGATCAACGGGTCCCCGCGCGTCAGCGACCGCGCCAAGGAAGCGGTGGGCCAGGCCATCGCCGAGCTCGGGTACGTACCCAACCGCGCCGCCCGCGCCCTGGCCGGCGCCCGCACCGACGCCGTCGCCCTCGTCATACCGGAGACCGAGGCGCGGCTCTTCGCCGAGCCGTACTTCCTCGACATCATCCGCGGCGTCAGCGCCGAACTGGCGGACGCCGACATGCAGCTGCTCCTCACGCTGATCCGCTCCAGCAAGGAACGCCAGCGCTTCGAGCAGTACCTCGCCGCACAGCGCGTCGACGGTGTCCTGCTGGTCTCCGTCCACGGCGACGACCCGCTGCCCGACCTCGTCCAGGCGCTGGGGCTGCCCGCCGTGCTCAACGGCCGCCGGTCCGAGGCCGAGCCGGGGGCCTACGTCGACTCCGACAACGTCGGCGCGGGCCGCTCGGCCGTCGGCCACCTCGCCGAGCGCGGACGCCGCCGGATCGCCACCATCACCGGGCCCCTCGACATGTACGTGGCGCAGTGCCGCCTCGACGGCTACCGGCAGGGCGTCGAGGCGGCGGGCCTCGACCCGGACGAACGGCTCGTCGCCACCGCGGACTTCACCGAGGAGGGCGGACGCCGGGCCATGCGGGCGCTCCTGGACCGGTGCCCGGACCTGGACGGTGTCTTCGCCGCCTCCGACGTCATGGCGGCGGGCGCCCGCGGCGTCCTGCGCGACGCGGGCCGCCGCGTCCCGGACGACGTGGCACTCGTCGGGGTGGACGACTCGGCGGTGGCCCGCCTGATGGAACCCGCGCTCACGAGCGTGCGCCAGCCGATCGAGGACATGGGCCGCCGGATGGCCCGCGTCCTGCTCCAGGAGATCACGGGGACGGGCACGGACCCCCGCCAGGTGGTCCTGCCGACGGAACTGGTGGTGCGCGACTCGACGTGACGCCGAGGCGGCGGCCGGTCGACGGCGCCCGCCCGGCCGGAGCCTGGTGGCGCCCTCGTTCCGTCGGCGCCCGTCGGCGCTGCCCGCCCGGATGGGGCCCGGCTCGCTGCCGACCGCCCG
>NZ_JBEXQK010000012.1:0-147148 GCF_040612535.1 Streptomyces sp. NPDC006368
CGAAGAAGCCCTGGATCTGGTCCGTGTGCAGATCGACCGTGAGGATGCGGTCGGCGCCCGCGCACTTCAGCATGTCGGCCACCAGGCGGGCCGAGATCGGCTCACGGCCACGGTGCTTCTTGTCCTGCCGGGCGTAGCCGTACGACGGGATGATCACCGTGATGCTCCGGGCCGAAGCCCGCTTCAGAGCATCGATCATGATCAACTGCTCCATGATCCACTTGTTGATCGGAGCCGTGTGGCTCTGGATCAGAAAGCAGTCCGCGCCCCGCGCCGATTCCTGGAAGCGGACGTAGATCTCACCGTTCGCGAAATCGAATGCCTTGGTCGGCACGAGACCGACACCCAGCTGATGTGCGACCTCCTCGGCCAGCTCGGGGTGGGCGCGGCCGGAGAAGAGCATCAGCTTCTTCTCGCCGGTCGTCTTGATCCCGGTCACAGCACTGTCTCCTCAGACGTGTTCCCTGGCCGCGAGCCACATTCGCGCGAACCAGCCGAAATTGCGTGCACGTATCACGGTACGCCGAGTTCGACGTACCCGTTTCCGGTCAGTCCTCGTGAAGAGCCTGCTCGGAGGCCGCCGCCGCAGCCTGCGCCGCAGCGCTGCCGGGCCGCTTGCGCGCCACCCAACCCTCGATATTCCGCTGCTGGCCACGGGCGACGGCCAGCGAACCCGGCGGCACGTCCTTCGTGATCACCGAACCCGCGGCCGTGTAGGCACCGTCCCCCACCGTGACGGGAGCCACAAACATGTTGTCGGAGCCCGTCTTGCAGTGCGAACCGATCGTCGTGTGGTGCTTGCTCTCGCCGTCGTAGTTCACGAACACGCTCGCCGCGCCGATGTTCGTGTAGTCACCGATCGTCGCGTCACCCACGTACGACAGGTGCGGCACCTTCGTGCCCTCGCCGATCCGCGCGTTCTTCATCTCCACGTACGTACCGGCCTTGGCCTTCACGCCCAGCCGCGTGCCCGGCCGCAGATACGCGTACGGACCCACCGACGCCGCCTCGCCGATCTCCGCCTGGTCCGCCACCGTGTTGTCCACCCGGGCGCCCTTCCCGACCCGGGTGTCCTTCAGCCGGCTGTTCGGACCCACCTCGGCGTCCTCCGCGATGTGCGTGGCGCCCGACAGCTGCGTACCCGGGTGGATCACCGCGTCCCGTTCGAACGTCACCGTCACGTCCACGAACACCGACGCCGGATCCACCACCGTCACACCGGCCGTCATCGCCCGCTCCAGCAGCCGGCGATTCAGCAGCGCACGCGCCTCCGCCAGCTGCACCCGGTTGTTGATCCCGAGGATCTCCCGGTGGTCCGACGCCACCGACGCGCCCACCCGGTGCCCCGCCTCACGCAGGATCCCGAGCACATCGGTGAGGTACTCCTCGCCCTGGCTGTTGTCCGTCCGCACCTTCCCCAGCGCGTCCGCCAACAGCTTCCCGTCGAAGGCGAACACCCCGGAATTGATCTCCCGGATCGCCCGCTGGGCGTCCGTGGCGTCCTTGTGCTCCACGATCGCGGTCACCGCGTCCGTCTCCGGATCCCGGATGATCCGGCCGTACCCGGTGGAGTCCGGCACCTCGGCCGTCAGCACCGTCACGGCGTTGCCGTCGGCGGCGTGCGTCGCCGCGAGCGCGCCCAGCGTCTCGCCGGACAGCAGCGGGGTGTCCCCGCACACCACGACGACAGTCCCCTCGACGGCCTCGCCACCCAGCTCCTCCAGCGCCATGCGCACCGCGTGCCCGGTGCCGTTCTGCTCGTACTGCACGGCGGTCCGGGTGCCCGCGTAGTGCTCCTCCAGGTGCGCGGTGACCTGCTCACGGGCGTGCCCGACGACCACGCACAGGTGCTCGGGCTCCAGCTCGCGCGCGGCGGAGACCACATGTCCGACGAGCGAACGCCCGCAGATTTCGTGCAGGACCTTGGGGGTCTTCGACTTCATGCGGGTGCCCTCACCCGCTGCGAGGACGACGACGGCTGCCGGGCGGTTGGCGCTCACGGGAATGCCCTTCGGCTTCGGGTGGTGGACAACCGCAGGATACCGGGGGGTTTCGGGGAGGAAACGAGTGCGGGTCCCGACCGTGGAGGTCAGGACCCGGGCAAATTCGGCAGCTCCCCCATCAGGATTCGAACCTGAACAGACGGTACCAAAAACCGCAGTGCTGCCTGATTACACCATGGGGGATCACACTCGGGTAAACCGGACATCAGGCCAGGTCGCCGAGTTGGCAGCCCCTACTATGCCGTACCGGGCCCCCTCCATGCGACGGTGGAGATCGGCGCTCTTGGTCACGTGGATCACCGGGCGGCCCCGGTATTCCGCAGTCGTGTTCTTTCGCGTGGTCCCGGGGTTGTGCTTCTTTGAGGGTCGCCCTCCGGAAGGCCGAGGCATCCACGCGGATCAGCTCGGCCCACCATCTCCCGGCTTCTGCGATGTCCGCTGACGCGTGACTGCCCGGCCGGAACCGCGTGCGCTCGCGTGGTACCTCCAGAAGGGCGAGCCATCCGAGGTGGAGGGTGATCGCGTTGGGGTCGGCATCCTCTGTGCCGGTGGACTCCCCGGAAAACGGGTGGTGGCCGCCCGTAGGCTGGAAGACATGACCACAACGGGGGCACACCAGGACGCCGCGGGCACGGTCGCCCGCGGCTGGTGGTGGTGGGGACGGCGGCGCAGTGCCGTGCTGGACGTGGGGCTGGCCGTGGTGTCGGCCCTGGAGTGCGCGGCCGAGGGGGTCGGTTCCGCGCAGAGCGCCGGGGTGCCCGTGCCCGTGGGGGTGCTGTTCGGGCTGGTCGCCGGGTCCGCGCTGGTGGTACGGCGGCGGTGGCCCATCGCCGTGGTGCTGGTGTCCATCGCGATCACGCCCGCCGAGATGGGCTACCTGATGGGCTTCGTGGGCCTGTACACGCTGGCCGCGTCGGAGGTGCCCCGCAGGATCATCGCGGCGCTGGCGGGGATGTCGCTGGCGGCCGTGTTCATCGTGACGTTCGTGCGGGTGCGGCAGGACATCACGGCGGCGGAACTCGACGCGTCGTCCTGGTACGTGCCGCTGATGTCGGTGATCCTGTCGCTCGGGCTCAACGCCCCGCCCGTGCTGTTCGGCCTCTACATAGGGGCGCGCCGGCGGCTGATGGAGAGCCTGCGGGAGCGGGCCGACAGTCTGGAGCAGGAGCTGTCACTGCTCGCCGACCGTGCGGAGCAGCGGGCGCAGATGGCGCGTACGGAGGAGCGGACGCGGATCGCGCGCGAGATGCACGACGTGGTGGCGCACCGGGTGAGTCTGATGGTGGTGCACGCGGCGGCGCTGCAGGCGGTGGCGTTGAAGGATCCGCAGAAGGCGGTGAGGAACGCGGCGCTGGTGGGCGACATGGGGCGGCAGGCGCTGACGGAGCTGCGGGAGATGCTGGGGGTGCTGCGGGCGGGTGAGGACGAGAGGCCGCCCGCGCCGCGGGCGCCGGTGGCCGCGCCGGTTCCGCTGGCGGCGGTCGGCCGGGCCGCCGCGTCGGCTGCGTCGGCTGCGTCGGCGGCGGCTTCGGTGCCGGAGGACGGGCCGTGCCTGGACGAGGTGGAGGAGCTCGTCGAGCAGTCCCGGCAGGCCGGGATGGTGGTGGAGCTGAGGGTGATGGGCGAGGCGCGGACGTACGCGCCGGATGTCGAGCAGACGGCGTACCGGGTGGTGCAGGAGGCGTTGACGAACGTCCACAAGCACGCGGCCGGTGCCGAGGTGGTCGTCCGGCTGGCGCACCGGGGTGACGAGGTGGCGATGCAGGTGGAGAACGGCCCTTCGGACGGCGCGGCGGCGGATGCCGGTCTGCCGAGCGGGGGCAACGGCCTGGTGGGCATGCGGGAGCGGGTGACCGCGCTGGGCGGGGTCTTCGTGTCGGGGGCGACGGACGAGGGCGGTTTCCGGGTGTCGGCGGTACTGCCGGTGTCCCCGGCGGCCTGAGGGACCTGGACGAAGTGGGGCCCGGCGCGGTGGGCGCCTGGCGCCTGCGATTGCCGGGGAGGGGCCGTGCAGGGGCCATCCCCGCAGGGGATCGGCGGTCGGGGGCGGGGACTGGGGGCGGGGACTGGGGGCGGGGACTGGGGTGGGGCGTTCGCCATGCCGACCCCGAGGAGTCGAGCCCCGGCGGGCCCGACGGGGGGCCCGGTGCCGGTGGGCGGGTCACAGGGGGCGCGGGGCCCGACGGGGGCGCCCGGGCTCCGGGTTGGGGGCGGTTACGCGGTCGTCAGCCGTAGCGGCTGCGTGCCGGTGATCAGCGTGGACAGGGCGTGGTCGATGTCCGGGCCGAGGTACCAGTCGCCCGCGTGGTCGAGGCTGTAGACGCGGCCCTCCGCGTCGATCGCGAGCACCGCCTGGTGGTCGGCTTCCTCGCCGAGCGGTGCCATCCGCGTGTCCAGTGCGCGGCCGAGGTCCTCCAGGGTGCGGGCGAGGTGCAGCCCGGCGAGGGGGTCGAAGTGGACGGGGGTGGGGGCGATCTGGCGGCCGGGGCCGGGGCCCGTGATCCTCAGGCCGCCGAACTCGGCCCACGCCTCGACCGCCGCGGGGAAGACGCTGTGCCGGTGGCCGGCGGGGGAGAGGTGCGCGCGCAGGGTGTCGGCCCAGTGTTCCGCCTGCCGGATGTCCCAGCGGCCGGGTTGCCACCCCGCCTCCCGCAGGGCGGCGTCGACGGCGACGGGGAAGCGGGTGGTGTTGAGGTCGGGCATCGGGGTGCGGTCAGCCGTTCCGGTCGGTGGCGGGGTCGACGGCGCGTACGCCGAAGTGGGCGAGGAGTGCCGCGCAGGAGCGGCAGGGCGCGGCGTAGCTGCCGTGCAGCGGGTCGCCGTCCTCGCGGATGCGGCGCGCGGTGAGCTTGGCGTGTTTGAGGGAGCGGCGGGCCTCGCCGTGGGTGAGGGGTTTGCGCTGGGCGCGTTTGGAGCGGCTCGCCTCGGTGGCGGTGAGGTGGCGGGAGAGCAGGATGGCTTCGGGGCAGCGGCCGGTGAAGCGTTCGCGCTGGCCGCTGGTGAGGGTGTCGAGGAAGTCCTGTACGAGGGGGTGCAGGGCGGGCGGCTGGTTGCCGCGTCCGGTGGTGCAGGTGAGGGTGTGGCCGCGTACGGAGAGTGCGGCTCCCACGGTGGGGAGGATGCCGTCGCGGCGGTGGCGCAGGGTGGGTGCGCGGTCGGGGGCGGTGCTGCTCCAGCTCAGGCGTGGGTCGCCCGCCGTGGGTGTGGTTCCTGCTTGCGCTGCGTGCATGGTGCGTGTCGTCCCCTCTGCAATCCCCCGAGTTGCGGGAACAGCCTGCCAAATGGGTGCGCTGATGGGGAAGCGGGGGCCGCTGAAACGTGTGATCGGTCTGTCGTCCGGTCGTCGGCGGGTGACGCGGGAGTGACGGTGGGTCACGGGGCCGGAGGCCGGGTTCCTCTGGTTGGCCCACCGCATAGGCTGTGCGGAACCAGCCAGCAGCAGCAAGGGGCAACCGCCATGACGACAGGTCGGCTCGGGCTGGGGGCACCTCCCGGCCCCCAGGGCCGGGGGAACGCCGCGCCACCGAACGCGGCCTACGCCGGGCAGGTCGTGCACTTCCCGGATCCGGTTCGCGCCGCCCGGCACCCGAGGGGGGTGCGGGTGGACGGGGACGGCCGTCCGGTGTTCTCGCCGTACGCGCGTGCGGCCGCGGAGATCGCGGAGCCGCCGGAGGGTTTCGGCGTCGACGAGCTGCGGCTGACGGATTACGTGTCCGCGAACGCGGCGCTCGCGGCGGCGGGTCACGAGCTGTGGGACACGATCCCGGCGGTGGCGACGCCGCACGGCTGGACCTGGCATCACGTGGCGGGCTCGCGCCGTATGGAGCTGGTGCCGGTGGAGGTCAAGGCGCTGCTGCGCCACCACGGTGGGCTGGCGACGGCTGCGGTGGATCACGGTAAGCGGGGGACGCGGCCGTTGCAGGAGACGCGGCCGGCGCACTTCGGGTTGCCGAAGGGAGCGGTCTCGGTGACCGAGGCGCAGTTGCTGGGCGTCGAGGAGGACCTCGGGTACCGGCTGCCGGGTGCGTACCGCTCGTTCCTGAAGGCGGCGGGCGGGTGCGCGCCGGTCGGCGCGGCGCTCGACGCGGAGCTGGGGCTGCTCGTGGACCAGCCGTTCTTCACGGTGCGGGACGAGGCGGCGGTCAACGACCTGGTGTACGTGAACAAGTGTTTGCGCGACCATCTGACGAAGGATTACCTGGGGGTCGGTTTCGTCCAGGGCGGGATCCTCGCGGTGAAGGTGAAGGGCGCGGGTGTCGGGTCGGTGTGGTTCTGCGCGTACGACGACGCGCGGGACCAGGACGGCTGGACGGTGCAGGAGCGGGTGGAGCGGCTGTTGCTGCCCTGCGGCGCGGACTTCGACGAGTTCCTCCAGCGGCTGGTGGGCAACCCGCCGGAGCTGGAGACGGTGGCGAACCTGATGGTGGACGGCGGCTTCGCGCGGGCCGTCCCGGTGGCGGACGAGGGGTGACGGTCCGGTGGTGACCTTCGCGCAGGCGCAGGAGCGCGCGGAAGAGTGGGTCAACGGCGACGTGCCCGCGTACCAGCACCGTGAGGTGCGGGTGCGGGAGTTCGAGCTGGGGTTCGTGGTCTGGGCGGAGGACCGTGAGGAAGGGCCCACGTCGGACGGTGGGCGCCAGCGGCTGGTGATCGCGCGGGACAGCGGCGAGGCGACGCTGTGGCCGGGGCTGCCGGTGGGTGAGGTGATCCGCCGGTACGAGGAGGAGTACGGGGCACCGCCGGTGGACGCGGTGCCGGCCGCGGCGTCCGCGCCGGAGCGGGTCGATCTGAACCAGACGTCGTTCCTGCTGACTCCGCCGGAGTGGCTCCAGGACGCGGCGGACCGGCTCGGCGTTCCGGACCGGCGGCCGGAGGCCGCGGGTGCGGACGCCGGTGCGGCTGCCGGTGCCGGCGCGGACGCCGGTGTCGGTGGAGGTGCCGCTACGGATTCCGGTACGGGTGGCGGAGCGCCGGGGGAGTCGCAGGGCGGTGACATCTGGGCCCCGCCCGGGCCCGCCGACGGTGGGTCGCTGGGCGGTGGCTCGCTGGGCGGTGCCCCGCAGGGCGGGACCGCCTGGCCCAGCGCGGGCGGCGACTACGAGCCGACCGCGAACGACGGGGTGCCCGCGGGCGCCTCATGGACCGACACGAACGCGCAGAACGGGGACGAGGGCTCCGTACCGCTGCCCGCGACCGTGTTCGCGCCGCCGCTGTCCGGGGCGGACGACGACGACACGCCGCCGCCCGCCGTGGGCGCCGACGCGCCGACCGCGCTGATCCAGGGCGGCAGCCAGTTGCCGCGTACCGCGATCGCGCCCGCGCTGGACCCGCAGAGCGCCCAGTCCCCGACCCCGCCCCCGTCCTCGCCCGGGGACATCGCGGACGCGGCGACCAGCAAGGCCGCCCTGCCGCCGCCCGCCGCGCGCCCCTCGCGGGGCGGCGGCCCGACGACTCCGCCGCCGCCCGGCGCGCCGGGTACCCCCGGGGCCCGGCCGCCCGCGACGGGCCCGGGTGCTCCCGGTGCGCCGGCCGGGGGGTACGTACCGACGCAGCTCGTGGCGCAGCTGGGCCCGGACGGCCCGCAGCCCCCGACGCCCCCGCCGGGGGGCGGCGTCCACCACGCGGCGACGATGCTCGCGCACCCCGGTCCGGGCGGGCCGGGTACGCCCCCGCCCCCGGCGCCTCCGGGTCCTCCCGGTGGCACGTCGGGCGGGGACGCGCATCACGCGGCGACGATGCTCGCGCAGCCGGGCCCCGGTGGGCCCGGTGGTCCGGGTGCGCCGCAGCCGCCCGGGCCTCCCGGACCGCCCGCGCCTCCCCGGCCGCCGGGCGGGGACGCGCATCACGCGGCGACGATGCTCGCCCAGCCGGGCCCCGGTGGTCCGGGTGCCTCCGTACCGCCGCCTCCGGCGCCTCCGGGGCCTCCCGGTGGTACGCGGGGCGGGGACGCGCATCACGCGGCGACGATGCTCGCCCAGCCGGGCCCCGGCGGTCCCGGTGGTCCGGGCGGTCCGGGTGCTCCCGTACCGCCGCCCGCCTTCCCGCAGCCGCCGCAGCCGCCCATGGGCCGGCCGCCGATGGCCCAGCCGCCCGTGGGGCAGCCGATGGGGGGTCAGCCGACGGGTCAGCCGACGGTCGGTCCCGGCTACCAGGCCGTGCTGCGCTACCGCGCGCCCGACGGTTCGGAGCAGCAGCTGATCCGCCGTTCGGCGCCGGGCACCCCGCACCCGGAGTGGCAGATCTTCCACGAGCTGCGGGGCATGAACATCCCGCCCGACCAGGTGCTGGAGCTGCACACCGAGCTGGAGTCGTGCGAGCTGCCCGGCGGTTACTGCGCCCGGATGATCCGGGAGACGTGGCCGCAGGCGCGGATCACCTCGATCGCCCCGTACGGGCGTGATCACGCCAGCCGCCAGCAGGGCATGCGGCAACTCATCGCACACCAGGGTGAGTTGCACCAGGTCGCGGACGGTCCGGCGCGGCCCGCGCCGCTGCGTGCGCCGCTGCCCCCGGTGCAGCCGGCGCCGCCGGTTCCGCCGGAGGGCATCGCGCAGGAGCTCGTGGGGGCGTTCGGGCCGCAGGGCGTCTGCCGGTTCGATCAGCGTGCGGTGTCCCGGCAGGGCGTACCGGAGCTGGTGGCGCGCACGCTCGTGTGGGCGGGGCTGCCGGCCGACTTCGGGCCGTTCTTCTGGGCGCAGCCCGCGCAGCCGGTGGTGCCGACGCTCGCCGAGCTCGCGGCGCAGCGGCAGGTGCAGCCGGCCACGGACGCGGGGTCGTACCTGGTCCTGGGGTCCGACTTCGGGCGGGCGATCTGCGTGCAGTACGGCACGGCGCACATCGTCGCCGTACCGGTGGAGGGCGGTCCGGGTGGTCAGCCGGTGGCGCCGCAGTTCGTGAACACCGGGCTGCCGGAGTTCACGCGGTGCCTGGCGCTGCTGGGGCGGATGTGGCGGCTGCGGTTCGGGCTGAACCCGGAGCAGGCCGGGCGGTGGACGGTCGACTTCCAGGCGCAGCTGGCGATGCTGGACCCGGCGGCGCTGGCGTCACCGGAGAGCTGGTGGTCGGTGCTGCTGGAGCAGATGTGGGACGGCCTGCTGTGAGGTGATGACCGGCCTGCATGGCGTACATCGGTCATTCCGTCCATTTTTGTGATGATTGTCGCATCCTGGGCGTATGAGTCCTGACACAGCATCATCATCACCGCACGGGTTCGGGGTCGTCGCCAAGGGCCGCGGCTACCGACCGAAGGACGTCGACCACTACGTCACCCAGTTGTCCGCGGACCGCGACAGCGCGTGGGAGAGAGCGGCGCGGCTGACCGTTCTCGCCAAGGACATGGACAAGGAGGCGGCGCGGCTGCGCGAAGTCGTCGCCGGGCTGAAGCCGCAGCGGTACGAGTCGCTGGGCCCGCAGGCCCAGCAACTCCTCGTCCTCGCGGAGGAGGAGGCCGAAGCGGTACGGACGAGCGCGGCGGCCTACGCCCAGGCCATGGACGACGCGGCGGACGAAGCGGCGCGCCAGACGCGGGACGAGGCCCGCGAGGCGGCGGACGCGATGCAGGCGACGGCGGAGGAGGAAGCCGTGCAGATCCTGCTCGCGGCCCGCGAGAAGGCCCAGGAGGTACGGGCCGAGGCGCGGGCAGCCGCGGACAAGGCACGGGGCGAGGCACAGGCGGAACTCCGCCAGGTGCGGGAGCGCACCGAGGCGCTGATGGCCGCCCAGCAGAAGGTGCAGGCCGAGCAGCGGGAAGCCCTGGAGCAGGAGCTGGCCGAGCGGCGGGCGGAGGCGAAGGCGCGGATCGCGGAGCTGATCCGGGAGGGCGAGACCCGGTTGGCGGAAGCCGAACGGGCGTACGCGGAGGCGGAGGAGGCGGCCCGTCAGCGACAGCAGGAGGCGGACGCGCGGGCCGCGGAGCTGGTCGCGGAGGCGCGGGTGGAGGAGCAGCGGGTGGAGGAGGAGACGGAGCGGCTGCTGCGGGAGCACGCGGAGACGCGGGAGGGGTTGCGGGAGCACATGTCGCACGTGCGCGAGAGCCTGGCGACGCTGACGGGGCGGGCGGCGCCGGACCCCGATCCGGACGCGGCCTGACGGCCCGCCGCGGGGGCGGCCCCGCCGGAGGTGGCGTCGCCCGTCCGGGGGCTGTCGGGGGTGACTTCACCGGGGGCCGCCGGGGGCCGGGGGCCGGAGACCGGGGGCTGGAGACCGGGGGTTGCCCTCCCGGGTTTCGCGGGCCCGTATCCCCCGGCGGGGGAGGGCCCGCGGGGCGGCCTCCGGTCAGTCCGGTGCGGGCAGGACCGGGAAGCGGCGGGGGGCCAGGGTCAGGAGGGTGAGCAGGGCCAGGGCCGCGGCGGCGGCGGCGCCGAGGTGGACGTGGTCGACGGCGGCGTCCACCGCCGCGGGGGTGAGCGTGCTCGGGTCGTTGAGGTCGCCCGAGGGGACGCGGGCGGTGAGGACCGCGTTGGCGAGGGCGCCGAAGAGGGCCGCGCCCAGGCTCTGGCCGACCTGGCGGCAGAAGAGGACCGATGCCGTGGTGGTGCCGCGCTCGGACCAGGGGACCGTGGACTGGACGCCCACGATGAGGGGGAGCTGGACGAGGCCCAGCGCCGCGCCGAGGAGGAACATGATCAGCGCCGGCTGCCATGGTTGCCCCGGGTAGGGCAGGAGGGGGAAGGCCAGCAGGATCAGCATGGCCAGCGCCATGCCGGTGACGGCGGTGAGCCGGAAGCCGATGCGGTTGTAGACGCGGTTGGAGAAGGCCGCGCTGATGGGCCAGGACAGGGTCATGGCCGAGAGGACGAAGCCCGCGGCGATCGGGCCGAGGCCCAGCACGGTCTGCGCGTACGTCGGGATGAAGACGGTGGGCGCCACCATCAGGAGCCCCAGCGCGCCGAGTGACAGGTTCACCGCCGCGATGGTGCGCCGGCGCCAGACCCAGCCGGGGATGATCGGTTCCGCGGCCCGGCGTTCCACGATGACGGTCAGGACGGCGAGGGCCCCGGCGGCGGCGAAGAGGGCCAGGGAGGGCGCGGAGAGCCACGGCCAGGCCACGCCGCCCTGGACGAGCG
This sequence comes from Streptomyces sp. NPDC006368, assembly GCF_040612535.1. Lineage (NCBI taxonomy): Bacteria > Bacillati > Actinomycetota > Actinomycetes > Kitasatosporales > Streptomycetaceae > Streptomyces > Streptomyces sp. NPDC006368. The sequence goes on from NZ_JBEXQK010000012.1 coordinate 11,069, forward strand.
CGGTGAGCAGCAGGGCGCCGGTCGCGAAGACGGACAGCGCGCCGAGCCAGTCGACGCGTACGGCCGTACGGGTACGGGTCGGCTCGACGAGGTGGCGGGCGATGAGCCAGAGCGCGACGGCGCCGACCGGCAGGTTCACGAGGAAGATCCAGCGCCAGTCGGCGTATCCGGCGAGCAGGCCGCCGAGGGCTGGGCCGGCTATGGAGGAGCTCGCCCAGACGGTGGAGAGCCGGGCCTGGATCCTGGGGCGCTCCTTCAGCGGGTAGAGGTCGGCGGCGAGGGTCTGCACCGTGCCCTGGAGGGCGCCGCCACCCAGCCCCTGGACGACGCGGAAGGCGATCAGCGACGGCATGTTCCACGCGACGGCGCACAGCAGGGAGCCGATGAGGAAGAGGATGACGCCGGTGATCAGCACGGGTTTGCGGCCGTACGTGTCCGACAGCTTGCCGTACACCGGGAGGGTGACGGTGACGGCGAGCAGGTAGCCCGAGAAGAGCCAGGAGAAGACGGACAGCCCGCCCAATTCGGTGACGATCTGCGGTACGGCGGTGGCGATGACCGTGCCGTCGAGCGCGGCCAGCGCCATACCGAGCATCAGCGCCGCGACGACCGGGCCGCGCCCCCGCGCGGCGGTGGGGGCGTCCCCCGCGTCCGGTGTCGTGGCATCGGTTCGCGCGTCGGTCACCGATGTCCTTTCCCTATGCACGTAATTCGTCGGGTCAGCTTCTCACTCAGCCTCGGGTTGGAGAACCCCTGGGGGACTCTCCTTACGCCGGCCCAGGGGGCGTTCGTCCCGGCGGACGACGTGCGGGGCCGGGGCCGTCCCTGGCGCCGCGACGCGCTGCTGCTGCCCGCCGGACAGCTGGTTCGGCCGTGCCCGTGCCGCTCCGTACGGGAAGAACGCCATGTCCGGGAGCGACTACGCCGAGCGGCACGGGGTGAAGACCGGTGACACGCTCACCGTGGCCTTCACGGGCGGCCGGACCGCCCGCCTGACCGTCGCGGCGATCACCTCGGACGACACGAACGTCGACAAGGGCGCGATGTACACCGGCATCACCACGGCGCGGCAGTACGTCCCCGCCGAGAGGATGCCCAAGAACCTGATCATGTTCGCCACGGCGCAGGAGGGCAAGGAGAGCGAGGCGTACGCGGCGCTGAAGAAGTCGCTGGCCGACTATCCGCAGTACAAGGTGCAGAACCGGACCGACTTCAAGCAGGACCTGAAGGACCAGGTCGGGCAACTGCTGAACATCGTGTACGGGCTGCTCGCGCCGGCGATCGTCGTCGCGGTGCCCGGAGTCGTGAACACCCTGGCACTGTCGGTGGTCGAGCGGACCCGGCAGATCGGTCCGATGCGCGCGGTCGGTCTGTCGCGCCGTCACTGCGCCGCGTGATCCGGCTGGAGTCGGTGGTCATCGCCCTCTTCGGCGCCCTGCTGGGCCTCGGCCTGGGCATGGGCATGGGCCGGGGCACGGCGGCGCAGAAACCGCTGGCCCTGGAAGGGCTCGGGGTCCTTGAGATCCCGTGGCCGACGATCGGGACGGTGTTCGTGGCGTCGGCGTTCGTGGGCCTGTTCGCGGCGCTGGTACCGGCGATCCGGGCGGGGCGGATGAACGTACTGAACGCGATCGCGACGGACTGACCGGTACGGTGGGCTGTCGGTCCCGGTGGGCATCCTCCATGCTCACCGGGGCCGTTCGCGCGTGCCCACCCGTGCCCCCTTTCCGGGTTCAGGTGCGGCGCTCCAGCAGCACGTAGCCGGCGGCCGTCCCGGTGACGCGGTAACGGGCGTCGGGGTGGAGCCGGCGGGCGTACGCGCCCGGGTCGCGCACCCAGCCGGACCGGTTGTCGAGCGCGATGTAGTCGGGGGCCGGATTGCGCGCGTCGCCCACCCACAGGACCCGGCAGCGGCCCGCGAGACGGCTGATGGGACCGACGTTCGCCTCGACGGTCGCGCCGTCCGGGACCCGGCCGAGGAGGCGCTCGGCGGCGACGGCGCCGGGCGGCTTGCGGTACGTCCGCGCCTCGGTCAGCGCGGCCAGCGGCAGCGCCGTGGTCAGGGCGAGCGCCGCCGCGGCGAGACAGGCCGGCAGGCGGTCCGCGTAGGTACGCAGCCAGGGGCGCGGGCTGCGGCGCGCGCGGTCGGCGGCGTCCGTGAACGCCAGCAGCAGGACCGGCATCAGGACGGCGCTGTAGTGCCAGTCCGTGGACCAGTGGTGGTCGTCGCCCGACAGGAAGCGCCAGCCGACGGTGGGGGCGGCGGCCAGGAGCAGCGGGGAGCGCGGGGCGAGCAGGCCGGTGGTGGGCAGCAGCAGCCAGGCGAGGGTGCGCAGTTTCGTTTCGGCACCGGCGAAGGGGGCCGGGCCGGCACCGACCTTGGCCCAGTAGTCGTAGCCGCCCGCCTGGTTGAACGCCGGGATCACCACCGTGAGCGTCAGGAGCGCGGCGGCCGTCCCCAGGAGGGCGACTCCGACGGCGTACACGGCGGTACGGGGTGCCGTGCGCCGCGCCCGCCAGGCGACGACCAGGGCGATCGCGGACAGGGTGACGCCCAGGTCCTCCTTGACCAGGACGAGGGGCGCCGCCCACAGGAGTGCCGCGCGCCACCGCGCGCGCAGGACGGCTTCCAGCGAGAAGGCGATCAGGGGGACGGCGAAGGCGACCTCGTGGAAGTCGAAGTCGGCGGCGCGCTGGATGCCCCACGACAGCCCGTACGCGATGCCGACCGCCGCTCCGGACGCCCGCCCCAGGAGGCGGGTGGCGGCGCGGGTGACGGGGATCGCGGCGAGCGCGAGGAGCGCGGCCTGGGCGACGAGGAGCGTGACGGGGGTCGGGAAGAGCCGGTAGGCGGGGGCGAGGAGCGCGGTGACCGGGCTGAAGTGGTCGCCGAGGATGTTCGTCCCGGGCCCCTTGAGGTCGGCGACGGGGGCCCGGAGGTGCGCGTAGCCCCGGATGGCCTGCTCGAAGATGCCCAGATCCCAGGAGCGGGTCCCCATGCGCCGGTGGCGCAGCACCGACAGGGCCGTGTACGCCGCGAACAGCGCGGACGCGAGGACGTACGGGGTGCGGCCGGTCCCGGTGGGCGCGGGTGCGGCCGGCCGCACCCCGGGTATCGGCAGGCGGGGCGGGGCGGGGGCGAGGACGGCTCCACGCATGCGTGAGGGGCTCCTTCGAGCTCTTACGGGCGGCGGGACCCGATGGGCGGCGGGACGGGGGGCTGACCCCTTCGGTGGGGTCGGCACCGAGGGGGCGCGGGTGGACGTACCCCGTCGCGGTGAGGACGCCGACGGCACGGGCCGGCGCGGCGGGCGGCGGCGGGTGCCTGGGCGTGGAGCGCATGGGCCTCCTCTTCGGGCGGGGCGCCCCCGGGTGGCGGACGCGGATGATCGGGCCGGGGCCGGGGCCGGGGCCCGGTCGCGCGGACCCGTCCCCTTTCGCTCTGTACGTACGGGAGCCCCGTTCCGGTTGACATGTGACCGGGGCTTGTTTCGAACGCGGCTGTCCGAGGGACGTCGTAGGCTGGGAACCCCCGGCCCGTGAGACGTGTCGGGCGGTTCGCGTTGCCCCACACCCCGGGATGGAAGCCCCCATGAGCCTGCACGGTCTGCTCGACGCCGTCGTCAAGGACCCCGCCCTCGCCGAAGCGGTGAAGGCGGCCTCCGACGGTCACCGTAGCCATGTCGATCTGGTCGGCCCGCCCGCCGCGCGCCCCTTCGCGGTGGCCGCGCTGGCCCGGGAGGCCGGCCGGCCCGTACTCGCCGTGACGGCGACCGGCCGGGAGGCGGAGGACCTCGCGGCGGCGCTGCGCAGCCTGCTGGACCCGGACACCGTCGTGGACTACCCGTCCTGGGAGACGCTGCCGCACGAGCGGCTGTCGCCCCGCTCCGACACGGTCGGCCGCCGTCTGGCCGTGCTGCGGCGCCTGGCCCACCCGTCGGCGGACGACCCCTCGGCCGGCCCCGTCTCGGTGGTCGTCGCGCCCGTGCGGTCGGTGCTCCAGCCGCAGGTCAAGGGGTTGGGCGACCTGGAGCCGGTGTCCCTGCGGACGGGTCAGCAGGCCGATCTGAACGAAATCGTGGAAGGGCTCGCGGCAGCGGCGTACGCGCGCGTGGAGCTGGTCGAGAAGCGCGGCGAGTTCGCGGTGCGCGGCGGGATCCTGGACGTGTTCCCGCCGACCGAGGAGCACCCGCTGCGGATCGAGTTCTGGGGCGACGACGTCGAGGAGATCCGGTACTTCAAGGTCGCCGACCAGCGGTCCCTGGAGGTGGCCGAACACGGCCTGTGGGCGCCGCCCTGCCGTGAGCTGCTGCTGACGGACGACGTACGGCGGCGGGCGGCGGACCTGGCCGAGGCCCACCCGGAGCTGGGCGAACTGCTCGGCAGGATCGCCGAGGGCATCGCGGTCGAGGGCATGGAGTCCCTCGCCCCGGTCCTGGTCGACGACATGGAGCTGCTCCTGGACGTGCTGCCCCAGGGCTCCATGGCGGTGGTCTGCGACCCGGAGCGGGTGCGCACGCGCGCGGCGGACCTGGTGACCACCTCGCAGGAGTTCCTCCAGGCGTCGTGGGCCGCGACCGCCGGTGGCGGCGAGGCGCCGATCGACGTCGGCGCGGCCTCCCTGTGGGGCATCGCGGACGTACGGGACCGGGCGCGTGAGCTCGGCATGATGTGGTGGTCGGTGTCGCCGTTCGCGGCGGACGAGGAGCTCGACGCGGACACGTTCAAGCTGGGCATGCACGCCCCGGAGTCGTACCGCGGGGACACCGCCCGCGCCCTCGCGGACACCAAGGGCTGGCTGGCCGACGGCTGGCGCACGGTCTACGTCACCGAGGCGCACGGCCCCGCGGCCCGCACGGTGGAGGTGCTGGGCGGCGAGGGCATCGCGGCCCGCCAGGCCGGCGAGCTGAAGGACATCTCGCCGTCCGTGGTGCACGTGGCCTGCGGCTCGATCGAGTACGGCTTCATCGACCCGGGCCTCAAGCTGGCCGTGCTGACCGAGACCGACCTGTCGGGGCAGAAGGCCGCCGGCAAGGACGGGCAGCGGATGCCGACCCGGCGCCGCAAGACGATCGACCCGCTCACCCTGGAGGCGGGCGACTACATCGTCCACGAGCAGCACGGCGTCGGCCGTTACATCGAGATGGTGCAGCGCACCGTGCAGGGCGCCACCCGCGAGTACCTCCTCGTCGAGTACGCCCCCGCCAAGCGGGGCCAGCCCGGCGACCGCCTGTACATCCCGACCGACCAGCTGGAGCAGGTCACCAAGTACGTGGGCGGCGAGGCCCCCACCCTGCACCGGCTCGGCGGCGCCGACTGGACGAAGACGAAGGCCCGGGCCAAGAAGGCCGTCAAGGAGATCGCGGCCGACCTGATCAAGCTGTACTCGGCCCGCATGGCGGCGCCCGGACACGCCTTCGGCCCGGACACGCCCTGGCAGCGCGAGCTGGAGGACGCCTTCCCGTACGCGGAGACGCCCGACCAGCTGTCCACCATCGCCGAGGTCAAGGAGGACATGGAGAAGTCCATCCCCATGGACCGGCTGGTCTGCGGCGACGTCGGCTACGGCAAGACGGAGATCGCCGTGCGGGCCGCCTTCAAGGCCGTCCAGGACGGCAAGCAGGTCGCGGTCCTGGTCCCCACCACCCTGCTGGTGCAGCAGCACTTCGGCACCTTCTCCGAGCGGTACTCGCAGTTCCCCGTCGTGGTCCGCGCCCTGTCCCGCTTCCAGTCGGACGCGGAGGCGAAGGCGACGCTGGAGGGCCTCAAGGACGGCTCGGTCGACATCGTCATCGGCACGCACCGGCTCTTCTCCTCGGAGACGAAGTTCAAGGACCTGGGTCTGGTCGTCGTCGACGAGGAGCAGCGCTTCGGCGTCGAACACAAGGAGCAGCTGAAGAAGCTGCGCGCCAACGTCGACGTCCTCACCATGTCCGCGACGCCCATCCCCCGTACGCTCGAAATGGCGGTGACCGGCATCCGCGAGATGTCGACCATCACGACGCCCCCCGAGGAGCGGCACCCGGTGCTGACCTTCGTCGGCCCGTACGAGGAGAAGCAGATCGGCGCGGCGATCCGCCGTGAACTGCTGCGCGAGGGCCAGGTCTTCTACATCCACAACCGGGTGGAGTCCATCGACCGGGCGGCGGCCCGGCTGCGCGACATCGTCCCCGAGGCCCGTATCGCGATCGCCCACGGCCAGATGTCCGAGCAGGCCCTGGAGCAGGTGGTGGTCGACTTCTGGGAGAAGAAGTTCGACGTGCTCGTCTCCACCACGATCGTCGAGTCCGGTATCGACATCTCCAACGCCAACACGCTCATCGTGGAGCGCGGCGACAACTTCGGGTTGTCGCAGCTGCACCAGTTGCGCGGCCGTGTCGGCCGTGGGCGCGAGCGGGGGTACGCGTACTTCCTCTACCCGCCGGAGAAGCCGCTCACGGAGACCGCGCACGAGCGCCTCGCGACGATCGCCCAGCACACCGAGATGGGCGCCGGCATGTACGTCGCCATGAAGGACCTGGAGATCCGCGGCGCGGGCAACCTGCTCGGCGGCGAACAGTCCGGCCACATCGCGGGCGTCGGCTTCGACCTGTACGTCCGCATGGTGGGCGAGGCGGTCGCGGACTACCGCGCGTCGCTGGAGGGCGGTGCGCAGGAGGAGCCGCCGCTGGAGGTCAAGATCGAGCTTCCGGTCGACGCGCATGTCCCCCACGACTACGCGCCCGGCGAGCGGTTGCGCCTCCAGGCGTACCGGGCGATCGCGTCCGCGAACTCGGAGGAGGACATCAAGGCCGTACGGGAGGAGCTGGTGGACCGCTACGGCAAGCTCCCGGAGCCCGTCGAGAACCTCCTCCTGGTCGCCGGCCTGCGCATGCTGGCCCGCGCCTGCGGGGTGGGCGAGATCGTCCTCCAGGGCCCGAACATCCGCTTCGCCCCGGTGGAGCTGCGCGAGTCCCAGGAGCTGCGCCTCAAGCGCCTCCACCCCCGCACGGTGATCAAGGCCCCGGCCCACCAGATCCTGGTCCCCCGCCCGACGGCGGGCAAGATCGGCGGCAAGCCGGTGGTGGGCCGCGAACTGCTCGCGTGGACGGGGGAGTTCCTGACGACGATCCTGGGTTCGTAGCGGACGCGCGTGCGGCGGGGGGCGGCGCGGTTGCGTGCGGCGGGGGGCGGCTTCCCTGGGGGCCGCCCCCGGCGTTCCCGTCGGCGGCGCGCCTACGGCCGGTCGATGCCGAACTCGTAGGCCACTTCCCAGCGGACGTCCGGGACGACGATGTCCGCCGTCTCGACCGGACGGCCTTCGGTGTCGTAGTACGTCCGCTCGATCTCCAGGACGAGATCGCCGAGGCTGATACCCAGCAGGTTCGCCTGCTCCTGAGTGGCGCGAGCGGGCCGGGGAACCTCCACCGCGGTGTCCACCACGACGCCGATCGAGCGCATCCGTTCCACCACGCCCTTACCCGCGAGCGGCCCCATTTCGGGAAGAACGATCGGCGTGCCGTCGGTGATCGACATGGGCTCCCACGAGGCGGAGAGCTGCACCGGCTGCCCGTCAGCCAGGAACTCGTACCGGGTGACGACGCAGAGGTCGCCCGGCTCGATGGCGAGCCGCTCGGCGATGTGCGCGGGGGCCGGCGTACGGGCCTCGCTGTGGGACTCCCAGGTGCCCGCGCTGCCCCGCTCCTTCATGTCGGCCCGGAAGGGCGAGCCGCCGCGCCGTTCACGGTGGCGTGAGCGCACCATCCGCATGCGCTCTCGGGGCTTGCGCACATAGGTTCCCGAGCCCGCGCGTCCTTCGAGGAGCCCTTCGACGATGAGGCGGTCCATGGCTCGCTGCGTGACGTTGCGCCCTACGCCGTACTCCTCTGCGAGGTGAGCCCGTGACGGCAGACGTTCGCCAACCGCCCACTCTCCGGCCAGAACTCGTGCGCGCAGTGAGTCGGCTACCTCAAGGTACGGCGCCTCTCGGGGCATGTGCGGCTCTCCGTTTCCCCTGCCGGAGCGGGGCGGGTGGTCGTTCTCGCAGGGCATTGACAAGCTACTGCATCAGGTCCAAGCTACTGAAGTAGAAATACTCCACGTAATCGAGTGGTCACGGGGGACGGCTGTGCGTTCATACCGCTCACGGGCCGCCGCGCTGGCGGCGCACCTGGCGGCACTGGCGGGGTGTGAGCCGCACGCCCAGGAGCTGCCTGAGGTGATCCGTATCGCAGTCGCGTTACCGGCACAGCTGAGTGAGGCCGGCCGACGGGCGCTCCTGACGGCACTGGCCGACGCCGACCGGTACGGGCACGACCTCACGGTTGAGGGCGCGACGGTGTGGGCCGAGATCGACCGAACCCCCGCGTGCCACTGATGGCGAACCCGGCTGCTTACCTGTGATGGAAAGGCAGGACACATGCGCACTCGTCTGCTGCGATGGATCGACCGGCTGCGGTCCCGGTTCGCCGCTCCGCGTGACCACCGCCGGGTGCCCGGCGCGAGCGCGGTGCCCCCGCCCGGGCCGCCACCCGTCACCGTCGCGGGTCCCGCGCCGACCGTACGGGCCTGGTACGAGCCCCTCGACGGCAGCGCGAGCGCGCTGGTCCGGCCGTACCTGCGGGCGCACGAGCGGGAGGAGGCCCACCGCGTACGGCAGTGGCGCCGCGATGTCCTGCTGGTCGCCACGTACGGCGTCGACCTCGATGTCCGGGACATCCACCGGGCGGGGGCGATCGCATGACGGGAGTGCGACAACTGCCGTGGACCGGCCCCCAGGGCAAGCGGAGCTACGTCATCGGCGACGGCGACGGCCCCGTCTCCCGCCTCGCCGACGAGATGGAGTACACCCAACTCGCGCGGGCACGACACCTGCTGGGCCGAGCCGAAGTCGTCCTCCGGCGTCCCGGGCCCCCGGACATCGAACTACGCGCCCTGGCCGTCGACCTGGCCGCCGCGCTGGGTGACGTTCTGGCGATCGCCGAGTGCGGCCGAGGCGGGAGGGAGGGTTGAGGGTCGGCCGGCGCGGGACGCAGGCGCAGACCCTGCGCGATCCGGGAGGCACGACCTAGCATGCTGGGATGCCTGCGCTCCCGAAAGCCGTGCCCGGCTCCATAGCCGTCCTCGCCGCGATGGTGCTCGCCACGGGCTGCGAAGCCCCCGGCGCCACCGATTCCTCACCGGGCCCCGGTTCGTCCGGCCGCGCGTCAAGTCCACTGGCCAACCCGGACGGTACGAAACCGGGCCTCGCGCCCATCGCCGCCGGGAAGGACGAGGCGGCGGCACGCGACCTGATCGCCGAACTGGCCACCAAGGGGCGCGGCCCCCGGACCGGTTACGACCGGGACGAGTTCGGCTACGCCTGGCTGGACACCGCCGACGGCGTCCCCCTGGCCCGCAACGGCTGCGACACCCGCAACGACCTCCTCCGCCGCGACGGACAGGAGCTCCGGTTCCGGGACGGCTCCAATTGCGTCGTCATGGCGATGACGCTGCACGACCCGTACACGGGCAAGGAGATCGCCTGGAAGAAGGCGAAGGCCGCCGAGGTGCAGATCGACCACGTGGTGCCGCTGTCGTACAGCTGGCAGATGGGCGCCTCCCGCTGGCCGGACGGCAAGCGCAGGCAACTGGCCAACGACCCGCTGAACCTGCTCCCCGTCGAGGGCCGCGCCAACTCGTCGAAGAGCGACTCGGGCCCGGCGTCCTGGCTGCCGCCGAACAAGGCGATCCGCTGCGCCTACGCGGTGCGGTTCGCGCAGGTGGCGGTCAAGTACGCGATGCCGGTGACCACGGCCGACCGCCGGATGATGCTGCGCCAGTGCGGCGGTTGACCGGCAGCCGCCCCGACTTCGGGCCCGTCTCCGCGGACCGGTACGACCACTTCGCCTGAGCGACACCTCTGTCAGGCCGACGACATCGCCAGCCGGCACAACCTTCTGACGTGATCAACAGTCTGACCGGGCGCGCAGCCCCTGGGGCGCGCCCGATCGCTTGAGAGGAACCCGCTTTGATCCCTGTTCGTCCCGCCCGGCATCAGCTCGTCGCGGCCGTCACCACCGTTCTGGCCGTGACCGTCGGTGCGAGCCTCGCGACGGCGCCCGCGATCGCCGCGACGCCCACCGCCGCCGTCGCCGCGGACGCCGGACCCGCCGACGCGCAGGCGACCGTCGACGGCGTCATCTCCATCCCCCGCACCGACCAGATCCTCAGTGTCGGCCCGACCGGGTTTCTGTCGGTGGAGCGCCGATGGGACCACACGTACTACCGCTGGACCAGCACCGTCGACGGCACCACCACGGACCTCCCGGAGTGGTACAGCGGGTACCGCGGCGGCGGTTCCGACACCGTCGTCGCCAAGGAGGACGGCACGACCCGGTACCTGCTCCATGACATGTCGTCACCGGGCAGCGACCCCGCGGTCGTCAACCAGACCGACACCCGGCTCTACTGGAAGGGCGTGGTTGGCAGGACTCTCGTCTTCTCGTCCTGGGACAGCCAGAACAAGGTGGGCCGGCTCCGTCTGATCGGCGAGGGGAACCAGGCGGGCAGCGACCGGCAGGTGACCGGCCTCACGCCGAACTCGAGGGTCCAGAGCGTCGAGGCCCTGTCGGACAGCTCGGCGCTCGTCCGGTACGTCTCGGCGGATGCCGACACCGACCGCTCCTACCTCGCCGTCGTGGACGTCGCCACCGCCTCCGTCGTCGAGAAGCGCGAGGTGGGCGTGTCCGCGTACGACACCGACACGGCCCTCTCCGGGGACCGCTGGGTCTGGGTCGACGCCCCGACGTCCGCGCACGCCAAGCTCATGTACGCCACCCGCGACGGTTCGGGGGGCACGCCGGCCGTGGAAGCGGCCGACCTGGGCAACTCCGTCCGCCCGCACATCGGCGTCCTGGGCGACTGGGTCACGTACGCGGCTCCGGGCGGCGCCGCCGCGACCGAAGAGTCCCCACGCTTCGCGCTCAGTGCCGTCAACCTCGTCGACGAATCCACGGTCAAGCTCCTCGACCACGCCTCGTCCACCGTCCCCACCGCCGACGGCGCGCTCCTGGTGCGCGGCGGTACGGTCGCCCACGGCGAGGGGGTCTACCGGATCGCACTCGGGGCGGACGGCAGGCCCACCGCCACGCTCATCGCGAGCACCGGCGAGCCGACCGTGCTCACGCTGCACACCGCGGCCACTCCCCCGGTCGTCGACCTCGACAAGAACAACGGTCAGGCCCTGCTCCGCTGGGTGCTCTCCCGGACCAACGCCAAGGGCTTTGTGACGGTGCGTCATGTCGCCACGGGCCGCAGCGTGCGGTACGACTTCGCGCAGGCGGCCACCTACGAGGGCAAGGGATCCGTCGACTTCCGCTGGGACGGGATGCTCCCCAACGCCGAAGGCATGAAGGAGTTCGCGCCCAGCGGCGACTACGCCTGGGACTTCACCGCCTCCCCGCTCAACGGCATCGGTCCGGACGTCGCGCAGACCGGCACCTTCAAGGTCACACGCACGACCGGCCTGCACGACTACACGAACAACAGCACACCGGACCTGCTCTCCCGTGACGCCGCGGGCGTGCTGTGGCGCGACGACTCGGCCAAGGTGGCGTCCGCGCCGCAGCCGTACTCGACGGGTCGGGTGAAGGTCGGCACCGGCTGGCAGATCTACAACCAGCTGGAGGCCGTCGGGAACATCGCCGGCAGCCCGGCCGTCGACCTCGTCGCCCGTGACAAGGCCGGCGTGCTCTGGCTCTACCAGGGCAAGGGAAACGGCAACTTCGCCGGCCGTACGAAGATCGGCGGCGGCTGGCAGATCTACAACAACATAACCGGCGGCAGCGACCTCAACGGCGACCGGAAGTCCGACCTCCTCGCCACCGACGCCGCCGGCGACGTGTGGTTCTACAAGGGCACGGGCAGCACGAGCGCGCCGTTCGCACCCCGCAAGAAGATCGGCTCGGGCTGGGGGATCTACAACCAGCTCACCGCCACCGGCAACATCACCGGCACCTCCGCCGGAGACCTCGTCGCCCGCGACAAGGCCGGTGTCCTGTGGCTGTACGAGGGCAAGGGCGACGGCACCTACGCCCCGCGCACGAGGATCGGCGGGGGCTGGGGCGTCTTCACCCACCTCGTCGGCATCGGCGACGCCGACCGCGACGGGCGGGCCGATCTCTACGCGGTCGGAGCCTCGGGCGCCAAGTTCTACGCGGGCACAGGCGACAAGGCCGTCCCGTTCAAGCCCGCTGCCCCGGGCAACCTGCTCTGGGACTCGGCACCCGTCAACTCGGTTTTCTGACGACGTCGGCCTCCATCCGGTGACCCGGTTCTGACGGGACGTCGGCACGGTCGCCCAGACGGTTCTTTCGACGCGGCGGTCCTTGGCGCCCAGGCGCCGGTGAGGGCGGATGCGAGCAGCAGCCCGCATCCGCCCTCTCCAGGTTCCGTGAGAGACGGGCATCGGCTCCCTGTCGCCCCGCGTGTCCGAGACCCCCGTCCGGACGAGGCCGTCCTCGCCCCGCTCCGTCCGCACCTCGAAGTCCGACCCGGGCACGCGCCCGTGGGGGAGCGTCTGGGGGAGCATGAGTGCTTGATGTACCAAGGGCTGTCCCGTAGAGATCTTCGAGTCGGTGGGACCGTGATCGGCTGCTGACCGCTTCACTCGCCCATCGGCCGAGTGCGGAGCGGTGGCGGGAGTGGACGGGGCTGCCGTTCGACACGGACGGGACGGTGGAGGTGGGCGGCGCCGCTGGTGCCGGTGCGGTGCGAGGCGTCGCGCGGGTACGCCGTGTGCGTCGAACCCAAGGTGTGGGTGCGCCACCGGGTGTGAGGCGAGCGCGGTGGGGGCCTGAGCCCCGGGGCTGACGTGGCGCGGCGCGGGATGTACCGTACGGCGTCCCCTTCCGTATCCATCCCCGCACACGTGCCCGAGAGGTAACCGAACGTGAAGCACGCCGAAGCCGTCGCCGCCACCGAGACGGTGGCCGAGCCGATGAGAGGATCCGCGCCCGGGCCGCTTCCCCGGCTGCTGCTGGCCGCCGTCCCCGTGGTGAGCCTGGGGATGCTGGGGGCGGTGCCCGCGCTCGTCGTCGCGTGGCGCCGGGGTACGCGTGCCGACTGGCTGGCCGCGGTCGCGTTCACGGCGGTGACGGTCGCCTGGCTGTTCCAGGCCGTGCTCACGCCGGTGGAGACGCACGGGTGGCAGTTCGCCGCCGACGTGGTGCTGTTGTTCCTGGCCAGTGTCGGAGCCGCGCTGCACTGCCTGTTGACGGCCCGCCCGGCGGGTGGGCCGCGATGAAGACGCGGCGCACCTGGCGCAAGGCGGCGAAGCGTCCTGCCTCCGGACGAGGCGTGCGTACGGTGCTCACCAAGCTGCGGATGCCGCGCGGCCGGGCCCGCTGGGCGGCCGGCAGCGCCGGCGTGCTGGTGCTCGGCCTGGTGGCCGTCGCGCTGTTCGTCGGCGGCGGGCAGGGCGGGCCGCCCGACCCGCGGGCGCGGCAGTACGAGGACGTCGACGCCTGCCTGCTGACCGGGGAGAAGGGCGTCACGGAGGGCACGCCGGCCGCCGCGGTGTGGCACAAGATGCAAAAGGCGTCCCTGGAGACGCGGGTGCGGGTCAACTACGTCCCCGTGATGGGGGAGCAGACGACGGCGAACGCCGTCCCGTTCTTCAACAGCCTCATGCAGCGCGACTGCGCGGTCGTGTTCGCGGTCGGCGGTCCGCAGGTCCAGGCCACCGAGGCAGGAGCCAAGAAGTATCCCGATGTCCGGTTCGTGGTGGTCGACGGCGCGGGGTCGGCGCAGCGGAACGTGACGACGGTCGCGTCCGGCGAGGAGGCCGAGCTGACCGGGGTGGTCGAGGACGCGATCCGACGTGCCGTCAAGTCTTCCGGTACGTCGGGGAAGTAACACTCAAGCGCTGATGACCCGTGTCGGGTAACGATCGGATCACCGATCCCCTCTCAAGTGGAACTGGAGTGCGCATTTCCGGCAAGCTCACGAAGATTTTGTAGGCTTCGTGTAAGTAAGGCTCGCCCATGCGCGTTCGCTGGGTCCGTAGCCCTCGCCTGTTTCCTCCGGGACCGTCCGGAAGACGCAGGGTGAGGGCTACGGCCATATCTGTCCTTGTTTCCTTCTCCTTCATGCTCACCACCGAGACGGCGGCCGCCACCGGCGCGACGCTGCCCGCGCTGAGCATGCCCGAACTGTCCTTGTCCGGCCTGTGGGAGTGGGCCAACAAGTCCCCGCTGGACACCCCCGACCAGGACGGCGGCACCGCCCGCGGCAAGAGCCACAAGGCCTCCGCCGAAGCCACCAGCGCCGACGGTGGCGTCGGCCGCAAGCCCGGCAAGGGCAAGGGTGAGCTCGACCCGTATCAGCGCCCTGTCGACGGCGAGGACCCCGCCACGACCGGCAAGGCCCGCCCCACGGCGAAGAGCTTCGACCCGGCGACCAGCAAGCGGGACGCCAAGAAGTCGACGGCGACCTCCGATTACTACGTCAACGCCGACGGCTCCACCACCATCCGCCACTACACCGGCCGCACGAACTTCAAGGACGGCGGCGCCTGGAAGCGGATCGACACCCGGCTGACCGAGGACACCGACGGCAGGCTCCAGCAGCGGGCCAACTCCCTCGACGTCGAATTCGCCCCCGACGCCGCCGACCAGCAGCTCGCCTCCGTCGACTTCGGCTCCGGCCGCAGCCTCGCGTACGCGCTGCGCGGCGCCGCGAAGGCCGAGCCGTCCGTGGCGGCCAACGGCACCGTGACGTACGCCGGAGTGCTACCGGACACCGATGTGCAGCTCGTGCCGCTCGCGGAGGGCTTCAAGGAGAACATCGTCCTGCGCTCCGCGGACGCGGCGAACTCCTGGCTCTTCCCCCTCGACGTCAAGGGCCTCACGCCGCGCGTCGCGGACGACGGCGACGTGGAGTTCACCGACGCCGCCGGCGAGGTGACCGCCACCATCCCGCACGCGTACATGGAGGACTCCAAGGTCGACCCGCGCTCCGGCGACGCCGCCCAGTCCCGGGCCGTCCGCTACGAGCTGACCACCGTGGACGGCGAGCCGGCGCTGCGGATGACCGCCGACCGCGCGTGGCTGGATGACCCCGAGCGGGTCTACCCGGTGACCGTCGACCCGACCGTCACCGCCAGCAACACCACGTACGCGCAGAACACCATCGCCGGTGACCACTCCACCGAGACGCAGCTGAAGGTCGGCTCCTACGACGCCGGTACCACCAAGGCGAACTCGTTCCTCCAGTTCCCCTCGCTGGGCACCACGCTCAAGGGCCAGAAGGTCTCCGCGGCCACCCTGAACGTCTACGCGTTCTGGTCCTCGACCTGCGTGGCCAAGCCCTTCACGGTCCACCCGGTGACCCAGTCCTGGACCCCTTCGGGCGTCACGAGCTACCCCGGCCCCGCCTACGGCTCCGCCATCGGCACGGCCACCGGTACGCCCGGCACGTCCTGCAGCAACGACCCTCCCGACATGAGCGTCGGCGTGAAGATGCCGGTGTCCCTGTCGACCAGCTGGTTCACCCAGGTCGCCACCGGCGGCGCCAACCACGGCCTCGCCCTGACCGCGCCGACCACCGACAACCTGCACTGGAAGAAGTTCCACTCCGACAACTCGGCGACCGCGGGCTTCCGCCCCGCCCTGGACCTGACCTACGCGCCCAACACCAAGCCGCAGGTCAACGCCCAGTACCCGCCGGAGAACTTCCAGGCCAACACGCTCCAGCCGGAGCTGCTGGTCTACGCGAGCGACGCCGACAAGTGGCCGAACGCGTCCCTCCAGTACACCTTCGAGGTGTACGACGCGGACAGCGAGAGCACCACCCCGGTCGTCACCTCCGGCGCCAGCCCGCTCACCAAGGGCTCGTGGAAGATTCCCGCGGGCAAGCTGAAGTGGAGCAAGAACTACACCTGGTACGTCGGAGTCACCGACGGCTACGAGGAAGTCACCTACCCCAGCCGCTTCACCACCGCCGTGCCGCAGCCGCCGGTCACCTCGGGCCTCGCCCAGAACACCGACGGCCACGAGTTCGACCCGTCCGACGGCAACTACACCACCGAGGACACCGACGCCGAGATCCCGGTGATCGGCCCCTCGCTGGAGATCGACCGCTCGTACAACAGCCTCGACCCGCGGGTCGACGGCGCCTTCGGCGCCGGCTGGTCGACGGTCGTCGACATGAAGGCCGCCGAGGTCAAGGACGGCGCCGGCGCCCTCGCCAGCGTCGTCATCACCTACCCGGGCGGTGAGCAGGTCGCCTTCGGCCGCAACAGCGACGGCACCTTCCAGCCCCCGCTGGGCCGGTACGCCCGCCTGGAGGCCGTCACCGGCGGCTACAAGCTCACGGACAAGGACTTCACGGCCTACGCGTTCACGCAGGCCACGTCCAAGGCCGGGGTGAAGGCGATATCCAGCATCACCGACTACGCCGGCCGGGCCGCGACGTTCACGTACAACGCGTCGTACCAGCTGACGAAGATGACCAACACCACGTCCAACCGGTCGCTCACCCTCACCTGGCAGACCCCGGCCGGTGCCACCGCCGCGCACGTCGCGACGGTCGCCACCGACCCGGCGAAGGCCGGTGACGCGAGCACCGTCCAGACCTGGACGTACGGCTACACCGGCGACCAGCTCACCAAGGTGTGCCCGCCGGCCGACGCCACCAAGTGCACGGTCTACGGCTACGCCACCGGCAACCACTACCGCACCACGGTGCTGGACGCCGACCCGTTCGCCTACTGGCGCCTCGGTGAGACCTCCGGTACCGCGGCCAAGGACGCCGTTGACAGCAACCAGGGCAAGTACAACGGCCTGTACCGCAACGTGACCCTGGGCTCCGCGTCCGTCCTGGCGGGCTCCACCCAGAAGACCGCCACCTTCAACGGCACCACCTCGTACGTCGAGATGCCGAGCGCCCCGGGCGCGACGCCGTCGTACATGTCGGTGTCCCTGTGGTTCAAGACGACCACGGCGGGCGGCGTCCTCTTCTACTACGGCGACAAGCCGCTGAGCGGGACCGACCCGGTCGGCGCCACCACGAAGAACACCCCGGCGGTGTACGTCGGCACGGACGGCAAGCTGCGCGGCTGCCTCGCAATGTCGCCCGGTTGCATGACCACGATCACGTCCACCGCGACCGTCACCGACGGCCAGTGGCACAACGCGGTCCTCACCGGTGTGGCCAACAGCCAGACCCTCTACCTGGACGGCGTCTCGCAGGGTTCCCTGTCCGGCACCATCAACGACTGGGAGCAGCCGTACATCTCGCTCGGCGCCGGTGTGAACACCGACGGCTGGCCGGCGATGAACCCGAACGACAAGCTGGGGCACTACACGGGCCAGATGGCGGAGGTCGCCATCTACTCCGAGCCGCTCGACCCGTCGGTGATCACCGCGCAGTACCAGGCCGCCAAGCGGTCCGCCGGACTGCTCAACAAGATCACCACGCCGGGCGGCAAGACCCAGGCGTCCGTCACCTACAACACCACCGACGACGTGGTCACCCAGGCCACGGACGGCGACGGCGGCACCTGGAAGCTCAACCCGGCCACCATCACCGGCTCCTCGCAGGTCTACCGCTCCGCCGTGATGGGCACCGCCCCGTCCGGCTACTGGCGGCTGGACGACACGCAGGGCGCGCCGCAGGCGGCCAACGAGATCCACACCGGTTTCGGTACGTACAACACCGTCACGCAGGGCGTGGCCGGCCCGTTCGGCACCGGCGACGTCACGGCGGCGCAGTTCAACGGCACCAGCTCCTACCTGGAGGTGCCGTACGGCGTCTGGCACAACAAGCCGGAGCGCTCCGTCGAGCTGTGGTTCAAGACCACCAAGCCGGGCGCGCTCGTCACCGACCAGGACCGGGCCATCACGGACGCCGACCCCAACGCGGGCTCCCACTCGGGCCTGCTGTACGTCGGCGCCGACGGCAAGCTGCGCGGCCACTGGTGGAGCGCGAGCGGCAGCTCGACGGCCGACTTCGGGTCGACGAAGACGGTCACGGACAACGCCTGGCACCACGCGGTGCTCTCCGCGTCCGGGACCACGCAGACCCTGTACCTGGACGGAGTGAGGCAGGGCACCTTCAACGGCGCCGCCAAGGACGAGAACAACAAGCGCACGTACATCGGCGCCGGCGCCCTGCGCGGCTGGTTCAGCTCGCCCGGGGACGTCAGCTACTTCACCGGGTCCATCGCCGAGGTCGCGGTCCACTCCAAGGGCCTGACCGAGGACGAGGTCGAGCAGCACTGGTCCGCGTACAAGGCGTCCTCCGGGATCGCCCCGGTGCGCACGGTCAAGCTGACCGACCCGACGAACAAGACGCTGACGTACGTGTACGACGCGGAGATGGGCAACCGTCTGCTGGCCGCGATCGACACCAACGGCAAGCGGACGACGTACGGTTACGACACGGGTGGCTTCCTGCACACCGTGACGGACGCCAACGGCAACCGCAGCATCACCGGTCACGACGTCCGGGGCAACACGGTCTCCCAGACCAGTTGCCAGGACACGGCGGCGAACAAGTGCGCCACGGAGTACTACACGTACTTCCCGGACGCGACCACGGCGTTCCCGCCGATGGACCTGCGCAACGACCTGATGCTCACCGAGCGCGACGGCCGTTCCTCCGGTCCGGCGGACAACACCTACCTCACCAGCTACGCCTATGACACGGCCGGCAACGTCACCTCGGTGACCACCCCGCCCGTGCCCGGCCACCCGAACGGCCGCACCGCGACCACGACCTACACCACCACCGCCACTCCGGCGGCGGAGGGCGGCACGGCGAAGGCGCCGGCCGGGCTCATGGACACGGTGACGACACCGGGCGGCAAGAAGACGACGTACAAGTACTTCGCCAACGGCGACCTGGCCGAGGTGACCGACGCCAACGGCGCCACGAAGAAGTACACGTACGACAACCTCGGCCGGAAGATCACCGAGACGGAGGTCACGGACGCCCAGCCGAGCGGTCTGACCACCACGTTCACGTACGACAAGAACGACCAGGTCACCACCGAGACCGACCCGAAGGTCACCAACCGCGTCACGGGCGCCGTGCACCAGGCCAGGACGACCACGTCGTTCGACGCCGACGGCAACGTCCTGACGCAGACCGTCGAGGACCTCACGGGCGGCGACGCGCCGCGTACGACGACCATGACGTACGACGCGTACAACCGCATGGCGACCAGGAAGGACCCGGGCGGCGACACCACGTCGTTCGAGTACGACGTCTACGGCAACAAGGTGAAGGAGACCGACCCCGCGGGGAACGTCAACACCTACACCTTCGACGGCGAGGGCCGTCCGCTCACCACCAGCCTGCTGGGCTACACCGGCGACCCGAACAACCCGTCGGCGCCGACCACGCTGGTCCAGGAGTCCCGGGCGTACGACCCGGCGGGCCGGCTCGCGTCGATCACCGACGCGATGGGCTGGGTGACGGAGTACACCTACACGGACGACGGCCTGTCGGCCTCCGTGGTCCGCAGGGACCCGGCGAACGGCAAGCAGTTCGTGGAGCAGGCCAACACCTACGACGCGGCCGGGAACCTGATCAAGCAGGTGACCAACGACGGGCAGACCACGACCACCTTCACGGTGGACGCGGCGGACCGCACGACGTCCTCGGTGCTGGACCCGACGGGTGTGAACCGGTCGACGACGGTGTCGTACGACCCGGACGACAACGTGGTGTCCGAGACGGAGCGGGACCCGGCGACGGGTGACGTCAGCACGACGGACACCACGTACGACCACCTGGGCAACGTCACCGGCACGACCGTCCACGACGGCACGACCGCACCCGTGGCCCGCTACAAGCTGGACGAGACCACGGGCTTCTCCGTGGGCGACTCCTCGGGCGCCAACCACACCGGTACCCACGGCACCGGTATGCACTGGAACACCGACCGGGGTGGCAGCGCGGTCTTCGACGGCGACGCCAACTCGTATGCCCAGACCTCGGGCCCCGTGGTGAACACCAGCGGGAGCTTCACCGTCTCGGCGTGGGCGAAGGTCACCGACACAGCGGTCTCCCAGACCCTCGTCTCGCAGGACGGCGAGCAGATCTACGGCTTCGCGCTGTACTACTCGTCGGGCACCGGCTGGACGTTCGGCCGCCGCACGACGGACGCCACGAACGCCACCCTGGTGCGTGCCGACTCCGGCACGGCCGCTGTGACGGCGAACACCTGGACCCACCTCGCCGGTGTCTATGACGCCGCCGCGGGACAGATCCGGCTGTACGTCAACGGCACGCTCTCGAAGGAGGTGGCCTACACCTCTCCGTGGGAGGCGACCGGGGCGCTGCAGCTCGGCCGGCACAAGGCCGGCGGCTACGGTGGCAACCACAAGGGCGGCCTGGACGACGTCCAGGTCTACAGCGAAGCCCTGACCGCCGCGCAGGTGTCGGCGGTACGCGGCGGCACCCTGCCGGCCGCGGGCAGCTCGGTCCGCTCCACGACGTGGGAGCTGGACCAGCGCGGCCTGCCGGTGTCCATGACGGACACCAACGGCAACACCACCGACTACGGGTACGACGAGGCCGGTCAGCAGACCACGGTCACGGAGCCCGTCGTCAACGCGGAGCAGAACGGCGAGGCCGCCGTGGCGATCCGCCCGGTCTCCATGACGGGCTACAACACCTTCGGCGAGGCGACCGAGTCGTCCGACCCGCTGGGCAACGTCACGGTGACGGCGTACGACGCCGAGGGCCAGGAGTCCTCGACGCGCCTGCCGAACTACACCCCGCCGGGGTCCACGACTCCGATCACCGCCACCGCCTGGAACGAGTACAACCGTCTCGGCCAGGTCACGGCGGAGGTCGACCCGCTCGGCAACCGCACCACGTACACGTACACGCAGCTGGGCGACCTGGCCTCGGTCACGGAGCCGGGCGGCGGTACGACGACGTACACGTACGACACCAACGGCGACCAGCTGTCGGCGACCCGGCCGAACGGCGCCCGTGAGGAGAGCACCTGGGACTACCTGGGCAACATGCTCACCAGCACGGACATCGTGCGGCAGCCGACGCAGCGGGCGTACACCGCGATCAACGAGTACGAGGCTCCGGGCGGCGAGCTGTCCCGGACCGTGAGCCCGACCGGTGTCCAGGAGACGTACAAGTACAACGCGCTGGGCGAGACCACCGAGGTGACGGACGGCGCCGGCCAGACGTCGAAGTTCACCTACGACATGGACGGCCAGCTCCTCACCGCGACGGACCCGGACGGCACGAGCACCAAGAACACGTACGACGGCTTCGGGCAGCTGGTGTCCACCAGTGACCTGGACGCGACCGGCAAGGTGCTGCGCACCAGCAGTGCCACGTACGACCGCGCGGGTCAGCCCGTGGCGATGACCGACTACCGCGGTCACACCACGCGGCTGACGTACGACGCCACCGGTGTCGTGACGAAGGCGGTCGAGCCGGTCTCCGCGACCGAGTCGATCACCACGACCTACGGCTACGACGCGGCGGGCAACCGCACGCGCTTCACCGACGGCCGGGGCAACCCGTTCCTGACCACCTACAACAGCTGGGGGATGCCGGAGTCCCAGATCGAACCGTCCACCCCGTCCCACCCGGACCTGGCCGACCGCACCTTCACCACGGTGTACGACGGCAACGGCCGGGTGAAGGAGATGCGTGCCCCGGGTGGCGTGGTCGTCAGCCACGAGTACGACGCCAAGGGCCGGCTGACCCGGCAGGCGGGTACGGGCGCCGAGGCCACGACGGCCGACCACACGTACGACTACGACGCCGACGACCGGATCACGGCCGTCGCGGGAACGGGTGAGGAGAAGAACACCTTCACCTACGACGACCGCGGCATGCTGCTGACCGCGTCCGGCCCCTCGGGTGCGTCGTCCTTCGCCTGGAACGGCGACGGCGCGATGACCTCGCGGACGGACGCGTCGGGCACGTCGACGTACGGGTACGACACCGCGGGCCGCCTGAAGACGGTCAACGACGGTGCCACCGGCACCGCGATGACCTACGGCTACGACGTCAACAGCAAGGTGACGTCGGTCGACTACGGCGCCGGCAAGTCGAAGCGCGAGTTCAGCTACGACGCCCTGGAGCAGATCACCAGCGACAAGCTGACCTCTCCGACCGGGAAGGTGCTGTCCTCCATCACCTACGGGTGGGACGAGAACGGCAACATGACGTCGAAGACGACCACCGGCGTGGCCGGCGCGTCGACGAACACGTACACCTACGACTGGGCCAACCGCCTCACGTCGTGGAACAACGGAACCACCACGGAGGTCTACGGCTACGACGCGTCCGGCAACCGGACCCGCGTCGGCGGCGACACCTACACCTACGACGCCCGCAACCGCCTCACGTCGGACGGGCACAACACGTACACGTACACCGGCCGCGGCACGATGAGGACCATCACCGCCGAGGACGGGACGCAGACGGCCATCAAGGCGGACGCGTTCAACCGGGTCATCAACGAGGGCGACCGTACGTACGCGTACGACGGCCTGGACCGCGTGCTCAGCGCGAGCGACGCGGACTCGGGTCCGATCTTCTCGTTCCAGTACAGCGGCGCCGGCAACGACGTGGCGTCGGACGGTTCGGCGACCTACAGCCGGGACGCGGACGGCTCGCTGCTGGGCGTGAAGGCGACCGGCATGGCCGCCGTGCTCGCGCTGACGGACGTGCACGACGACGTGATCGGCCAGTTCGCCGCCGCCGGTGAGGCACTGACCGGTTCGACGACGTACTCGCCCTTCGGCAAGGTGCTGACCACCCAGGGCATGCTGGGCAACCTCGGTTACCAGTCCGGCTGGACCGACCCCCAGACGGCCAAGGTCAACATGGCGGCCCGCTGGTACTCGCCGCAGACCGGCCAGTTCAACAGTCGCGACACCTGGGACCTGGACCCGCTGCCGCAGTCCATCGAGGGCAACCGCTACGCGTACGCGGCGGCCAACCCGATGACGGCCACCGACCCGAACGGCCACTTCTGGGGCTGGGTCAAGAAGACCGTCAAGAAGGCAACGAAGAAGGTCAAGAAGGTCGCCAAGTCGGCCTGGAAGAAGACCAAGAAGGTTGTCAAGAAGGCCGCCAGGGTCGTCAAGAAGGCCGCCAAGCGAATCAAGCGGGCGGTCAAGCGGACGGTCCGGAAGGCGTATCGATCGGTCCGGAAGGCCGTGCGGTACGTGTCCGACAGCGTCAAAAAGGTCAAGAGATACGTCAAACGCACCTATAAGAGGGTCAAGCACTACGCCCACAAGGTCGTCAAGAAGGTAAAGAAGACAGTCCGCAAGGTCGCCAAGGCTGTCAAACACGTAGCCAAGAAGGTGGTGAAGGCAGCCAAGAAGGTCGGCAGAGCCGTCAAGAAGGCAGCCAAGGCAACCGCCAACTTCGTCAAGCAACACGCCGCGACCATCGCTTCGGTGGCCGTGGGTGTGGCGGTGTTCGCCGGATGCACGGCGATCACGGCCGGTGTCGGCGCGATCGGCTGCGGTGCCCTCGCGGGCGCGGTGGCCAACGGTGTCGGCTACGCGATGAGTGATGGGCCGAAGTCCGTCGGCGGCTTCCTCGGTGCGGTCGCCATCGGCGGCCTGACCGGTGCCCTCGGCGGCGCGGCAGGTGGCGCGGCATCCGGTGCGGTCGGCCGACTGCTCGCCGGTGTCGGCGGCAAGACCGCCCAAGGGGCGGCCATGGGCGCCGCGGGCGGCGCCGCAGAAGGCGCGGTCGGTTACGGCATCTCCTGCGCGGCCAGCGAAGAGGGCTGCAGCGTTGCGGGAGCGGCCAAGGCGACCGCCGTCGGCGCGGCGACGGGTGGTGTCTTCGGAGCGGCTGCGAGCAAGTTCGGCCGTAAGGGCTGCACGCCGCATAGCTTCACCGGTCTGACCGGTGTGCTGATGGCGAACGCCACCGCCAAGCCGATCTCCGAGGTCAAGGTCGGCGACTATGTCCTGACGGCTGAGCCGGGCAAGAAGAAGAAGGAAAAGCATAAAGTCAAGGCGGTGATCGTCACCAAGACCGACAAGGAGTACGTCGACGTCGTTGTCTCCACCAAGTCGGGTCCGAAGACGATTCAGACGACCAAACACCACCAGTTCTACGAGGTCACCCGCAACTCCTGGACCCAGGCCGGCGACCTCAAGGCTGGCCAGAAAGTGCAAAGCTCTTCGGGTAAGTTGGCCGAAATCGTCAGGGTGGCGGAGTACACCGCGACGCGCGTGACGTACGACCTCAGTATCGAAGGTCTGCACACGTACCATGTCGTCGCAGGCGACACCCCGGTGCTCGTGCACAACACCGAGGAGTCGGCTGGGCAGACCTGCCCCATCGCGGGCCTCAGTTCCGCCGGAAAGGGCAGTTACAAGAAGCTTCAGGAGGCCATGGGGCGGGCTATGAAGCGCACGCCAGCCCAGGTGCGTGCAGGGCTTTCGCAGGCAGCGATCGCGGCGGGTCAGCGTAAGCCGTTCCTTCAGCGTATGTTCGTCGGTACGAACATCGAGAAGGCGATCGCTGAAGACCCCGTAGTCCGGACGGACCCGAACATCACTCACCTTGGTGCATCGCGGCCGGGCCAAGAAGTTCCCGACTTCCATATCGCGGACGGAGGGAAAGAGGTCGGCATCGACATCACCGGAGCGAGTGCGTCGTCGATCAGCGCGCATCTGAATCGGCCCTACATCACGAGTCGAAAGCAGATCCTCGACTATAAGACCGTGCCGGATTCATTCATCGACGAGGTTTTCAAGAAGGATGGTGACTGACCGAGCTATGAAGATCGAAAAAAGGAAGTTCCAAAACGTCAAGCTGATTGGTAGCGGTCGCGAATTGTCTGACCATGAACTCGTGCGATGCGAGTTCAACGGTTGCGACCTGGCTCAGTTTGACGATCCGAGCTTCGGCCTAGTGGTGAGGGGCGTTAAGGCTGAGCGAATCAGCCTCAAGCGGTCCTTCGTGGATGGCGTCCGATTCGAGGATGTCGTGGTAGAGGGGCTTGCCACTTCGTCCCTGATGCACCTGAACGGTTGTGTATTCCGTCGCGTCGTACTGCGTGGGCGCATCGGTGACATCATGACGACGCCGCCCAATTTTTCGCTCCCGGAGGAGATGCAGGCGGCCTTGGTCGCGGGAATTGAAGCCTTCTACGCGGACGTCGATGCGGAAACAGACTGGGCTCTCGATATTTCGGAGGCTGAGTTTGAGGATGCGAGTCTGTACTACGTCCCTGGTCACCTTGTGCGACGGGATCCGGAAACGCAATTCCTCTTGCACCGTGAGCGCTTGGCTGGAGTGGATGTCCGTGCGCTTCCTGACTTCGCCAAGATCGCCGTTCGTCGCTTCGAATCAACGCCGTTCGACTCAATCGTGGCGGTCGCTCCGCGTCGAGCCGACTTCTTCGCGGAGGCGCTTGCCGACTTCGAGCTGCTTCGGGAGCTGGGGGTGGCTGACTAGCGCGTGAGTTTCTAAGCGCCAAACAGCAGGGCTGTGTCTCCGGAAAGGGGGCGCAGCCCTGTTGTGGTGTGCCGGCTGCTGGGCGGGCGGAAAATTGCGCAAGAGAACCTCTCGGCCTGCTGGTTCCCTCACCTCGATCCAGCGCTTGTCCGGCCGACGATCCTAGAAGCTTGCTTAACCTGTTGTGGGACTGTCCGGCCGTTTCTGGAAAACGGGTGCGACATGGCGGCGCCCACGGGAAACGCGGAAGCGGGCTTTTTAACGGTCGCCGCTAGACCAGCTTGTCTTTGACGAAAGACAACGAGGGCCGTACGCGGCGGGTGCCCCGACACCGTCTTGTGTCAGCCGTCGCAGTGCGACAATCGCGCTCATGCCCACCCCAGTGCTGCGCCTGATCACGGCGGCCGGCGAGTCCCACGACGAACCGTCATGGGAAACCGTGGCCGATGCGCTCAGCGAGATGAACACGCGGTACCGCTTCGTCATTCTTGAGCGGCTCGACCGCGAACCAGCGGATCAGCACTACATGCAGGTCTACATGAACGACGACCACAGTTGTCAGGTCGAGTACCGCGAAGGTTCGGCGGACCGCCACTACCAGGCGCATGTCCCGGCGCCGCCGGAGGTGGAGCGGTACCAGGCCATCGCGACCCTGATGAACGACTGGGGCCACGATCGTCCCGGGTGGCGCACCGCCGTGGACTGGGAGCCGAAGCCGGTGGCACCCGCGAACCAGTCAGGCACGCGATGACCCGCACCACCCCCGCCCGCCCCGTCGACATCGAGGCAATCTTCCCCGAGCTGGCCGCCCACCGCCGCACTGCGACCCGCCTGCATCCCAGGCCCGGGAACCCGGGGCCGCAGGAGAGCTCCGTGGGCGGGCCCCTCCTCTGGCCGGCGGACGAGCCGTGGCCGATGTGCACGCAGCCGCACCGGCGGCGGTACGGGGACCGTGTGAGTGACGTCCGCCTCCGCAGGCGGATCCTCGCCGAGGCGTGGAGCCGCACCCCCGCGCCCGGCCGGCAGCCGGGGCCCACGCAGGAGGAGGGCGACGTACTGAGGTCGCTCAAGCGCGGACGGCACGCCCCCTGGCTGGAGGACACCGACCCCATCCCGATGCTCGCCCTGGCCCAGCTGTACCGCCGGGACGTGCCCGACCTCGCCGGCCCGGCCGACCACGATCTGCTCCAGGTGCTGTGGTGCCCCTTCGACGCTCATGAGGGCCGGCACGAGCCCGCCGTCGAACTGCGCTGGCGTCGCTCCGCCGATATCGCGGACGTACTGACCGACCAGCCCGAGCCCGAGGTCGTGGGCTCGGAGGGGTACGTGCCCGTGGCGTGCGTGCTCGATCCGGAGCAGGTCGTCGAGCACCAGGACATCGAGGCCCTGCCGGAGGATCTGCGGGAGCGCATCGACGCCTGGGAGGGCGACGAGGACGACCTGGACGAGGACGCCGTCCTCTACCGGTCCGACCTCTCCACGGCACCGGGATGGAAGGCGGGCGGATTCGCCCGGTGGCAAGGGACCGGCCCGGCGAAGATGACATGCGACTGCGGCCGCGAGATGGACCCGGTGCTGACCGTCGCGAGCCAGGAGTGGGACAACGGCAGCCGCAGCTGGATCCCCCTGGAGGACCGGCCGGCGGCGGACGCCATGGACGCCAGCATCCCGACCCAGGTGACCGTCGGCCGCTGGGGCTTCATGCAGGTCTTCGCCTGTCCGGCCGACGCCTCGCACTCGCCGCGGCTCAGCTTCCAGGGCTGAGCGGAACCCACCATCGGAGGTGTGCCCATGCCGCAGTACCTGGTGTTCGTCGAGGGCGAGGCGGCCGGATGGCGGGTCGATCGCGATGCGCTGGCCGCGGCGATCCGTCGCCGGTGGGCGGACGCCGAGACCGACGCGACGCGTCACGATGAGATGCGGAGCTTCGGCTGGCGCTTCGAGACGGAGGACGGGCCCGGCGAGGCGTACCTGCACGAGGAAGGCACCTGCCTCTCCCTGGACGTCCCGGACGAGGACGCCGTGTGGTTGGCGGTGGTCTTCCGCGGGCTCGCCCCGGCGGGGCTGGGCCTGGTCTTCTGCGATGCGGGGTACCACGTTCATGTGCCGCTCCGGCAGGACACCTCAGAGGCGGAACTGAGGGACCTGCTGGACGCCGCCGTGTGACACCCCAGGGCCGAGTACCGAAGCGGTGCCGCCCTACAGTGGCCCGGTGCCCGACGAAACCTCCGCATAGCCGCTACCGCCCACCGCCTCATGGACGCCGCGAGCGAAGGTGACCCGGCCGCCGCCGAAGCGCTGCGCGAGGCCCTGCCGTCCCTGAGGAGCGCCGCCGAGGCCGGTGACCTGGAGGCACAGGAGGTGCTCGGGGGCGTGCTCCTCGAATGGGAGGAGAACCCCGTCGAGGCCGCGCCCTGGTTCCGGCGGGCCGCCGAGCGCGGCAGCGCCGTGGGCAAGCGGAGCCTGGCGTACCTGTACGTCAACGGGCTCGGGGTCGAGCAGGACGCCGCGACGGCCGAGCGGCTGTTCCGGGAGGCCGCCGACGCCGGTGACGCGTACGCGCAGTTCAACCTGGCCCGGATGTGGTGGGGCGAGCGCGACCCGCAGGCCGTGGCGGCGCTCCTGCGGGCCGCCGCGCAGGGCGGCGTCACCGACGCGTACGTCGTCCTCGGCGACCTCCTCGGGGCCATGGACCAGGACACCGAGGCGCTCGACTGCTACCTCAGGGCCGCCCGGGCCGGGGACGACCGGGGCATGTACGTCGCCGCCTGCTGGTACCGCGAAGGCCGGGCGGGGCGGCGGGACACGGTCGAAGCCCTGCGGTGGTTCTTCGCGATGATCGAGGCCGGCAACGCCGACGGGCTCCACGAGGCGATCACCATGGCGCGCGGCATGACGGACGAGGAGATCCGCAGGGCCGGCGAACTGGCGGGGCACCCCGGATCGGCGGAGGCCATGGTGGACACCGTCAGGAAGTACCGCTGACGCGGGCGCCGGAAAGTCCAAGGCGCGGGCAGACGTTGACCGGAAGTTGTGGCTGTGGTGACCGAAGTTCTCGCTTCGCCGAGTGAGGCGGAGTCCGACCTCGCGGCTCGGCTGGCGATCTCCCGATTGCCCGACTCTCCCTGTTGCCGGGGCCGCACTGGTGGACCGGGGCCCTGCCGCACGGTTTCCATGAGGCCATGCAGGCAGCCATCTCCTGGGACTCGGTCGTACCGGCGCCCCGCGATGTCGTGCGAGTGGAGTGTCTCGCCGACGAGGCTCTCGACCTTCTGGATGAGACTCCGATGGATGGGCTCTACTACCCGTACCAAGCGGCTGCGTTGGAGAGCCACGCCTGTTGGGGGCTCGGTGACGGGCGCGGGCACGAGCGCTTTCTGCCTCAGCTCCGGGAAACGGCCGAGCGCTATGCCAAGCATCTCGACTGGCAGCTCGCTCGGAGCCGGATACCCATGGAGCGGGACAACTGGTTCCAGCACCGTGAGACGGACCTGTGGTGTCGCCACTCGCGGCTCTCGGTCACCGACGTCGAGTCCTGCGACGCTCTTGCCGCGTTCTCGCGAGGGGCCGCTGAGGAGTACGCCGAGGCGATCTCATGCGCGCTGTCCGATGCGGCGAGGCCGACTTCATCGTGATCATCGGGAGCGAGAACAGGGAGCGGCTCCAGTCGGTCGCCGGTCGGTGGGCGGCCGAGGGTGACCGGAGGGCGGTGTTCGACACGTGCGTCCCTCCGGGGCGTATGGCTGGCGCGGACCGGACGTCCTTCGGCGACCCGGCGTTTCTCTACCCCTGGGGTGCTGATGAGAACGAGGTCGCGGACCTTCTGAGAGAGGCGGGGGCCCACCGGGTGCTTTTGGACGTGCGCAGGCCGGACGGCGCTGTGGTGGATGGAACCGCGTTCGTCATGCACCCCGTGAAGTCGGTGCGTACGTGGTGAGGTTTCTCCGGCGCAAGGCGCATCCCAAGGACCAGCCGGTCAGGATCCAGCGTGCGCGGGTCGCGGTCGCCAGGTTCGCGCCCGTCATCGGCTCCGGGCTCTCCCCGGAGTGGGACGCCATCGTGGCCGGGCGCCCCGGTGCGGAGGCGCTCCACCGGGAGCTGGCCCGTCTGGCGGACCCGTAGGCCACGGCCCGTATCGCGGAGCTGGAGCGGCTGCTGAAGGCCCTCGGGGACCTGCTGGACCTCTTCGACGAGGAGCCGATGGGGCACGCCTACTACCCGTACAAGGCGGCCGAGCTCATTGAGCTGTACTGCCGGAGCGCCACGGGAGATGTGCCCGATGACGCTTCGGTGCCGCTGACGGAATGGGCGGAGCGGTTCGCCGGGCACGTCGACCGGCAGCTCGCGCAGAGCGGGGCCGACCTCGGTGGACTGCAGTACCTCACGGCTCTTGAGGCCGGTATGGCATCGGGGGAGAGGGCGCTCACCGGGCGCGACGACGCGCACTTCCGGGAACTCTTCGACAGCGCCCGCGTCGCCGGTGCGCACTATGCCGGCGCGCTGACCTCCGCCCTCCGGGGACGAGCCGCTGAAGGAAGCGTGCCTACAGTGGCCCGGTGCCGAATAGAGAAGTGATGCGTGCGATCGGAGGCCTGTGGCAGGAGGCGGAACGGCTGAACCGCCCGGCCGCCGCGCTCCGCGCCCCCGGAATCGCCCCCGACCAGGTGCGGGAGGTCTCCGGCGGGCAGGTGCCCGACGACGTCGCCGTATGGTTGGGCCACGGCAACGGCGTCGCCTGGCGCCCCGGCCAGACCCAGGACGACGCCGCGCTCATCCCGTGGTTCGAGCCCCTCGCCGTACGGGACGCCGCCGCACTGCGCGGGTCAGTCCTCGCCGAGCAGATGCGCCGCTTGGCTGGTGGGGCGCCCTCGTAATGCGGCATGCAACCGGTCCTGTTCGGGGCTCGCTCGACGGCGGACGAGGAACGACGAGCTCAAGGCAGGGGCAGCGGCCGGGTCAGGACCAGGGGTCGCGACCCGGAGTTCAGCTCGTCTTGACCCAGTCCTTGCAGCCCGAGGTCTTGAAGTAGGCGTCGGTCGCGCTGATCTTCACCGTCGCCGTGCCTGACACGTTGTTGTTCGCGAGGATCGCGTCCGTGCTGTGGGAGGCGTCCTTCGCGCGCTCCCAGTAGCACATGTCGTCCTCGTTACCCGTGGACTTGTACGTGCCGGGGGCGAGGTCCACGCCCACCTTGTACATGCCGCCGTCGCCCTTGGCCTCCGTCTTGGGGGTGCCGGTGGCCTTCTCGTCGACGGCCTCCCAGTCCCCGCAGTCAGAGGACTTGAAGAGCTTGTCGCTCGCCTTGATGGTCACGTAACTCGTGCCGGTGACGTTGTCGTTGGCGAGGATGGAGTCGGTCTCGCCCGTGGCGTCCTTGGCGCGCTCCCAGTAGCACAGGCCGTCCTTGTTGCCGCTCGTGCGGTACAGGCCCGGCTTGACGTCCGTGCCGACTTCGAAGTCGCCGTCGCCCTCGATCGCGGCGGCCTTCTTCTCCTCCTTCGGCTTGGCCGGGGTGTTCTGCTTGCCCTTGGCGTCGTTGGAGGGCGCTGCTCCGCCGTCGTCGCCCGCGCCCGCCGCCGACGCGATCGCGATGACCGCGACGACCGCGCCCAGGCCGGTGAGGACCTTGTGGCGGGCGAACCAATTGCGCTTCTTCTCCGGCCGGCCGTGCTGGGGCTGCTGCGGGGCGTACATGGGCTGAGACATGGCTGTGGCACCTTCCCGGGCGCTTGAGTTGTGTCAGTTTCTTCCGTAGTTCGACACGTCAATGACAACAGAGGCTGTGAACCGAGTCAACAGGGTTCTTGAAATTTGGATTCGATCACACTGTGAACCGTCGGCTCGGTATGCTCGACTCTCGTCGTGAAGCGAATGAGGGGAGACGGCCACGTGCCGCAGGAGCGCGCAGCAGAGGTCACCGCGGCCGGCATCGCCCGGCTCGCCGGAGTGGGCCGCGCTGCCGTCAGTAACTGGCGCCGCCGGCACGCCGACTTCCCCAAGCCGGTCGGCGGCATTGAGACCAGCCCCTCCTTCGCGCTCGCCGAGGTCGAGCAGTGGCTCCGCGACCAGGGCAAGCTCGCCGAGGTGCCGCTGCGCGAGCGTGTCTGGCAGCACCTCACCGGGCACCCCGCCGGAGCGGTCACCGCGCTCGTCCACGCGGGTTGCGTCCTGCTCCTCGTGCACGAAAGGCCCACCGGCTGGCTGGAGCGGGCCGCGAGCTCCGACGAGCGGCTCGCCGCCGTGCTGCCCCCCGCCCTGGAGGAAGTGCTCACCGCCCGCTTCGGCGCCGACCGCGCCGTACGGACCCCCACGGCCACCGAGCTCGGCCTCTCCGTACCCCTGCTGCGCGGCGCCGCCGAACTCGCCGCCCAGCTCGGCGCTCGCCAGGCGTTCGAGTTCCTGCTCGGGCGTCACCTGGACGCCAACCCGCGCCAGTACGCGCTCACCCCGCCCGGTCTCGCCGAGCTGATGGCCGCCCTCGCCCAGTCCGCCGTCCCGGCCCCCCGCACCGTCCTCGACCCGGCCTGCGGCACCGGCGGGCTACTGCGCTCCGTCGAGCGCCCGCGGACCCTCTACGCCCAGGACGCCGACCCCGGCCTGGCCGCGCTCACCGCCCTGCGCCTCGCCCTGCACGGCACGGCCGACATCCGCACGGCCGCGGCCGACACCCTGCGGGCCGACGCCTTCCCCGGCCTCGGTGCCGACGCCGTGCTGTGCCACCCGCCGTTCAATGAACGCGATTGGGGACACGACGAACTCGCTTACGACCCCCGTTGGGAGTACGGCTTCCCGGCGCGCACCGAGTCCGAGCTGGCCTGGGTGCAGCACGCCCTCGCCCGGCTCCGCGACGGCGGCACCGCCGTGGTGCTGATGCCCCCGGCCGTCGCCTCCCGCCGCTCCGGCCGTCGCATCCGCGCCGACCTGCTGCGCCGCGGCGCACTGCGCGCCGTCATCGCGCTACCGGCCGGCGCCGCGCCCCCGTACGGCATCCCGCTGCACCTGTGGGTGCTGTGCCGCCCCGGCGCGGACCAACGGCCCGCCCCGGCGCTGCTGTTCGTCGACACCACCGGGCTCGTCCCCGACGGCGGCCGCGACAAACTGCCCTGGCAGGCCCTCCGGACGGCCGCGCTCGATGCCTGGCGCGGCGGCGCGGAGCAGCCCGGCGTGAGCCGCTCCGTTCCCGTCATCGAACTCCTCGACGACGACGTCGACCTGGCCCCCGCCCGGCACCTGTCGGCCCCCGCCACAGGCGGCTCGGCCGCCGAACTGGAGGCCGTACGGGAGCGCCTGGACCGCACCCTGCGCCGCACCATGGAGCTCACGCCTCCGCCGGCCGCGCCCTCCCGGTCCGCCGCCCGCCCCCTGACCACCGTCGGCGAACTCGCCCGCGCCGGAGCCCTCCAGCTGCGCGCGGGCGGCGCCGGAACCTCGACCTCCGGCGACCCGGTCCCGGTCCTCACCGAGCACGACGTGCTCGCCGGCGCGGCACCCTCCGGCACCCTCCCGGACGGGCCACCCGAGGAACCGGTGCTCACCGAGGAAGGCGACGTCGTCGTCCCGGTTCTGGGCGGCGGCTCCGTCGCACGCGTCATCGACGCCGCCGCCGCTGGGGCCGCGCTGGGCCGCAACCTCCAACTGCTGCGGCCCGATCGCACGGCCCTGGACCCCTGGTTCCTCGCCGGATTCCTGCGCGGCACCGCCAACAACCGGCGGGCCAGCAGTTACGCCTCCACCGCCACCCGCCTCGACGTGCGTCGGCTCCAACTGCCCCGGATGCTCATGGCCGACCAGCGCCGCTACGGCGAACGGTTCCGCGCCCTCGCCGAGTTCGAGGAAGCGCTGCGGCTCGCGGGGCGGCTCGGCGAGCAACTGGTGCAGGGCCTGTACGACGGGCTGGCGGACGGGACCGTACAGCCGGAGTGACAGGCGTGTGACCAGAGTGGCAGCCGTTCCGTACAACCATGGGGCGGCTGTCGGTGTCGGTGTATACGCTCTTGTTCCCTCTGGTCCGCACCCCTGGAGCGACTCATGCACGGGCATGCGCCCATGACGCCACCGCGCCCCGCCGTAACGGCGGGCGTGATCGCCGTGCGCGTGATCATCTGCGCCCTGATCGTGCTGACGCTCGGCCTGCTCGCCT
The DNA here is from genome assembly GCF_040612535.1 of Streptomyces sp. NPDC006368. Lineage (NCBI taxonomy): Bacteria > Bacillati > Actinomycetota > Actinomycetes > Kitasatosporales > Streptomycetaceae > Streptomyces > Streptomyces sp. NPDC006368. Next base: position 44,649 of record NZ_JBEXQK010000012.1, read on the forward strand.
GGGTGGCCATGCTGCGGATCGCCATCATGCGCCGCTCCGGCCGCGACTGGGCGCTGTTCTGGGGTCAGCTGGTGCTGAACATCGCCTGCCTGGTGAGCCTGGAGCAGCGCCTCGCCGACCACTGGATATCGAACGTCGGGATGGCGGGCCTCCTGGTGCAGATGGCCGGGGTCTTCATCTACTACCTGATCGTCGACATCCGCCATCACCAGCGCGTCACCGCGCCCATGATGCCGGGTCAGTACGGGCCGCCCCCCATGCCGTCGTACGGGTATGGCTATCCGCCCGCACCGGCCTCCGCGCCTACCCCGGCCCCGGCGCCCGTACAGCCCCCGCGCATCGACCAGGTGCGCGCGGAGCTGGACGAGCTGAGCGACCTCCTCCGCAAGGAAGAGGACAAGTGACCGGACGGGTCATCGCCGGCCGGTACGAACTGTCCACCGTTGTCGGCCAGGGCGGCATGGGCCAGGTGTGGACGGCGTACGACGGCCGCCTCGATCGCCGCGTCGCCGTCAAGCTGCTGCGCCCCGACCTCATGGCCGCCGCCACCGGCGCCGAGGAGATGCGCCGTCGCTTCGTGCGCGAGTGCCGGGTCACCGCCCAGGTCTCCCACCCCGGCCTCGTCACCGTCCATGATGCGGGCAGCGACGGCGACGACCTGTACCTGGTCATGCAGTACGTCGAGGGCGCCGACCTCGCCGACCACCTCGCCGAGCACGACCCGTACCCCTGGCCGTGGGCCGTGTCGGTGGCGGCTCAGCTGTGCGGGGTGCTCGCCGCCGTGCACGCGGTGCCGATCGTCCACCGCGACCTCAAGCCGCGCAACGTAATGGTGAAACCGGACGGCACGGTCACCGTCCTCGACCTCGGCGTCGCCTCCGTCATCGACACCGACACCACCCGCCTCACCCACACCGGCTCGCCCATCGGCTCCCCCGCCTACATGGCGCCCGAGCAGGCCATGGGCGGCGCCGTCGGCCCGTACACCGACCTGTACGCCCTCGGCGTCCTCCTCCACGAACTCCTCAGCGGGAATGTACCCTTCGCCGGCTCCACCGCCCTCGGCGTCCTCCACCGCCACCTGTACGAGCCGCCGCTGCCGGTGCGCCAGGTGCGCCCCGAGATCCCCGAGGCTCTGGAGGCGCTGGTCCTGCGGCTGCTCACCAAGGACCCGCAGCACCGGCCGTCCGGTGCGCAGGAGGTGTACGAGGCCCTCGCCCCGCTGCTGCCCGCGCGCGGCGCCCCGGCGGGCCCTCTCGACCCCACCCGCCCGTTCCTGCGCCCGCAGGCGCCCTGGCCCGACCGCGCCACCGCCGCCACGCCGGGGCCGGTCGTGGTGCCGCCGCCCCCGGCCGTGCCGCCCGCCGCCGGCCGCCCGGATGTCGCGGCGGCCGTCGACGAGGTCAAGCGGCTGCTCGGCGAGGGCAGCATCACACGCGCCGTGGACATCCTGGGCGGGATCCTTCCGGCGGCCGCCGCCGAGCACGGCGAGCACTCACCGGTCGTGCGGATCCTGCGCAAGCAATACGCGACGACGCTGATGGACGACGGCCAGTACCGGCGAGCGCTGCCTGAGCTGCGGCGCCTCGCCGACGACCGGGCGGCCGAGGCGGGCCCGGCCGACCCGCAGACGCTGCAGTTCCGCTACGACGCGGCGCTGTGCCTGGAGCAGCTGGGCGAGACGGCCGCCGCGCTCGCCGAGTACCGGGCGGTCCTGCCGTACTACGAGAATGGACCGTCGGCCGGCGTCGCCGACCGGGACCGCGCCTTCGACATCCGCAACCGCGTCGGTCACCTCCTGCTGGCGATGGGCGACCATTCGGCGGCGTACCAGCAACTGCAGAACCTGCTGTACGACACGGAGCGGATGTACGGGCCGTACCACCCGCTCGCGGCGGAGCTGCGGCGCGCGCTGGAACGCCAGCAGCAGATGCGCGGATTCTGACGATCAGTCAGCTCGCCCGGCAGTACGTGGACTCCGCCACCCGCCCGAGCCCCGTGAGGCCGGCCGGGCGGGGCTGGTCGCCGAGGACCACGACCGCGCCCGGCGCGGCGAGCTCCGGCACGGTCGTCAGGTCGTGGTCGCCGTTCACGACGATCACGCCGTACAGCCGGTCACCGACCTCCCCCCGTATGCGCCGGTCACCGAGCCTGCCCCGCACCACACGTGCCCCGGCGTCCACCGAACCGCCGCCGCCCAGCGCCAGGTTGCCCCGCACCACGTCCTCCCGGGCGGGCGAGCCGTCCAGCGGGTCGACCACCGTGACGCGGGCGTCGACCCCGCCGCGCTGGAGCATCCGCCGCAGCGCCGCAGCGAACAGCCCGTGACGCGTGCCGATCTCCAGGACGTCGCCGTTCGGCGGCGCCAGCAGCGGCACGGTCGCGAGCCGCCCGCACACGTCGGACACGGACCCGCCGAGCCCCCCGACGCCGAGCGCCTCCAGCGCCACCAGGTGGCGGTAGGCGACCGTGATGTCGTGGCGCACGCGCTCGCCGCTCCCGCCCGTGACGGCGCGGACCTCACGCACGAGCGTGTCCACCTGGGTGGCGGTGGGCATCCGGTGGCCGTCGCGCCCAGCCTGGTCGAGGAGCAGCCCGAGGCCGTAGCTCTGCCGCCGCAGATCGGCCACCTCGTGGTGCAGGGCGTCGAGGTCGGCCTGCAGCGCGGTCGTGGCGCGCTCCAGGCGCTGCTCGACGAGGGTGAACGCGGGCTTCAGCACCCGCTTCGCCAGCCGGTTGCTCAGAAGAGAGGGCATGCGCCGCAAGCTACGCCGCGCCCTCCCCGCGCGGACCACGGGACGGTGCCGCACCGGTGAAGTCTTGGTGGCGCCGAGGCGACGGTGACGGCGACGGTGACGGCCGTCCGCGCCGCCGCAGCCCACCGGCCGCCGCCACCACCACCGCCATCACGGCCAACGACAGCGCGCCCACGCCCGTACCCGCCCGCAGACCCGGGGGGCGGAAGGAGCAGGTGACCGACGGCTGCCCGGCCCGCACCCGTACGGCCACCAGACCCAGGTACGTGTCGGCCGGGCGGCCCTCGCAGCGCCAGCCCGCGATGCGGGGCGCCGCCAGGACCGCCGTGCCGGGGCGGATGCCCGGTGGCAGGTCGGCGCGCACCCCGTCGCCGGTGAGGTGGACCGCCGTCGCGGCCGTCGCCCTCAGGTCCGCCACGGCCGCCGCCAGCCGCGCCCGGTCCAGGCAGCCGACGCCGCCGGACGACGGCACGGCACCGTGGCCCGTCAGTTCCACCCGCGCCCCGGCCGTGCGCTGCGGCCCCAGCGGAGTCATCGCCGCGCGCCGCTTGGGCAGGCCGCCGCGCAGCGACACAGCAGGCCCGTCGCCGAGCGACGCCGTCCCGGTGAAATCCGGCGCCCACACGAAGACGTCGCTGCCGACCGGGCACACGCCATCGGCGGGGAGGTCGTAGACGCGTGACCCGAGCAGCAGCTCCTGGTTACGGAACGGCGAAGCCCCGTAGCGGAGTTCCCCGGTCCCGCGCCGCCAGGTCACCAGCGGGAGAACCACCTCGCTTCGCACGGCGCCCCCGTCCCGCACCCGTGCCCCCACCGCGAACAGCGCGTCCGTCACCGGGTTGTCCAGCGACTGGAGACTCCGCCCGTGCGACGTCCACCCGCCGCCGAGCGCGGCCAGCGTCCGCGTGAGCACCGCCGGCGTATGGCTGCTGTAGTACGCGGCGCCCTGCCCGCCCACCAGCAGCGGGTCGTTGCCGGTCAGCTGCGGGCGCCCCGGGTCCGTGCGGTGACGCGGCCACCCGTCGGCCCCCGCGACGGCCGCCGCCCGGGCCTCGTGGTCCGCGCCCCACGGCGGGTAGTCGTCCAGCCGGGCCGGCCGCTCCCGGTCGGCGTACGCGGTGGTCGCCGCCGCCTGTCCGACGAGGGCGCCCGCCAGCAGCACAGCGCCCATCACCCCGTACCGCCGCCGCCCCAGGCGTACCAGCGCCATCGCGCCCACCGCCGCGCCCAGCCCGCCCGCGAACAGGGCGAGGGCCGGCACGGTCGCCGTCTCTCCGGAGGCCGCGACGCACGCCACCCCCGCCAGGACCCCGGTGGAGCCGAGCAGTGCGCGCCGCCCCGGCCAGCCGTACGACACTCCCGTCCAGGCGGCGATCACCACCACACCCGCGAGGACGAACGTCTGCCGGTACGGGCTGCCGTTCGGCGTGGCGAACACGTGCCACACCAGATGCGTCGGCCCCCACTGCGACGACAGCAGGACCCCCACCACCAGCCCCGTCCACACCCACCGCTCCCGCGCGGGCGCTCTCCGGTGGAATACCAGTGCCGCCGCGAGCAGCAGCGTGCCCGTGGCGAGGAAGAGGGCCGGGGTGAAGAACCCGTACGTCGCCGGAAGCGTCCGCGCGGCCACCTCCGCCCATCCGGCCGGCCGGAACTCCCGCGTCCACCCCGGGTGGGCGTGGCGCGACCCCAGGAAGACCGGCACCAGCGCCGGCGCCGCCAGCCCGATCCCCAGCAGTACGGTCCCGGCGGCCCGCGCCGCCACCCGCCACCCGCGTACGCCCCGGGCGAGCAGCACCAGCGCGGCGCCGAGCGTCGCCATGTACGCGGTGTAGAAGTTGGCCACCCACACCACCGCCACGACCACCACGCCCAGCAGCGGATGCCGCCCCTCCCGCACCCACTCGCCGACCAGGCACAGCAGCGGGAAGGCGATCAGCCCGTCCAGCCACATCGGGTTGTACGACGCCTCGATGACCGCCCACCCGCACAGCGCGTACGACGCGGCGAGCACCGCGGCGCCCCACCAGGAGCCCGCGCGCTGGGTGAGCAGCAGCAGGGCCATCGCCGCGGCGGCGGCCACCATCTTCACCACGCCGATCACGTACACGGCGAGGTCGATGTCGTCGCGCGGGAAGAGCGCCACCAGCAGCGCGAAGGGGCTGCTCAGATAGGTGCCCCAGTCGGGCAGGAAGCTGGTGCCGTACCCGGACTGCCAGTTCAGCAGCGGTCCGCCGTCGGCCCGCCCGCGCAGCAGGTCCCACAGGTGGGCGTGGAACGGCACGAACTGGTTGCCGAGGTCGTTGACGCCGCGGGTGCGCGGTCCGAAGGGGAAGGTGCGGGCGACGGCGTCACCGGCGCAGACGGCGAACGCGGTGAGCAGCCCGGCGAGCGCGCAGGCCCGGGACATGTGTCTCTGCATGGTGCTGTCGAATATCGCAGCGCCGGAAGGTGAAATCACCACCCTCCCGGGCCAGTTCACGCAATGGTCGCCCTGGCGCCATGTGAACCGTCCGCCGGGGACACGCACGTCCGTTGTCGTACTTCCGTGCTGATCTCGATAGTGGTGCCCTGCTTCGACGAAGAGGAAATCATCGGCCGCTTCCACGCGCGCGTGACCGCGGAACTCGAATCCCTCGGAGCCGAATTCGAGCTGGTCTACGTCGACGACGGAAGCCGTGACCGTACGCTTCCGCTGCTGGAGGAGATGGCCGCCGCCGACCCCCGGCTGTGCTACGTCTCCTTCAGCCGGAATTTCGGCAAGGAGGCGGCGATGCTGGCCGGGCTGCGCCACGCGGCCGGGGACGCCGTCGTGATCATGGACGCCGACCTCCAGCACCCGCCGGAGCTGCTGGGCCGCATGCTGCGGCTGCACGGCGAGGGCTTCGACCAGGTCGTGGCGCGCCGCACCCGCAAGGGCGACCGGGTGACCCGCACCCTCACGGCCCGTGCCTACTACCGGCTGATCAACCGGCTCGTGGACGTGGAGCTGGTCGACGGCGTCGGCGACTTCCGGCTCCTGTCACGCCGTACGGCCGACGCGATACTGGAACTCACCGAGTACAACCGTTTCTCCAAAGGGATCTTCGCCTGGGTCGGATTCCGCACCACGACCGTCGAGTACGACAACGCGGTACGTGAACAGGGCCGCTCGAAATGGACCCTCGGGAAACTCCTCAACTACGGACTGGACGGCCTGCTCTCCTTCAACAACAAGCCCCTGCGGGCCGCGCTCCATCTCGGCCTGCTGCTGGTCTCCGTCGCCGCCGCGTACGCCGTCTGGATCGTCGGTGCCGCCCTGGTGAACGGCGTGGACACCCCCGGTTATGTCACCCTCCTCGTGACGGTCATCGCACTCGCCGGGGTGCAGATGGTCATGCTGGGGGTCGTCGGGGAATATGTGGGTCGTATCTATTACGAGGTGAAGCGCCGCCCGCACTTCCTGGTGAAGGCGGCGAACACCTCCGCGCCGCACCACCACGGGGAGCTCGTACGCCGATGACCGTCCACGGCCAGATCATCAGGTTCGCGCTGGTGGGCGTGGTGAACACGGCCACCTACTACGGCTTCTACCTGCTCTTCCTGGCCCTGACCCTGCCCTATGTGGCCGCGCACGTCATCGCGTTCCTGCTCTCGATGACCGGCTCGTTCTTCCTGAACTGCCGCTTCACCTACCGCACCCGCCCGACCTGGCGGAAGTTCCTGCTCTTCCCCCTCACCAACGCCGCCAACTTCGTGATCACGACCTTCGGCGTCTGGCTCCTGGTCGACGTGGCCGGCTTCTCCAGCCGCTACGCCCCGCTGCTCGCGGCGGCGGCGGCCATCCCCATCACGTTCGTCGTCTCCCGCACGATCATGACCGACCGCCCCGAGCGGCGGCCCGGGCAGCAGCCGTCCCGGCCGGAGCCGGCGACGACCTCCGCGCCCGGCGGCCGGTAGCCCCAGGCCCAGGCCACGGTGGCCGGTAGCCCAGCCCCCGGCGGCCCGTGACGGCGCTCGCGAAGGTCCGGCCGGAGCGGCGCACCCCGCCGCCCGCTCGCTCGTTGTGCGAATCAGTACGCGCAGATACGCGCAAGTAGTGGCTCAGATCACTCCGACTGCCTACCATCGATCACCGCAAGGTCGTTCACACGCACGCACGACCCACGCCGGGAGGCTCCTTTGCACCGCCTGCATCGCCGCCGTCGCACCGCGCTCTCCGTCTCCGCCGCGCTCCTCGTCGCGGCCCCCCTGCTCGCCGCGTGCGGCAGCGAGGCGCACCCAGGGGCCGCGGCCGTCGTGGACGGGCAGCGGATCGAGGTGGCCGCACTCCAGGCGCAGGTACGGGACGTGCGCACCGCCCAGCAGGCGTCGCCGCAGGCCGACCAGCTGATCCGGGCGACCGGGGACCTCAACCGGGAGAAGCTGAACGGCATGATCTTCGACCGGGTGGTGGAGAGGGTCGCCGCCGACCAGGGGATCACCGCCAGCCGCAAGGAGGTCCAGGAGACCCGGCGGGCCGCCGCCCGGCAGAACGGCGGCGAGGAGCAGCTGGCCGCGATGCTGCTGGAGCAGCAGGGCATCGCGCCCGACGAGATCGACGCCGTCGTCCGCCGCAACGTCCTCATGAACAAGATCGCCGAGAAGGCCGGGGCCACCAACACCCCCGAGGGGCAGCAGAAGCTCACCGCGCTCTTCGCCGCCGCGTCCAAGGCGCTCGACATCGATGTGAACCCCCGCTACGGCACCTGGGACCACGACAGGATCCAGCTCGGCGAGTACAGCGCCCCCTGGATCCGCCGGAGCGCCCCGCAGCGCGAGATGTAGGTTCGAGGGGTGAACGCCGACACCCCCGACACCCCCGACACCCCCGACACCGACACCCCCGGCCGCGTCGTCCTGCTCACCGCCAGCCATCGCGTCGCGCCCGGGCTGCTGTCCTGGCCCGCGTGGCAGGTCCTGCACGCCGCCGACCGGGTGCTGTGCGGCGACGAGGGCCACCCCCAGCTGCCGTACCTGCGCGAGGCGGGCGTCACCGTCGAGGTCACCGCGCCCACCGCGCGCGAGCTGGTCGACGCCTGCGCCGGGGGCCGTACGGTCGTCGTCGTGGCGTCCGGCGAGGGCGACCGGGCGCTGACGGACGGGCTGGCCCGGATGGCGGGCTCCGGCCGGGTGGCGATGCCCGACCTGGAGCTGCTGCCCGGCTCGTACGACTTGCCGGGCGCCCGGCTGCTGGACCTCGTCGAGGTCATGGACCGCATCCGCCGCGAGTGCCCCTGGTCGTCGCGGCAGACCCACGAGGGGCTCGCCAAGTACGGCATCGAGGAGGCGTACGAACTCGTCGAGGCCATCGAGGACGGCGACCGCGACGAGCTCCGGGAGGAGCTCGGGGACGTTCTCCTCCAGGTCGTCTTCCACGCCCGGATCGCGCAGGAGCACGAGGAGGAGCCGTTCTCCGTCGACGACGTGGCGGGCACGATCGTCGAGAAGCTCATCCACCGCCACCCCCACGTCTTCGGCGAGGAGCGCGCCGAGACGCCGGAGGAGGTCAAGGAGCACTGGCTGCGGACGAAGGCCATCGAGAAGCAGCGCGCGTCCGTGACGGACGGCGTCCCGGTGGGCCAGCCCGGCCTCGCGCTGGCCGCCAAGCTGGCGAGCCGCGCGCGCACCGCCGGGCTGGACGTCGAGGTGCCGTCGGGCGAGGGCGTCGGGTACGAGCTGCTGGCCCTGGCGGTACGCGCCGAGGCGGCCGGCGTGGACCCGGAGGCCGCGCTGCGCGCGGCGGGCCGCGCCTACCGGGACGCGATCCGCGCGGCGGAGAGCGGCACCGCCCCGCACGCCGCCGACGAGGTCCACGGCGCGGACGCCGAGGAGCACGGTGCCGGTACCGAGGGGCACGTCGACGCCGAGGGCCGGGGTCACCGCTCCTGAGGGGCGCGGCGCCGCTCCGGACGACGCCGGGGCGTACGGCGTCGACGTCGGGAACGACGGCCTCGATGCTGAGGGGCACGGTGCCGGTGATGAGGCGCACGGGCACCGCCCGGAGCGGCACGACCCCGGCATCTAGGGCCGGGGTCACCGCCCCTGAGGGGCGCGGCGCGCTTCGGACGACGCCGGGGCGTACGGCGTCGACACGGCCTCGATGCTGAGGGCCTCGGCGTCGACGTCGACAACCACGGCGTCGACGCCGAGGGGCACGGTGCCGGTCATAAGGCGCACGGGCACCGCCCGGAGCGGCACGACCCCGGCATCTAGGGCCGAGGGGCACGTCGACGCCGAGGGGCGCGGCGCCGGGAGCGCGAGCGCGGTGGCACCGGCTCCGAGGGGCAGAGCGCCCGTCCGGGGGCGCCGCGCCTCCGGGTCCCGCCCGCGCGGGGAGCCCCGTGCCACCCGTCGCAGGGGTGGCGTGCCCCGCGCGGCGGGCGCGGCGTTAACGTCGAGGAGTGAACGACCAGCCCGCCCAGGACCCCGCCGCTCCCGAACTCTTCACCTGGGAGTTCGCGTCCGACCCCTACCCGGCGTACGCCTGGCTGCGGGAGCACTCCCCGGTGCACCGCACCAAGCTGCCCAGCGGGGTCGAGGCCTGGCTGGTCACCCGGTACGCCGACGCCCGGCAGGCGCTCGCCGACCAGCGGCTGAGCAAGAACCCGGCGCATCACGACGAGCCCGCGCACGCCAAGGGCAAGACCGGCATTCCGGGCGAGCGCAAGGCCGAGCTGATGACGCATCTGCTCAACATCGACCCGCCGGACCACACCCGGCTGCGCCGGCTCGTCTCGAAGGCGTTCACGCCCCGCCGTGTCGCGGAGTTCGCACCGCGTGTGCAGGAGCTGACGGACCGGCTCATCGACAACTTCGCTACAAAGGGGAGCGCCGACCTCATCCACGAGTTCGCCTTCCCGCTCCCCATTTACGCCATTTGCGACATGCTCGGCGTCCCGCCGGAGGACCAGGACGACTTCCGCGACTGGGCGGGGATGATGATCCGGCACGGTGGCGGCCCGCGCGGCGGGGTCGCCCGGTCGGTGAAGAAGATGCGCGGCTATCTCGCCGAGCTGATCCACCGCAAGCGGGAGGACCCCGGCGAGGACCTGATCTCGGGGCTGATCAAGGCCTCCGATCACGGCGAGCACCTCACCGAGAACGAGGCCGCCGCGATGGCGTTCATCCTCCTCTTCGCCGGGTTCGAGACGACGGTCAACCTGATCGGCAACGGCGTGTACGCGCTGCTGCGCCACCCCGAGCAGCGCGCCCGGCTCCAGGAGTCCCTGGCGGCGGGCGAGCGCGGGCTGCTGGAGAGCGGGGTCGAGGAGCTGCTGCGGTACGACGGGCCGGTGGAGCTGGCGACGTGGCGGTTCGCGACCGAGCCGCTCACCCTCGGCGGTGAGCGCGTCGCGGCCGGTGACCCGGTGCTCGTCGTGCTCGCCGCCGCCGACCGGGACCCGGCGCGGTTCGCCGAACCGGACACGCTGGACCTGGCGCGGCGCGACAACCAGCACCTGGGGTACGGACACGGCATCCACTACTGCCTCGGCGCCCCGCTCGCCCGGCTGGAGGGGCAGACCGCGCTCGCGACCCTGCTGACCCGGCTTCCGGACCTGCGTCTTGCGGTGGATCCTGCCGATTTGCGGTGGCGCGGCGGGCTCATTATGCGTGGACTGCGCACGCTCCCGGTCGAGTTCACCCCCTTTGGGAACTGACGGCTCGTCAGTTCTGTGATCTTCGCGTAATCCCAGGTGCATCGACTTGTGACTGACGTTCGAATGCCGCTACGTTCACCGTCACCTCAGCAGTCACGCGAAAGGCACACCGCATGCGCTCCGGGAACGGCCGGCACCGACGACCTCGTCAAGCTCCCGCCATCATCGTGGCGGCGGGGGTGACCGGATCCGCACTCGCCCTTCCGCTGCTCGGCGCGGGCTCCGCGTCGGCGGTGGACGCCGGTACATGGGACCGGGTGGCCGAGTGCGAGTCCGGCGGGGCGTGGAGCGCCGACATGGGCAACGGCTTCTACGGCGGGCTCCAGATCTCGCAGGAGACGTGGGACGCGTACGGCGGCACGCAGTACGCGCTGCGCCCCGACCTCGCCAGCCGCGCCCAGCAGATAGCCGTGGCCGAGAAGGTCCACGCCGCCACCGGCGTCAAGGCGTGGGAGACCTGCGCCCCCATCGCCGGCCTGGGCGGCGCCGCCGACGCGCCCGAAGCGGACGCCGCGCCGGACACCCCGTCCACTCCGGCGGCGCCCGACCCGGCCCTGCCCGTCGAGCCCTCCGACCCGGCGGTGCGGCCGGCGGACCCGGTGGAATCCCTGCTGCCCACCGACCCCGCCGGGGCCGCCCCCGCGACGCCCGCCCCCTCCGGCGACACCCCGAGCGGCGCCGGCAAGCACCGGGGCGAGCCCGCCAAGGACGAGCGGCCCACCGGCGACGCCACGACCGATCCGGCGGCCGGCCCGACGGCGGGCGCGTCCGTGGACCCGACGGCGGACCCGGCGGCCGGCCCCGCGGCGCCCAACGGTGAAAACGCCACCAGCGCCGACAATTCGGTCACCGAGCGCGAAATGGTGCGCCACGCCTCACGGGGTGACGGAACGACACGCGATCCGGCCGCCGTGGCCGACGCGGCGGAGGCGGACGGCGCGTACACCGTCCGACCCGGGGACAACCTGTCCGTCATCGCCGACGCGCACGAGCTGCCGGGCGGCTGGACGGCCCTGTACGACGCCAACCGGGAGGCCGTGGGCGACGATCCCGACCTCATCCTCCCCGGTCAGCGCCTCGATCTGGACGCCGCGCGAGGGTAGTTGGCACCCCTCTGTCCTGTTCTGTACAAGTGAGACAAGCGTCTCTTTGTGCCAACTGGCGACACCTGGCCCGAGACTGGCACCTTTCCGCCCCTCACCAGGGCAAATGTCCGTCAAGGGAGGGTCGATAGGGGTGCATTGAGCGGGATGTCCGTCTTTGATCTCGGGCGGGCTCTGTGTCTACGGTCGTGACTGCTCGCCATCGCGGGCCCCGCCGACCGGAACGCCGAATCCTGCCGCCGGCCGTCGGGAACAGTCGTCGCGTCATGCGCCGAAGGCAGGAGCGGGGGACCCAAGGTTTGCGCCGGTCCCCGGCCGTCGGAAGACGGCCGGACCGGCTTGGGGTGAAGCCGCGCGAGACGATCGCGCGGCCGGGCAGCTCACGCCCGAACCCGACAGCTCACCTCGCAGGCGTCGGTGAGGAGATGTCCCATGCTGTTCTCCGGCAAAGCCAAGCACCGTCGCCCCTCCAAGGCCGTCCGTTTCGCCGCGTTCGCCGGTATCACCGGTGCCGCCGTCGCCGCCCCGCTGCTGGGCGCCACGTCCGCCTCGGCCGCCACCACCGCCGAGTGGGACAAGGTCGCCCAGTGCGAGTCCGGCGGCAACTGGTCCATCAACACCGGCAACGGCTACTACGGCGGCCTGCAGTTCTCGGCCTCCACCTGGGCCGCGTACGGCGGCACCGCCTACGCCGCCACCGCCGACCAGGCCTCCAAGTCGCAGCAGATCCAGATAGCCGAGAAGGTCCTGGCGGGCCAGGGCAAGGGCGCCTGGCCGTCCTGCGGCGTCGGCCTGTCCGGCGCCGCGTACGACGGCGGCTCCGCCGAGCAGAGCGCCCCGCAGCAGCAGGAGCGCGCCGCCGAGCAGCCCGCCACGCGCAGCGAGCAGCGCACCGCGCCCAAGGCCGAGCCGAAGAAGGCCGCGCCGAAGGCCGAGTCGAAGACCGTCACCACCCCGACCGGCAAGAAGGTCGAGAAGGGCGACGGCGAGTACAAGGTCGTGGCCGGCGACACGCTCAGCACCATCGCCGCCGAGAAGAAGGTCGCGGGCGGCTGGGAGAAGCTCTTCCAGCTGAACAAGGACATCGTCGACGACGCCGACCTCATCTACCCGGGCCAGCAGCTGCACCTCCGCTGATCCGCTGATATCCGGCAGGCCGACATCCGGCCTACGGGACGACCCCGGCCCGGCCGCGCCCTTCCCCCGCGCGCCCGGCCGGGGTCTCCCCGTCCGCGGTGGTGACCGGGAGCGGCCCAGCCGGTTACCAGCCGGTAAACATTGTGCGGGTTCGCCCCGGAAAGAGGGCCTCCGGGTCCTTTTTCGTCCCACGGGGCGGGCGTCGGCCGGCCCCGGCCCCGCGGCCGGTTAGGCTCTTGCCGCAAGGCCGAAGAGACCCTGCACCCGCATGCGTCACATTTTGCGTCACATCCCAGAAGGAGATGCTCGTGCCGTCCATCGACGTCGTCGTAGCCCGGGAAATCCTGGACTCCCGAGGCAACCCCACGGTCGAGGTCGAGGTCGGCCTCGACGACGGCAGCACCGGCCGTGCTGCCGTACCGTCCGGTGCCTCCACCGGTGCGTTCGAGGCCCTCGAGCTCCGCGACGGTGACCAGGACCGCTACCTCGGCAAGGGTGTCGAGAAGGCCGTCCTCGCCGTCATCGAGCAGATCGGCCCGGAGCTCGTCGGCTACGACGCCACCGAGCAGCGGCTGATCGACCAGGCGATGTTCGACCTGGACGCCACCCCGGACAAGTCGTCGCTCGGCGCCAACGCCATCCTCGGCGTCTCCCTCGCCGTCGCGCACGCCGCCTCCGAGGCGTCCGACCTGCCGCTCTTCCGCTACCTGGGCGGCCCGAACGCGCACCTGCTGCCCGTTCCGATGATGAACATCCTGAACGGCGGCTCGCACGCCGACTCCAACGTGGACATCCAGGAGTTCATGATCGCCCCGATCGGCGCGGAGTCCTTCTCCGAGGCCCTGCGCTGGGGCGCCGAGGTCTACCACACCCTGAAGAAGGTCCTGAAGGAGAAGGGCCTCTCCACGGGTCTGGGCGACGAGGGCGGCTTCGCCCCGAACCTGGAGTCCAACCGCGCGGCCCTCGACCTCATCCTCGAGGCCATCAAGAAGGCCGGCTACGCCCCGGGCAAGGACATCGCGCTCGCGCTCGACGTCGCCGCGTCCGAGTTCTACAAGGACGGCTCGTACGAGTTCGAGGGCAAGTCCCGCTCGGCCGCCGAGATGACCGAGTACTACGCGGAGCTCGTCGACGCGTACCCGCTGGTCTCCATCGAGGACCCGCTGTTCGAGGACGACTGGGACGGCTGGAAGACCATCACCGAGAAGCTGGGCGCCCGGGTGCAGCTGGTCGGCGACGACCTGTTCGTCACCAACCCGGAGCGCCTGGCCCGCGGCATCGAGGAGGGCGCCGCCAACGCGCTGCTCGTCAAGGTCAACCAGATCGGTTCGCTGACCGAGACCCTGGACGCCGTCGAGCTGGCCCAGCGCAACGGCTTCAAGTGCATGATGTCGCACCGCTCCGGCGAGACCGAGGACGTCACCATCGCCGACCTGGCCGTCGCCACCAACTGCGGCCAGATCAAGACCGGCGCCCCGGCCCGCTCCGAGCGCGTCGCCAAGTACAACCAGCTGCTGCGCATCGAGGAGATCCTCGACGACGCCGCGGTGTACGCGGGCCGCTCCGCGTTCCCGCGCTTCAAGGGCTGATCATCTCCGCGCCGGTCCTCCGTACCGGCCTCCGTACGTCCCCGGCCACGGTCCCGTACCGTGTCCGGGGACGTACGTGCGTAGGAGAGGGAGGCGGAAGCGATGGCCCGGGACCGGTTCTCCACCGCGACCAGGCTGCGGCTGCTCGGCGAGCAGACCGCCGCCCGCGTCTACCGCTCCCAGAGCCGCCGTCACGACCGGCGTTCCCGGCTCACCGGCCGCGCGGCCTTCCTCGCCCTGATCGTCTGTTCCATGGTGGTCGCCCTGGCGTACCCGATGCGCCAGTGGGTCTCCCAGCAGAGCGAGATCGCCGAGCAGGAGCGGCTGGCGACCGAGGCGGGCGAGCGGGTCGAGGAGCTGCGCGACGAGAAGGCACGGCTCCAGGACGACGCGTACATCCGTCGCCTCGCCCGCGAACACCTGCACTACGTACGCCCGGGGGAGACCGGTTACACGGTCATCGACCCCGACGCGGTGCGAGAGCGCCGCACCGACCAGGGCGCGGCCGACCGCCCCTGGTACTCCAACCTCTGGGACGGCGTGGACACCGCCGACCGCACCGACCGCAAGTAGAACCAAGGCAGGCATGGAAACGCCCCCTCCGCAGACCGAACGCACCGAGCCCACCGAGGCGGACGTCGCGGCGTTCAAGGAACAGCTCGGCCGCCCGCCGCGCGGCCTGCGCGCCATCGCGCACCGCTGCCCGTGCGGCAACCCGGACGTGGTGGAGACCGCGCCACGGCTCCCCGACGGCACTCCGTTCCCGACGACGTACTACCTCACCTGCCCGCGCGCGGCCTCCGCGATCGGGACGCTGGAGGCGAACGGCGTCATGAAGGAGATGACCGAGCGGCTCGCGTCCGACCCGGAGCTGGCCGCCGCCTACCGGGCCGCGCACGAGGACTACATCGCGCGCCGGGACGCCATCGAGGTGCTGGAGGGCTTCCCCAGCGCCGGTGGCATGCCGGACCGTGTGAAGTGCCTGCACGTGCTGGTGGGCCACTCGCTGGCCGCCGGGCCTGGGGTGAACCCGCTGGGCGACGAGGCCCTCGCGATGCTGCCCGAGTGGTGGGCCAAGGGCCCCTGTGTGACGCCCTGCTCCCCCGAGGAGGGCGAGAAGTGACCCGGGTCGCGGCCATCGACTGCGGTACGAACTCCATCCGCCTGCTCGTCGCCGACATCGACCCCGCGACCGGTGAAGTCACCGACCTGGACCGGCGGATGACGATCGTCCGCCTCGGCCAGGGCGTCGACAGGACCGGCCGGCTCGCCCCCGAGGCGCTGGAGCGGACCTTCGCGGCGTGCCGCGAGTACGCCGACGTCATCAAGGAGTACGGGGCGGAAAGGCTCCGCTTCGTGGCGACGTCCGCCTCGCGCGACGCCGAGAACCGCGACGACTTCGTGCGCGGCGTGCGGGACGTCCTGGGCGTGGAGCCCGAGGTCATCACCGGTGACCGGGAGGCGGAGTTCTCCTTCACCGGGGCGACCAGGGAGCTGGACGGCGCCGCCGCGGGGGAGTACCTGGTGGTGGACATCGGCGGCGGCTCCACGGAGTTCGTGGTCGGGACGGCGCACGCGCGCGCCGCGCGGTCGGTCGACATCGGCTGTGTACGCCTGACCGAGCGTCATGTGCGCAGCGATCCGCCGTCCGGGGCCGAGGTCGCGGCGATCCGGGCGGACATCGAGGCCGCGCTGGACCTGGCGGAGGAGACCGTTCCGCTGCGCGAGGCGGAGACGCTCGTCGGGCTGGCCGGGTCCGTGACGACGGTGGCCGCCATCGCGCTGGGGCTGGACGCGTACGACTCGGCGGCGATCCACCGCTCCCGCATCCCCTACGAGCGGGTCGCCGAGGTGACCGCGCGGCTGGTGGCGTCGACCCACGACGAGCGGTCGGCGATCCCCGTGATGCACCCGGGCCGGGTGGACGTCATCGTCTCCGGGGCCCTGGTGCTCCAGGCGATCATGGAGCGGATCGGGGCTCGGGAGGTCGTCGTCTCGGAACACGACATTCTGGACGGAATCGCCCTGTCGCTGGTCTGACGGGGGTCCGGCCGGCCCCCGGCCGGACAGCCCGTCGGAAAAGTTCGTGAAGTTCTTCACAAGGAAAAGGGCCCTGAGCGGGGTCACGGAGGCCGTTCCGGCCCCCCGGAGACCTCATCGGGGCCCTTTCGCGCACCGCTGAGCGCTTGTTCACCTGTGTTTCGTAGGTGTGAACTCCGGGGCGGTCCACCGTTACAAGGTGGTCGCTCTCCCAGTTCACGGGCGGTGAGGAACGTCTTCCGTTACACCGTGGTTCCCCCGCCGCGCCATGACCTCGGTCACGTGGGCGGCGCAGTGTAGCAGAGGTCCCCCAAGAGCTTGTGAAGGGGCGCACGAGCGACCCCCCTCCGGCGGGTGGATACTCGATGGCATGAGCACCACGGAGCGTCCCAGGATCCTCGTAGTAGGCGGTGGGTACGTAGGCCTGTACGCAGCTCGGCGCATTCTCAAGAAGATGCGCTACGGCGAGGCGACCGTCACGGTCGTCGACCCCCGGTCGTACATGACCTACCAGCCCTTCCTGCCCGAAGCCGCCGCCGGCAGCATCTCGCCCCGGCACGTCGTCGTCCCGCTGCGACGCGTGCTGCCCAAGGCCGAGGTGCTCACCGGTCGGGTCACCACCATCGACCAGGACCGCAAGGTCGCCACGATCGCGCCGCTCGTCGGCGAGGCGTACGAGCTGCCGTTCGACTACCTGGTCATCGCGATGGGCGCGGTCTCCCGCACCTTCCCGATCCCCGGCCTCGCCGAGCAGGGCATCGGCATGAAGGGCATCGAGGAGGCCATCGGCCTGCGCAACCACGTCCTCGAGCAGCTCGACAAGGCCGACTCGACCACCGATGAGGAGGTCCGCCGCAAGGCGCTGACCTTCGTCTTCGTGGGCGGCGGCTTCGCCGGCGCGGAGACCATCGGCGAGGTCGAGGACCTGGCCCGCGACGCCGCGAAGTACTACAAGAACGTGAAGCGCGAGGACATGCGCTTCATCCTGGTGGACGCCGCGGACAAGATCCTGCCCGAGGTCGGCCCCAAGCTGGGCCAGTACGGCAAGGAGCACCTGGAGGGCCGTGGGGTCGAGGTCTACCTCTCCACCTCCATGGACTCCTGCGTCGACGGCCACGTGGTGCTGAAGAACGGCCTGGAGGTCGACTCCAACACCATCGTCTGGACCGCCGGTGTCAAGCCGAACCCGGCGCTCGCCCGCTTCGGTCTCCCGCTCGGCCCGCGCGGCCACGTGGACTGCGACGCCACCCTCCAGGTCAAGGGCACCGACTACATCTGGGCCGCCGGCGACAACGCCCAGGTCCCGGACCTCGTCGGCCGCAAGGCCGGCAACGAGAACGCCTGGTGCCCGCCGAACGCCCAGCACGCGCTGCGCCAGGCCCGTGTCCTCGGCGACAACGTGATCTCCGGCATGCGGGGCTTCCCGCAGAAGGAGTACAGCCACGCCAACAAGGGCGCGGTCGCCGGCCTCGGCCTGCACAAGGGCGTCGCGATGATCGTCATGGGCAAGATGAAGATCAAGCTCAAGGGCCGTCTCGCCTGGTACATGCACCGCGGCTACCACGGCATGGCGATGCCGACCTGGAACCGCAAGATCCGCGTCTTCGCGGACTGGACGCTCGCGATGTTCCTCAAGCGCGAGGTCGTCTCGCTCGGCGCGATCGAGTCGCCGCGCGAGGAGTTCTACGAGGCCGCCAAGCCGGCCCCGCAGACCTCGTCCTCGGCGTCGCCCCAGAAGGCCAAGGCTTCCTGACGCCCGCTCAGCCCTGAGCCCCGGCCCGTTCCGGGGCTCACCGAGGGACCGTCCGCCATCCGTGGTGCGGACGGTCCCTTCGCGTTTTTGCCCGCCCATTAGGTCGTTTCGGGACTGCGACGGCCACTGTCGGTGTTTACGTGGTGACAAGCATGTCGAGGAATCCGTCCCCGCGCTTCCGCGAGCGGGGGACCCGTTCACGGAGGTGTGCACCATGGCCGACGCCGCGTCGCGGCTCACCACTCTCGCCGAGGACCTGCTGGGTGTCGCGTTGCCGGTCCGGATCCGGGCCTGGGACGGGAGCGAGGCGGGCCCCCCGGACAGCCCCGTGTTCGTCCTGCGCAGCCGGCGCGCCCTGCGGCGGCTGCTGTGGAAGCCGGGCGAGCTCGGGCTCGCACGGGCCTGGGTCGCCGGAGAGCTGGAGGTGGAGGGCGACCTGTACGAGGCCCTCGACCGCATCGCCACGCTGATCTGGGAGCGGGGCGCCGACGCGAAGGACCGCGTGCCCTTCGTACGCGACCCGGCCTTGCGTGCCGCCGGCCGTGAGCTCGTGAAGATCGCCGGCCCCTGGCCGCCGCCCCCGCCGCCCGCCGAGGAGGTCCGCCGGCGCACCGGCCCGCTGCACACCAAGCGGCGCGACAAGGAGGCCATCAGCCACCACTACGACGTCGGCAACGACTTCTACGCGCTGGTGCTCGGCCCGTCGATGGTCTACTCCTGCGCGTACTGGACCGAGGGCTCCACGCTGGAGGAGGCCCAGCGCGACAAACTGGACCTCATCTGCCGCAAGCTGGCCCTGAAGGAGGGCGACCGGCTCCTCGACGTCGGCTGCGGCTGGGGCTCCATGGCCATCCACGCCGCTCGCGAGTACGGCGCCCGCGTGGTCGGCGTGACCCTCTCCGCCGAGCAGGCCGCCTTCGCCCGCAAGCGCATCGCCGACGAGGGACTCACCGACCGGATCGAGATCCGCGTCCAGGACTACCGGGACGTCAGCGACGGGCCGTACGACGCCATCTCGTCCATCGGCATGGCCGAACACGTCGGTGCCGTCCGCTACCGCGACTACGCGGACGATCTGTACGCCCTCCTCAAGCCGGGCGGGCGGCTGCTGAACCACCAGATCTCGCGCCGCCCCGAGCCGGACGAGACGGCGTACCGCATCGACGAGTTCATCGACAGGTACGTTTTCCCCGACGGGGAGCTGGCGCCCGTCGGCCGCACCACCGCCACCCTGGAGGACGCCGGGTTCGAGGTGCGGGACGTCGAGGCCATCCGCGAGCACTACGCGCTGACCCTGCGCCAGTGGGTGGCCAACCTGGAGACCCACTGGGCCGAGGCCAAGCGCCTGACCTCACCCGGCCGCGCCCGGGTCTGGCGGCTCTACATGGCCGCGTCCGCCGTCTCCTTCGAGCGCAACCGGATCGGCGTCAACCAGGTCCTCGCCGTGAAGACCCCGGAGGACGGCCACTCCGGGGTGCCACTGCGCCCGAGAGTGTGGAGCGAGCGCGCGGACGGCTGATGCGCCGAGAACCGGTACGCCGAGAACCGGTACGCCGAGGGCCGGGCTCCCGTGAACGGGAACCCGGCCCCTGCCCGGTCCGGCGTGCCCGGCCGGTCGGCTGCTTCGGCTACTCGGCCTTGATGGCGTTGAGCATGTTCAGCCTCGCCGCGCTGCGCGCCGGCCACATCGCGGCCAGCACGCCCACCAGGGCCGCCAGGATCAGGAAGATCCCGATCCGGTCCCACGGGATGACCAGCGCGTAGCCCGGCAGGCTCGACTTGATGGTCTGGCCGATCGCCCAGCCCAGGAACGAGCCGAGAGCGATGCCGACCACCGCGCCGAAGACCGAGATGACCACGGCCTCCAGCCGCACCATCCGCTTGACCCGGCGGCGGTCCAGGCCGATCGCCCGCAGCATGCCGATCTCCTGCTGCCGTTCGAAGACCGACATCGCCAGGGTGTTGACCACGCCGAGCACCGCGATGATGAGCGCCATCGCCAGCAGGCCGTACATGATGTTCAGCATCATGTTGATCATCCCGCCGAACTGGTCGCGGATGTCCTGCTTGTCCATCACACTGATCGCCGGGTTGTCCCCCAGCGCGTTGACCAGCGCCTTCTCGTTCGCCGCAGTCTGGCCGCCGTCCATCGTCACGAAGATCTGCGGGATGTACGGCTTCACCTCGTGCGGGTTGACGACCTTCGTGTCCACCAGCACCGGCGACAGGAACTCGCTGTCCTTGTAGACCGCGCCGACCGTCAGCGAGCCCTTCTTGTCGTCGCCGAACGTGACCGGCAGGGTCTCGCCGATCTTCCAGCCCCGCTTGGCGGCCGTCTTCTCGGCGACCGCGATCCGGCCCGCGCCGAGCGAGTCCAGCGAACCGTCCACCACCTCGACGTTGAGGACCCGCTCGATGTCGCCCGGCGTGATGGCCGAGGCCGCCACGAAGTCGCCGTCGACATCGAAGTACGCGGCCTGCTGCGGCGAGACCGCGGTGACTCCCGGCGCCTTCTCCAGCGCGGTCAGCGCGGACTGGTCGAGGTCGCCGCCGCCGGCCATCGCGACCATGTAGTCGGCCTTGATCTGGTCCGTGGTCATCTTGTCCAGCGCGGTGCCGACCGTGACGCCCAGCACCGACAGACCGGTGACCAGCGTCAGGCCGATGGCCAGCGCGGAGGCGGTGGCGCCGGTACGGCGCGGGTTGCGGACCGCGTTCTGCCCGGCCAGCTTGCCGGACACCCCGAAGGCGCGGAGCAGCAGCGGCCGTACGAGGGCGATCACCGGACGGGCCAGCAGCGGGATCAGCACGATCACGCCGACCAGCGCGAGGAACGCGCCACCCCCGATGAGCATCCGGCCGTCGGAGCCGGCCGCGGCGCCCGCCACGATCAGCGCCGCGCCGATGGCGGTGATGCCCGCGCCGATGGAGTTGCGCACGACCAGCGACTTGGTGGTGGCCACCGCGTGGACGCTGCTCATCGCCGCCACCGGCGGGATCTTCGCGGCGCGGCGGCCGGGCAGCCAGGCGGCGAACATGGTGATCAGAACGCCCACGCCCAGCGCGGCGAGCACCGGCGTCGTGCCGATGACGAGGGACCCGTCGGGGACCTTCATGCCGAACGCGGCCATCCCGGAGCGCAGGCCCACGGCCAGGCCGATACCGAGCGCCAGACCGACCACGGACGCGACCAGGCCGACCAGTCCGGCCTCGGCCAGCACCGAGCGGGTGATCTGCTTGCGGGAGGCGCCGACGGCGCGCATCAGCGCGAGCTCCTTGGTGCGCTGGGCGACCAGCATGGTGAAGGTGTTGGAGATCAGGAAGACGCCGACGAAGAGCGCGATGGCCGCGAAGCCCAGCAGCATCTGATTGAGGCTGCTCATGCCCTCCTCGATCTGCTTCGCCTGCTCTTCGGCGAGCGCGGCGCCCGTCTGGGCCCGGGCGTTGTCCGGGAGCAGCGGCTGGACCGCGTCGAGGATCCTCGCGTCGTCGGCGCCGGGCGCGGCGGTGACGGTCAGGTCCTTGAAGTAGCCCGGCTTCAGGTAGAGCTTCTGGGCGACGGAGGTGTCGAAGAGGACCAGGCTGCCACCGGCGCTGACGGCGCCGTCCTCGGTGGTGAAGACACCGGCGAGGGTGTACTCCTCGACCGGCCCGTTCGTGGCCACCCGCACCCGGTCGCCGACCTTGTACTCGCCCTTGGCGGCGGTGTCCTTGTCGAGCGCGATCTGGTCGTCCTTCACGGGGCCGGAGCCCTCGGTGAAGTCGTAGGCCGGGTCCTTGCCGTCCTTGCCGGGGGCGAAGTTGGCGCCCTTGTTGGACCAGCCGACGCCTATCAGCTTGCCGTCGGGGTCGGCGACGCCGGCGAAGCCGTCCACCCGTCCGGTGGCGGACGCCACCCCGTCCAGCTCGCCGACCTTGTCGAGGGTCCGCTGGGAGAGGCCGGGCTCCTGCTTGGTGTCGTTCTCGTCGGCGTAGGAGGTGACGGCGACGGCGACGTTGTCGTAGCTCTTGGCCGACTGGTTGCGGAAGGCGTTGGACAGGGTGTCGGTGAAGACCAGGGTGCCGGAGACGAAGGCGACGCCGAGCATGACGGCGAGCACGGTCATCAGCAGCCTGGCCTTGTGCGCGAGCACATTGCGCAAGGCGGTACGGAACATGAGGTGAGGTCCTGAGGTGGGTGTCCGGTGCGGTGCGGAGCCGCCGCACGGCGGGAAGGTCGAGGGCCGGTCCCCGGGGCGAGGCCCCGGCGGGTCAGCTGGTGCGGCCCTTGGTGTCGAACTCCTTCATGCGGTCCAGCACACCGTCCGCCGTCGGGTGGAGCATCTCGTCGACGATGCGGCCGTCGGCGAGGAAGACCACGCGGTCCGCGTACGAGGCGGCCACCGGGTCGTGGGTGACCATCACGACCGTCTGGCCGAGTTCGCGCACGGAGTTGCGCAGGAAGCCCAGCACCTCGGCGCCCGAGCGGGAGTCCAGGTTTCCGGTCGGCTCGTCACCGAAGATGATCTCGGGGCGGGAGGCCAGCGCGCGGGCCACGGCGACGCGCTGCTGCTGGCCGCCGGAGAGCTGGCCGGGGCGGTGGGAGAGGCGGCCGGACAGGCCCACCATGTCGATGACCGTGCGCACCCACTCCTTGTCGGGCTTGCGGCCCGCGATGTCCATGGGGAGCGTGATGTTCTCGGCGGCCGTGAGCGTCGGCAGGAGGTTGAACGCCTGGAAGATGAAGCCGATCTTGTCGCGGCGCAACTGCGTGAGCTGCTTGTCCTTGAGGGAGCCGAGCTCGGTGTCCCCGATGCGTACCGAGCCGGAGCTGAAGCTGTCCAGGCCGGCCACGCAGTGCATCAGGGTCGACTTGCCGGAGCCCGACGGGCCCATGATCGCGGTGAACTCACCCTGCCGGAATTCCACGGTGACCCGGTCCAGGGCGACCACCTGGGTCTCGCCCTGTCCGTAGACCTTGGACAGATCCGTGGCGCGGGCGGCCACCGTGGCGGCGGCGCGGTGAGCGAGGGGGGTGGTGGTCACGAGGAGGGCTCCTGTCGGGGCGGTCGGTTCTTCGAATCGAGGACCCCTCCATCGTCATCGCCGCCGCCGCGCGGGACGTCCCTCCGCATGCCCGTTCCTGGGGCAGCCTGGAGTCGGACCGGGGGGTCCGCCCCTCCTCCTGAGGTATGACGCGGCCCCTGAGAGCGGATCCGGGCCGGAACCGTCCGCGCGCGGGCGGCGACTTTCCGTCATTCCCTTGGGGAGCTCTTTACCGCCGTGAACCCCGTGCCGCTGCGGCTCAACGCCCCCGACCTGGGCTGACGGACCCTCAAGCGCCAATAAAATAAGACAACATCGGGCCACTCTTCCGCTGTTCGGGGGAGGGGCCCCGGATAGGCTCATGTGCCAATGCGGAGCCGCGTGCCGCGCCCGGATGGTGGAATGCAGACACGGCGAGCTTAAACCTCGCTGGCCTTCGGGCCGTGCCGGTTCGAGTCCGGCTCCGGGCACCATGGACCACTACGCCGGGAGCGGTCCCACACCCCGGCTCGACGCGGGGCGAAAGATCCTCCCCGAGCACTAGGGTGTTTCTTTTGCGTTCCCATTACTCTTGTCTCAAGGCCGCGCACGGCGGCCATGGAGGAGTGAGATGAGGAGCAGCAACCCGGTCTTCTCGCGACGGGGGTTCAGCCGCGACAACGGCGGCTACGCGGGCTTCAACGCGCAGCAGCCGGCCGGGGGCCCCGCCGCTGGTACCAACCCGTACGCCCAGAACCCGTACGCGACCAACCCGTACGCCCCGCAGCAGGACGTCCAGCTCGGCGCCCCGCAGGCCCCGGCCCACCCGGGGGCCATGACCATCGACGACGTGGTGTCCCGCACGGCCATCACGCTCGGCACGGTGTTCGTCACGGCGACGCTCGCGTGGCTCCTGCTGCCCGTCGATCCGGCGAACCTCGGCTCGTCGTACGGCATCGCCATCGGCGCGGCCCTGGTGGCCTTCGTCTGCGCGATGATCCAGGCGTTCAAGCGGAAGGCGTCGCCCGCGCTGATCCTGGCGTACGCGGCGTTCGAGGGCGTCTTCCTCGGCGTCATCTCCAGCGCCGTCTCCACGTACGTCTCGGCGGGCGCCGTCCCGCAGGCGGTGCTCGGCACCATGTCGGTCTTCGCCGGCGTGCTCATCGCGTACAAGATGCGCTGGATCCGCGTCACCCGCCGCTTCTACGGCTTCGTGATGGCGGCGGCGATCGGCTTCGTGCTGCTGATGGCCGTGAACGCGCTGTTCGCCCTCTTCGGCGGCGGTGACGGCCTCGGCTTCCGCAGCGGCGGCCTCGGCATCATGTTCGGCGTCATCGGCATCATCCTCGGCGCGTGCTTCCTCGCCCTGGACTTCAAGCAGGTCGAGGACGGCATCACCTACGGCGCTCCGCGCGAGGAGTCGTGGCTGGCGGCCTTCGGCCTCACCATGACGCTGGTGTGGATCTACCTGGAGTTCCTGCGGCTGATCTCGATCCTGCAGGGCGACGACTGACGCCTCACGGCATGAGGAAGGCCCCCTCCCGGCGACCGCCGGGACGGGGCCTTCCCCCTTTGCGGGATCAGAGCAGTTTCCGCGCGGCACGGCGCAGGTCGTACTCATGGATGATCGCCTTGGCGTGCCCGTACGCGAGGTCGTGTTCGCCCCGGAGCCAGCTGACCTTCTCCTCGAAGCGGACGAGGGAGGGACCTTCCTCGACGGTGCGAAGCCAGTCGGCCACTTCACGACCGGTGCAGGCGGGAATGCGCGAGAGCAGATTTCGGTGGGTCTCTTCGGAGAAGACTTGGGACATCGGCGCCTCCGGACGCTGTGCGCGTGTGCTCCTTCACGTCACCGTGCCCGAGCGTGCGCGTATTGGCAACAGTGCCGCGGCGGCGCATAGGGTCGCGGTGTGGCTGACACGACTGAACTGACCGCCGCCGTCGAGCGCTTCGCCGACCGGTTGCGGACCGCCCCGCAGAGCCGGCTCCAGCGCGGCGCGGCGGCCGAAGGGCTGGAGCTGGCACGGGAGTTGGCTCTGCGGGCGCAGCGTCTGGAGGCGCCGGACACGGCGCCGCGGATCATGCCCGACGCGGGGGTCTTCGCCGTCGCGGACCAACTTGTGGTGGCCGGCAACGACCTGGCGGGGATTCTGCGAACGGCCTCCTCCGCCGCGGAGGTGGACGAGGTCGTGGGCCTGGTGCGGCGGGCCGCCGCCAGGGCGGGCCTGTAGCGGGCCGGTGCCGGGGGCCGGCCGGGCTACAGGGAGGCTATGACGCGGTCGGCGAGGATGTAGACGTTCTCGGCGCCCTCGCCGTCGCCGTACGAGAACGTCAGGGCGTACGCCCCGGAGACACCGGAGCCGCCCAGCAGGACCGGCGTATCGCCCTTGCGCAGCGCTTCCGCGAGGCGCTCGGCGGTCTCGCGGTGGCCGGGGGTCATGCACAGGGTCGTGCCGTCGGCGAAGACGTACACGTCGAGCGTGCCGAGGGGGCCGGGGCGTACGTCGGTGAGCGCCGTCCGCGTCTCCGCGAGCTCCTCCAGGCGGGCCACGGTCCGCTCGTGGTCGGTGACCACCGGCGTCTGGACCGGGACGAAGTCGGGGTGGGAGGGGTGGCGGCGGCGGGCGGCGGCCAGCTCGGGGGAGTCCTCGGGGAACTCGGGCAGCTCGTACTCGGCGGCGTACTCGGCGTACTCCGCCTCGCTGTCGTCCCTGTCGAGGTCCAGCGCCTCCAGGCCCACGAAGTCCGCCTGACGCGGCACGAAGAACGGCCCCTCGTCGGTGAGCCCGGCGAGGCCGCCGCCCAGCAGCGGCCCCGGGGCGTCGGCGGCGTCCCGCGCCTCCTGCGCGGCCCAGAAGGCCCGCGCCTCGGCCAGCTCCCGCTCCCGCTCCTCGGCGAGGGCCTCGGCGACGGCGGCGCGTATGTCGTCGGTGGTGGCACGCGCGTGGGGGACGGTGGGGGTGCGGCCCGCGCCGTCGTCCACGGCGGAGGCCAGCTCCGTGCGCAGGACGGTGATCTGCCGGCGCAGCCCGTGGGCGGCGTGCAGGGCAGCGGCGCCCACGGCCGTGGCGGTGGCCGTGGTCAGCAGCAGGGCGAGAGACATGGCGCTCACTGACTTACTCCCGGTTTCAATCGATCCCCCGCACTTCCTACATCAGCTTGTCGTGGACCCGCGCGTCCTGTCAGTGCATTACGTCACGAATTGGACAGTTCCTTGGTCCCTGGGCTTTCCCGGAATGTGGCGCTGACCTGCAAAAAGAATCTCCCCCGGGACATAGGTCACATCCTGGGGGAGATTCGGTCACGACTGGGACGCGGTGGGGTTGAGCCCGACTGGACCGTACCGGGCCGGTCGCTGTGCGTCAGCCCGGCTCAGCTCAGCCGCTCGCTTTTTTTGGTCGCGTTCCGCTTCGCTGCCGCTGCGGGCAGGTGCCGCCCTCGTTCCTCGGGTGACCCCTACCCTCCACTGCAGCTCAGCTCAGCCGCTCGCTTTTTGGTCGCGTTCCGCTTCGCTGCCGCTGCGGGCAGGTGTCGCCCTCGTTCCTCGGGTGACCCCTACCCTCCACTACAGCTCAGCTCAGCCGCTCGATGACCATGGCCATGCCCTGGCCGCCGCCGACGCACATCGTCTCCAGGCCGAACTGCTTGTCGTGGAACTGCAGGCCGTTGATCAGCGTGCCGGTGATCCGGGCGCCGGTCATGCCGAAGGGGTGGCCGACGGCGATGGCGCCGCCGTTGACGTTCAGCTTCTCCAGCGGGATGTCCAGGTCCCGGTAGGACGGGATGACCTGGGCGGCGAACGCCTCGTTGATCTCGACGAGGTCGATGTCGCCGATGGTCAGCCCGGCGCGCCGGAGCGCCTGCTTGCTGGCCTCGACCGGCCCGTACCCCATGATCTCCGGGGAGAGGCCGGAGACACCGGTGGAGACGATGCGGGCGAGCGGGGTCAGGCCCAGCTCCCGCGCCTTGGTGTCGGACATGATGACGAGCGCGGCGGCGCCGTCGTTGAGCGGGCAGCAGTTGGCGGCGGTGACGAGGCCGTCGGGGCGGAAGACCGGCTTCAGGCCCTGCACGCCATCGAGCGTGACCCCGGCGCGCGGGCCGTCGTCCTTGGCGACGACGGTGCCGTCGGGCGTGGTGACCGGGGTGATCTCGCGCTCCCAGAAGCCGTTCTTGATGGCTTCCTCGGCGAGGTTCTGGGACCGTACGCCGAACTCGTCCATGTCCTGGCGGGTCACGCCCTTGAGGCGCGCCAGGTTCTCGGCGGTCTGGCCCATCGCGATGTACGCGTCGGGGAGCAGGCCGTCCTCGCGCGGGTCGTGCCAGTCGGCGCCCTCCTGCTCCGCGCGGGCGGCGGTGCGGGCCTCGGCCTCGGCGAAGACCGGGTTGTGCGTGTCGGGGAGGCCGTCGCTCGTGCCCTTCACGGAGCGGGACACCATCTCGACGCCGGCGGAGATGAAGACGTCGCCCTCGCCCGCCTTGATGGCGTGCAGGGCCATGCGGGACGTCTGGAGGGACGAGGAGCAGTAGCGGGTGACGGTGCAGCCGGGCAGGTGGTCCATGCCCATCTGCACGGCGACGATCCGGCCGAGGTTGTGGCCCTGCTCGCCGCCGGGCAGGCCGCAGCCCAGCATCAGGTCGTCGATGTCACGGGGGTCGAGCTCGGGCACCTTGGCGAGCGCGGCCTGGATGATCGTGGCGGTCAGGTCGTCCGGCCGCAGGTCCTTCAGCGAGCCCTTGAAGGCCCGGCCGATCGGGGAACGGGCGGCGGAGACGATCACGGCTTCGGGCATCAGGACTCCATGGGGCGAGGGGAGGGCGGGACCGACTGAGAGGGAAGTTACCTGTACGTATCGCGAAAGGTCACCGGGCGGGGCGTGTGACGAGCACCGCATTTCTAAGCGCTCGCTCAGGTGGGGGAGGCTTGCTTTCTCCCCACCCGGCCCCTTCCCGAAACCGGCGTTCCCACCCCGTACCCCGGCGGTCGGCCGGCCCGCCCCGGGGCCGGCCGGCCGCGAGGGCCGTCAGGCGTGGTGGTCCGGGGACGGGGCGGGGTCCGGGACCGGGGGGAGGCGACGGCGGCGGCGGTGCTTGAGCAGCGCCCACGGCGCCCGTGCCCCGGTGACCTCCGTACCCGCCTCCTCCGCGGCCTCCGCCGCCGCCTGCGCGACCGGCAGCATGCCCTCGTGGCGGTCCGCCTCCAGGCGGTCCTCCTCCGGCCAGACGCCCAGCACGGCGCACACCGTCGGCAGCACCGCCATCGCCGCCGTGGCGTAGCCCTCCGCCGACGGGTGGTAGTTGTCCACGCCGAACATCTCGCGCGGGTTCGCCGCGAACTCCGGGCCCAGGAGGTCGCCCAGCGACACCGTACGGCCGCCCTGCTCGACGACCACGATCGTCTGCGCCGCCGCGAGCTGGCGCGACGCCCGCCGGGCCAGCCAGCGCAGCGGCTGGTAGACCGGCTCGATCGTGCCCAGGTCGGGGCAGGTGCCGACCACCACCTCGGCGCCGGCCGTACGCAGGCGGCGCACCGACGCCGCCAGGTACCGCACCGACTGCGTGGGCGGCATCCGGTGCGTCACGTCGTTCGCGCCGATCATGATCACGCACGCGTCGGGGACGCGCCCCGGGTGCGCCAGCAACAGCGCCACCTGGCGTTCCAGGTCGTCGGAGCGCGCGCCCGGCAGCGCGACGTTACGGAGCTCCACCGGGCGCTCCGCGACGGCGGCCAGCCCCGAGGCGAGCAGCGCGCCCGGCGTCTGGCCCGCCCGCCGCACCCCCTGCCCCGCCGCCGTCGAATCCCCCAGAAGGGCGAACCGGATCGGCTCCGCACCCGCGAAGCCCCGGCCGTACAGCCCGTCCGCGGCCGGCGGCAGCGGCGCCACCCCGCCGCCCACCGAGCGCTTCGCCAGCTGCATCTCCGCCAGCAGCACCCCTACCGCGGCCGCGCCGAGCAGCCCGATGCCCCCGCCGCCGTACGCCGCACCCGCGGCGATCCGTCGTGCCACCCTCGCCCTCGACATAGGGGCAGCCACCTCCTCGAAGCCGTACAAGAGCTAAGTGCCCCGTAACCACCTCGGACTACGCATACGCTGGCTGGACCCATTCGGAGACCCCGGAGAGCTACCGTGCAATTCCACGACTCGATGATCAGCCTCGTCGGCAACACCCCGCTGGTGAAGCTCAACAGTGTGACCGCGGGCCTGCAGGCCACCGTCCTGGCCAAGGTCGAGTACTTCAATCCGGGCGGTTCGGTCAAGGACCGCATCGCCGTGCGCATGATCGAGGCGGCCGAGCAGAGCGGCGCCCTCAAGCCCGGCGGCACCATCGTCGAGCCCACGTCCGGCAACACGGGCGTCGGCCTCGCCATCGTGGCCCAGCAGAAGGGCTACAAGTGCATCTTCGTCTGCCCGGACAAGGTCTCGACCGACAAGATCAACGTCCTGCGGGCCTACGGTGCCGAGGTCGTCGTCTGCCCGACGGCGGTCGACCCCGAGCACCCCGACTCGTACTACAACGTCTCCGACCGGCTCGTCCGTGAGACGCCCGGGGCCTGGAAGCCGGACCAGTACTCGAACCCGAACAACCCGCGCTCGCATTACGAGACCACCGGTCCCGAGCTGTGGGAGCAGACCGACGGGAAGATCACCCACTTCGTCGCCGGTGTCGGCACCGGTGGCACCATCACCGGCACCGGCCGCTACCTGAAGGAAGTCAGCGGCGGCAAGGTCCGGATCATCGGCGCCGACCCGGAGGGCTCCGTCTACTCGGGCGGCTCCGGGCGCCCCTACCTCGTCGAGGGCGTCGGCGAGGACTTCTGGCCCACCGCGTACGACCGGACGGTCACGGACGAGATCATCGCCGTGTCCGACAAGGACTCCTTCCAGATGACGCGCCGCCTCGCCAAGGAGGAGGGCCTCCTCGTGGGCGGCTCCTGCGGCATGGCCGTCGTCGCCGCGCTGCGCGCCGCCGAGGGGCTCGGCCCGGACGACGTGGTGGTCGTCCTGCTGCCGGACAGCGGCAAGGGCTACCTGTCCAAGATCTTCAACGACGAGTGGATGGCGGACTACGGCTTCCTGGAGGAGGCCGGCCCGTCCGCGAGCGTCGGGGACGTCCTGCGCCACAAGGAGGGCGACATCCCCAAGCTGGTCCACATGCACCCCGAGGAGACGGTCGGCGAGGCCATCGACGTCCTGCGCGAGTACGGCGTCTCGCAGATGCCGATCGTCAAGCCGGGCGCCGGCCACCCCGACGTCATGGCCGCCGAGGTCGTCGGTTCCGTCGTCGAACGCGAGCTGCTGGACGCCCTGTTCACCAAGCGCGCCTCCCTCGACGACCCGCTCGACAAGCACATGAGCGCGCCGCTGCCGCAGGTCGGCTCCGGCGAACCGGTCGCCGACCTGATGGCGGTGCTCGGCACGGCCGACGCGGCCATCGTGCTGGTCGAGGGCAAGCCGACCGGCGTGGTGAGCCGTCAGGACCTGCTCGCCTTCCTCGCGCGCGACGCCAAGTGACCGCGCGGCGGGTGCGCTTCGCGAAAACGGTACGAGCACGTCATGCGGAGGCAGCACCCGCTTAACACGGCACGTGCACTGTTGTCCTTGTCGGCGTCAGGAACTTCCGGAGCGGCTCCCGGACCTCCATGAACGCCGCGGACGCGGAGACCGGCCCTGACCCGGGCCCGTGTCCCACGCGGGGACCGCCGTCGTCCCGCCCCCCGGCAACGGGGGTGCGGCGGTCCCCGCCCTGTTTTTTCGCGCGCGGTGGGGTGCGATGGACGCGGGAGGCGCCGGCGTCTCGTCCCGCCGGCCCGCTTCCGCGCCGCCCGGTTCTCCCGGAGCTCGGGTCACGGGCTGCCACGGTCGGTACGGTACGGAGCGCAGGCCGTGCCGTCGGCGGGTGTTCCCACGACTCGGCTTGCCCGGCCTGCATACAGTCATGCAGAGTGCTGGGTGAGTGAATAGGACGAGGGGGACGGGGACCATGAGCGACAGCCCGGCGGCGCGGCTGCAGGCGCTCTTCGAGGGGCACCGGCTGACCCCGACGCAGCGCAGGATCGCCCACTGGATGGTGCGGCGCGCCGCCGACGTGCCGTTCCTGTCGAGCGTGGAGCTCGCCGAGCTGGCCGGCGTGAGCCAGCCGTCCGTCACCCGCTTCGCGGTGGCGCTCGGGTTCGACGGCTACCCAGCGCTGCGCAAGCACCTGCGCGAGGTGGCGCCCGCCCAGCCCGCCCCGAGCGGCTCGGCGTTCAACGAGTACCAGCAGGCCGTCCACGCCGAGATCGAGAACCTGCGCCACCTCTCCGAGCTGCTCGCCGACCCGGCGCCCGTCGAGCGGGCCGGGCGGCTGCTCGCCGCCTCCCGGCCGCTGCCCGTGCTGGGGCTGCGCGCCGCCTCCTCGCAGGCGCGGGGCTTCGCCTACTTCGCGGCCAAGGTCCACCCGGACGTACGGCTGCTGGACGAGGGCGGCACGATGCTCGCCGACCGGATCGACGGCGCGGTGCGCGCCGGTGCCACGGCGCTGCTGTGCTTCGCGCTGCCGCGGCACCCGAAGGAGGTCGTGGAGGCCCTCGCGTACGGCAGGCGGGTGGGGCTGACGGTGGTGACGGTCGCGGACTCGGCGTTCGCGCCGGTGGCCAGGCAGAGCGACCTGCTGCTGCCCGCCGCGGTCGGCACCGGGCTCGCCTTCGACACGGCCTGCGCGCCGATGATGCTGGGGCGGGTGCTGCTGGAGGCGATGTGCGACGAACTCCCCGACGCCCAGGCGCGGCTGGAGGACTTCGACGCGGGGGCGGCGGCGCGCGGCCTGTTCGTGGAGTAGCCCCCGCCCGCCGGACGGCGGCCGGGCCGCCGGGAGCGTACCGGGGAGACCCCGCTGTGGGCGCGTACCGACCGGCTCGGCAAGGGGCCCGCCGGCAAGCCCGTCGAGGCGTACCGGACGACGGGCTTCGCGGCGGGTGACGCCGCGCCCGGCGGGGCGCGGCGCCGACGGTCCGGGCGGGGTTTCAGACCTCGAGTTCGGCCTCGATGCGGCGCAGTTGGTGGCGCGCCATCGCCAGGTTGGCCCGCTCCTTGTCCAGCGCCAGGTAGAGGAACAGCCCGGCCGTGCCACGGCTCTTGAGCAGCCGGATCAGGTGGTACTGCCCGCCCAGGGTGATGAGGATGTCCTCGATCTCGTCCTTGAGGCCGAGCATCTCCATGGTGCGCACCTTGGCGCGGACGACGTCGGTGTTGCCGGCCGCGGCGACCTGGAGGTCGAGGTCCTTCCCGCCGCCGACGGTGCCCAGGGCCATGCCGCTGGAGTAGTCGACGAGGGCGGCGCCCAGGGCACCGTCGATCGCGGTGATGGCTTCCTTGAGGGCGGCTTCGGCGTTGGCCATGGTCTGCTCACGCTTCCTTCGGTCTGTGGGACGGAACGGGCGGTACGGGGAGTGGGGCAGGGGCGCGTCGTTCGAGGGCGCCGTCGACCAGCGCGCCGATGCGGGCGCTGGAGCGGCGGGCCTCCAGGTGCAGCCGGCCGACGTTGACCCGGGGCTCCGCGAGGAGGGTGAGGACGGCGGAGCCGCCCGCCGCGTACGTCGCGACGTAGCCGTCCTCGCCCCGGAGCAGGAGCTCGCGGAAACCGCCCTGGCCGGTCGCGTCGGTGAGCCGCACGGCGACGCCGAGCGCGGCGGCCGTGAGGGCGGCGACGCCCTCCGCGACGCCGTGGTCAGCGGTGTCATGGGCCAGCACCAGGCCGTCGGCGCTGGCCGCGAGGGCTCCGGTCAGCTGCGGGACCCGGGCCCGCAGGCGTCTGAGCTCACCGAGCACTTCGGCTTCGGCCGCCGTCATCAGCTGTCTCCTCTCGGCGCGCTGTCGCAGGGCGCGCCTCATGAGCGCGTACGGGTCGTCACAGGTGTGCCTCCAGTGCGTCACGGAGCCGGCGGAGCAGGGCGATGTCCGGGTCGGGCGCGATGCCGGCGACCCAGGCGGGGACCGGCGGCGGCGCGGTCGGTGCGTCGGATGCCCGTTCGGCGCCGCCGGGTGCGCCGGGGGCCGGCTCGGGCGGGGTCGCGACGAGCCCGGCCGCGGCCAGCCGGCGCACGTCCAGCACGGTGTGGAAGGCGGGGCGGCCCAGCGCCCGGGCGAGGTCGGGCGGGGTACGGGCTCCGTCGGCGTGCGCGAGCAGTTCGCGCTGCCGGGTGGTGAGGGTCTGGCCGGGAGCCGGCGGGCGGGGCACCACGGGCGCGGAGTCGACGGCCGGGTAGGGCCACACCTCGTCCAGCAGGTGGCGGCGGCGCGCGGTCTCGCGCCAGACCTCCGCCACGGACACCGGCCGCACCGGGCCGAACCAGTGCTCGACCCCGTACCGGAAGCGCGTCGGCCCGCTGCCGGGTGTCAGGGCGAAGAACGCCGCGTCGAACAGGGCGGCGAGGTGGCAGATCTCCAGCTCGCCGTCGCCGATGCGCCCGCTGTCCACGAGGTACCGGCC
Source organism: Streptomyces sp. NPDC006368 (assembly GCF_040612535.1). NCBI lineage: Bacteria > Bacillati > Actinomycetota > Actinomycetes > Kitasatosporales > Streptomycetaceae > Streptomyces > Streptomyces sp. NPDC006368. Next base: position 78,183 of record NZ_JBEXQK010000012.1, read on the forward strand.
GACCTCGCGCCGGACACCGGCGTGGGCCACGGCCTCCGTCCAGCCGTCGCGGGGCAGCCGCCCGGCGGTCGTGAGCAGGACGTCGAGGCCGGGGGCGACGGGGGACTCGGCGTGCACGATCCGTCCGTCGAGGAGGTACAGGGTGCCGTGGTCGCGCAGCAGGGCGCCGGTGGCCCGTTCGTCGGCGAGGCGCAGCAGCATGGGGGAGGAGACGGTGCCGGTGGCGCTCACCCGAGGACCAGCCGTTCCGCGAGGTCCCGCAGCCGGATGCGGGCGAGGGCCAGGTTTCCGGTGGGGCGGTCGAGCCACAGGTGGAGGAAGACGCTGCTGTCGAACGCCGTCTCGACGAAGCACAGGACGTGGTAGCCGGTGCGGGTGGTGACGATGACGTCCTCGACGGGGGGCCCCTTGGGTATCTCCCGGCGCGGCGCGGGGGGCACCTCCTGGGGCGGCCGGGCCTGGGGTGAGGCCGGGGGTGATTCCCGGGGTGACGCCCGGGGCGTCTCGGGTCCCCCCGGTAAGCCCGGCGACAGGCCCTTGGGTAAGCCCTGGGGTAAGCCCTGGCCGGACTCGTCGGAGGGCGCGTCCTGGGCGAAGGACTCGTACTCGGCCGCCGCGCGCGCCAGTTCGGCCGTCTCGGCCGCGGTCGTCTCGTGGTCGCCGACGGGCGAGTCGCCGATCACGCCGAGGGCGAGCCCGCTGGTCCAGTCGACGAGGGCCGCGCCCCGCGCGCCCGGCACGGTCATGGCCTCCAGCAGGCACTCGTCGATTCCGGGCACGCGGGCTCCCCTCCCTGTTCCCGTCGCGCGGGATACGGCTGTGACGGAGAGGTTACGCAACGTTCGCCCGGCCGGGGGGAGTTCTGGCATTTTCCATAGGAACATGCGTGGGCGGCGGTAGGGTTCGCCCACCGCCGCCGCGCCGTACCCCGCTGTCGTACGCCGTTGTCGTGTCTCAGGTTTCGCCGCGGGCCCGCATCACCAGCTTGTTGACGCCCCAGAGCGCGATGCCGATCGCGAGGAGCACGCCCGCCCGGATGTACACGTCCGCGTCCCGGTCCGCGAGCGGGCTGGCCAGGATCAGGGAGGTGAGGGCCCCGAGGACGGGCAGCGCCGTCGGCGTGCGGAAGTGCTTGTGCGCGACCCGGTCCCGGCGCAGGACCAGCACGGCGATGTTGACCACCGCGAAGACGCACAGCAGCAGGAACGCCGTCGTGTCGCCCAGGCCCTCGATCTCGCCGGTCGACACCAGCCCCACCGCCAGGAGCGACACGAAGACGATGCCCGCCACGGGCGTGCGGCGCACGGCCAGGACGCGGCCCATGGCGCGCGGCAGGATCCGTTCGTTGGCCATGCCGTAGCAGAGTCGCGAGGCCATCATGATGTTGATGAGCGCCGAGTTGGTGACGGCGAACAGCGCGATCAGCGCGAACGCCTTGGGCGGGAAGTCGACCCCGCCCGCCTTGACCACCTCCAGCAGGGGGCCGCTGGACTTCTCCAGCGTGCGGTAGTCGACGAGCAGCGAGGACACCAGCGCCACCAGGACGTAGATCGTGCCCGTCACGGCCACACCGATGAAGATCGCCCGGGGGAAGGCGCGGACCGGGTCGCGGGTCTCCTCGGCCATGTTGACCGAGTCCTCGAAGCCGACGAACGCGAAGAAGCCGAGCGCGGTCGCGCCGAGCACACCGGTCAGCAGCGCGTATCCGGCGCCGGACGCCTCGAACTCGCCCAGCCGCGACGGCTCCCCGCCGCCCGTCAGCACCGCCCACGCGCCGATCGTGAGGATCAGCGCCAGGCCGGTCAGTTCGACGACGGTGAGGACGACGTTCGTCTTCACGGACTCCGAGACCCCGCGCAGGTTGAGCGCCGCGAGGGCGAGGATGAAGAGGATGGCGACGAGTGTGGGCGGCACCGCGCCGCCGGTGAACTCGGAGAGGTAGTCACCGCTGAAGGCGCGGGCCGCGGCGCTCGCGGACGACAGTCCCGAGCACATCACCATGAAGGCGACGATGAAGGTCAGGAAGGGGACCTTGAACGCCTTCTGGGTGTAGAGGGCGGCTCCGGCGGCCTTCGGGTACTTCCCGACGAGTTCGACGTACGACGCCGCCGTGAGGATCGCGACGACGAAACCGATCACGAACGGCAGCCACAGCGCCCCGCCGACCTTGCCCGCCACCTTGCCGGTGGTGGCGTAGATGCCGGTGCCCAGGATGTCGCCGATGACGAAGAGGATCAGCAGCTTCGGCCCGATGGCCCGCTTGAGGGCGGACTCGGAGGTGTCCCCGGCAGGGCCACCGGGGGCGGTCTCTTGTCTTGACATGCGGGACTGATGCCCGGCCGGACGCGGCTGATACCCGCACCCGTCCCTCACACCGCCAGAAGTGCGTCCCGGTGGCCGCCCCCGCCCTCGGCGACGATCTCGGCCACGGTCTGCGGCGGGCGTACGGTCGCGAAGCGCACCGACCCGTCGTCGCCGGTGAGGAAGCCGTACACGCCGGGCCGGGGCAGGGAGTTGTACGCGTAGTGGTGCGCGAAGTAGTACGCCCCGGTGTCGAGCGCCGCGACGATGTCGCCCTGGTCGAGGAGGGGCAGGGGCCGCTTCACGGCGAGCAGGTCGCCCGCGAAGCAGGCGGGCCCCGCCACGTCCTGGTCGACTGCCGGGCCGGTCTTCGGGAGGCCCTCGGCGTCGTACGCGGCGATCCGCAGCGGCCAGGACGCCGGGTCGTAGACGGTGCGGGTGGCGACCTGGACGCCCGCGTGGGTGACGGCGATGGGCCGGGAGCCGGAGGTCTTGGTGTACTCGACGCGCGCCAGCACCGTGCCGTGCTTGGCCAGCAGCGACCGGCCGAACTCGGTGACCAGGCCGTAGCGCCCGTCGAAGAGCCCGGGGACCGCGTCCGCGAGGAGGCGGGCGTACTCGGCGTACGTCGGGGTCTCGTCGTCGGAGGCGAAGTTCACCGGAAGACCGCCGCCGATGTCGAGGGTGTCGATCCGGCGGCGCCCGGCGGCGGCGTTGATCTCCTCGGCGAGTTCGTACACCTCGCGGACGCCGGCGACCAGCAGGGACAGCGGCACGCCCTGCGAGCCGGAGTGGGTGTGCAGCCGGGTCAGCCACGGGCGGTCGAGGCAGGCGCGTACGACCCGGGCGCGGGCGCCCTCGTCGCGCAGCGCGACACCGAACTTGGAGGTGGAGGTGGCCGTGGACAGGGCGTCGATGGTGCCGCCGCCGATCTGCGGGTTGATCCGCAGGCCCAGGGGGCTGCGGCTGGGCGTCTGCGCGAGGAGGGCGTCGATACGGGCCAGCTCCTGCGGGTTGTCGGCGTTGACGGCGATCCCGAGGGCCAGGGCCTCGCGCAGCTCGGCGGTGGTCTTGGCGGGCGAGTCGAGGACGGTCCGCTCGGGGGGCACGCCGGCCGCGCGGGCCAGGGCCAGCTCGCCGGGGCTCGCGACCTCGGCGCCCAGCCCGGCCTCGTGCAGCAGGCGCAGGACGGGCACGAGCGGGGAAGCCTTGACGGCGAAGGCGTGCAGGACGGGCGCGTCGGTGACGTCCGCGAAGGCGGCGCGCAGTGCGGCGGCGGAGGCGCGGATGCCGGCGATGTCGAGGAGGGCGGCGACGGGTTCGGTGCCGGTGAGGAGGGCTTGGTCGACTGCTGCTCGTACGGCCTGATCGCGACGGTCTGAAGCCATGTGCTCCAGCCAATCACCCGGTCCGCCGGTGCGCAGCCGTTGACTACATCTATTCAGACCGCCACTATGTGAATAACTAAATCTGCACCACGCATGTCGAGGAGGCATCCCCATGTCAGGACCCCGCCCCGTACGGGCCCGGCGCGGTACCGAACTGAGCGCCCTGGGATGGCAGCAGGAAGCCGCCCTGCGGATGCTCCAGAACAACCTCGACCCCGAGGTCGCCGAGCACCCCGACAAGCTGGTCGTCTACGGCGGCACCGGCAAGGCCGCCCGCGACTGGCGCTCCTTCGACGCCATGGTCCGTACGCTGCGGACGCTCAAGCAGGACGAGACGATGCTCGTCCAGTCCGGCCGCCCGGTCGGCGTCATGCAGACCCACGAGTGGGCGCCGCGCGTCCTGATCGCCAACTCCAACCTGGTCGGCGACTGGGCGAACTGGGAGGAGTTCCGGCGCCTGGAGCAGCTCGGCCTGACCATGTACGGCCAGATGACGGCCGGCTCCTGGATCTACATCGGCACCCAGGGCATCCTCCAGGGCACCTACGAGACGTTCGCCGCCGTCGCCGCGAAGAAGTTCGGCGGCACCCTCGCCGGGACCATCACGCTGACCGCCGGCCTCGGCGGCATGGGCGGCGCCCAGCCGCTGGCCGTCACCATGAACGACGGCGTCGCCCTGTGCGTCGACTGCGACCCGCGCGCCATCGAGCGGCGCATCGAGCACCGGTACCTCGACGTGAAGGCCGACTCCCTCGACCACGCCCTCCAGCTGGCCGTCGAGGCGCGCGACGCCCGCCGCCCGCTGTCGATCGGCGTGCTCGGCAACGCCGCCGAGCTCGTCCCGCAGCTGCTGGCGATGGGGGCGCCCATCGACATCGTCACCGACCAGACCTCCGCCCACGACCCGCTGGCGTACCTGCCGCTGGGCGTCGACTTCGACGACATGGCGTCCTACGCGGCCGAGAAGCCCGCCGACTTCACCCAGCGGGCCCGCGAGTCCATGGCCCGGCACGTCGAGGCCATGGTCGGCTTCATGGACGCGGGAGCCGAGGTCTTCGACTACGGCAACTCCATCCGCGGCGAGGCGCAACTGGCCGGCTACGACCGGGCCTTCGCCTTCCCCGGCTTCGTACCCGCCTACATCCGGCCCCTCTTCTGCGAGGGCAAGGGCCCCTTCCGCTGGGCCGCCCTGTCCGGCGACCCGAAGGACATCGCCGCCACCGACCGCGCGATCCTCGACCTCTTCCCCGAGAACGAGTCGCTGGCCCGCTGGATCAAGATGGCCGGCGAACGCGTCCACTTCCAGGGCCTGCCCGCCCGCATCTGCTGGCTCGGCTACGGCGAGCGCGACCGTGCCGGTGAGCGCTTCAACGACATGGTCGCGAGCGGCGAGCTCTCCGCGCCGGTCGTCATCGGGCGCGACCACCTCGACTGCGGCTCCGTGGCCTCCCCGTACCGCGAGACCGAGGCCATGCTGGACGGCTCCGACGCCATCGCGGACTGGCCGCTGCTCAACGCCATGGTGAACGTCGCCTCCGGCGCCTCCTGGGTCTCCCTCCACCACGGCGGCGGCGTCGGCATGGGCCGCTCCATCCACGCCGGCCAGGTCACGGTCGCCGACGGCACCCCGCTCGCCGGCGAGAAGATCCGCCGCGTCCTCACCAACGACCCGGGCATGGGCGTCATCCGCCACGTCGACGCTGGCTACGACATCGCCGAGTCCGTCGCCGACGCGAAGGGCGTCCGCGTCCCGATGCGCGAGGGTGACGACTCGTGACCTTCCACGAGATGTGGGCCGACCTCGCGCCCATCGGCCGCGACGCCGACAGCGGTGGCTACCGCCGCTACGCCTGGACCGGCGCCGACACCGACTGCCGCGCCTGGTTCCGGGCGCAGGCCGAGGCGCGCGGCCTCACCTACGAGACCGACCGCAACGGCAACCAGTGGGCCTGGCTCGGCGACCCCCTCGGCGAAGGGGCCGTCGTCACCGGCTCGCACCTGGACTCCGTCCCGGACGGCGGCGCCTTCGACGGCCCGCTCGGCGTCGTCTCCTCCTTCGCCGCGCTCGACGAACTCCGCCACAGAGGGGTGGAGTTCCGCCGGCCCGTCGCCATCACCAACTTCGGTGACGAGGAAGGCGCCCGCTTCGGCCTCGCCTGCGTCGGCTCCCGGCTCACGGCCGGGCAGCTGACCAAAGAGGCGGCGTACCGGCTGCGCGACGGCGACGGCGTCACGCTGCCGCAGGCCATGGAGGCCGCCGGGTACGACCCCGAGGCCATCGGCCCCGACCCGGAGCGGCTCGCCCGCGTCGGCGCGTTCGTCGAGCTGCACGTCGAGCAGGGCCGCGCCCTGGACCTGACGGGCGACGCGGTCGGGATCGCCTCCGCCATCTGGCCGCACGGCCGCTGGCGGTACGACTTCCACGGCGAGGCCAACCACGCCGGCACGACCCGGCTCGTCGACCGGCGCGACCCGATGCTGACGTACGCCGAGACGGTCCTCGCCGCCCGCCGCGAGGCCGAACTCGCCGGCGCGGTCGCCACCTTCGGCAAGATCTCCGTCGAGCCCAACGGCGTCAACGCCATCCCGTCGCTCGTGCGCGGCTGGCTGGACTCCCGCGCGGCCGACCAGGCGACCCTGTCCGCCGTCACCTCGGCGATCGAGGCCGCCGCCCGCGCGTGCGCCGACCGGCAGGGCATCGACCTGCGCGTCGTACGCGAATCCTTCACCCCCGTCGTGGAGTTCGAGCACGCCCTGCGCGACGAACTCGCCAAGATCCTCGGCGGCGGCGTCCCGGTCCTCGGCACGGGCGCCGGCCACGACGCGGGCATCCTGTCGGGCTCCATCCCGACGGCCATGCTGTTCGTGCGCAACCCCACGGGCGTCTCCCACTCCCCTGCCGAGTCCGCGACCGAGGACGACTGCGTCGCCGGAGTCCACGCCCTCGCCGACGTACTGGAGGGCCTGGCGTGCAGGTGACCTACTGGGCGGAGCACGCCTGGCTCGACCCCGCCGTCGAGCAGGGCGTGACCCTCACCGTGGCCACGAGCGGCTCCGCCGCCGGGGCGGACGGCCGCATCACCGCCGTACGCACCGGCGTCGACCGGCCCCCGCCGGGCGCCGTCGTCCTGCGCGGCCTGACCCTCCCGGGCCTCGCGAACGCCCACAGCCACGCCTTCCACCGGGCCCTGCGCTCCACCGTGCAGGTCGGCTCCGGCACCTTCTGGACGTGGCGCGACACCATGTACGGCGTCGCCCGGAAGCTCACCCCCGACACCTACTACGCGCTCGCCCGAGCCGTGTACGCGGAGATGGCGCTGGCGGGCATCACGGCCGTCGGGGAGTTCCACTACCTGCACCACGCCCCCGGGGGCACCCGCTACGACGACCCCAACGCCATGGGCGAGGCGCTCATCGCGGCGGCGGGCGAGGCGGGCATCCGCATCACCCTGCTCGACACGGCGTACCTGTCGTCCGGCTTCGGCGAGCCGCCCAACGAGCACCAGCTGCGGTTCTCCGACGGCACGGCGGAGGCGTGGGCGGAACGCGCCTCCCTCCTCAAGGAGCGCGACGGCGTCCGCGTCGGCGCCGCCATCCACTCCGTACGCGCCGTGCCGGCCGACCAGCTGTCCACGGTCGCCCAGTGGGCGTCCGACCGCCAGGCCCCCCTGCATGTCCACCTCTCCGAGCAGACGGCGGAGAACGAGGCGTGCCTCGCCGCGCACGGCCGCACCCCGACCCGGCTGCTCGCCGACCACGGGGTGCTCGGCGCGGACACCACCGGCGTCCACAACACGCACCTCACCGACGAGGACATCGCCCTGCTCGGCGGCTCGTCCACCGGCACCTGCATGTGCCCGACGACCGAGCGCGACCTCGCCGACGGCATCGGCCCGGCCGCCGCCCTCCAGAAGGCCGGCTCGCCGCTGTCGCTCGGCAGCGACAGCCACGCGGTGATCGACCTCCTGGAGGAGGCACGCGCGATGGAGCTCGACGAGCGCCTGCGCACCCGCACGCGCGGCCACTGGACGGCCGCCGCGCTGCTGCGCGCCGCCACCGCCGACGGTCACGCGGCGCTCGGCCGGCCCGAAGCGGGCCGCCTGGCGGCCGGCGCGCCCGCCGACTTCGCGACGATCGCGCTCGACTCGGTCAGGACAGCGGGGCCGGCGCCGCGTCTGGCAGCTGAGACAGCGGTATTCGCCGCGTCGGCAGCGGATGTGCGCCATACGGTCGTCGGTGGCCGCCATGTCGTGCGGGACGGGGTCCACGCCCTGGTCCCCGACGTCCCCCGCGCACTGACGGACGCGATCGCCGCCCTCCACGACCACCACGGCTGAAGCGGCTCACACGGCTGAAACGGCTGAAGGAGACATCCCTCATCATGAGCAGCGGTCCCGAGACCACGAACAACCCCCCGGCGACGCCCGCCCCCGCCACGACGAACAGCGCCGTCGCGGCGACGGCCACCGTCATCACCAACATCGCCAACCTGGTCACCAACGACCCCTCCCTCGGTGACGGATCCCCCCTCGGCCTGATCCAGGACGCGGCCGTCGTCATCGACGGCGACCGCATCGCCTGGGTCGGTGAATCCAGCAAAGCACCCGCCACTGACAATCACCTCGACGCCGGTGGCCGGGGTGTGATCCCCGGCTTCGTCGACTCCCACTCCCACCTGGTCTTCGCGGGCGACCGCACCGCCGAGTTCAACGCCCGCATGTCCGGCCGTCCCTACGCCGCCGGCGGCATCCGCACCACCGTCGCCGCCACGCGCGCCGCGAGCGACGAGGACCTGGAGGCGAACCTGACGCGCCTGCTCCACGAGGCGCTGCGCCAGGGCACCACCACGTTCGAGACCAAGTCCGGCTACGGCCTCACCGTCGAGGACGAGGCCCGCGCCCTGCGGATCGCCTCCCGCCACACCGACGAGGTGACCTACCTCGGCGCCCACATCGTCTCCCCCGACCACGCCGACGACCCGGCCGCGTACGTCGACCTCGTCACCGGCCCGATGCTGGAGGCGTGCGCGCCGTACGCCCGCTGGATCGACGTGTTCTGCGAGAAGGGCGCCTTCGACGGCGACCAGGCCCGCGCCATCCTCACCGCGGGCAAGGCACACGGCCTGCACCCGCGCATCCACGCCAACCAGCTGTCGTACGGCCCCGGCGTCCAGCTCGCCGTCGAACTCGACGCGGCGTCCGCCGACCACTGCACGCACCTGACGGACGCGGACGTCGACGCGCTGGCGAGCGGCACCACGGTCGCCACGCTGCTCCCCGGCGCCGAGTTCTCCACCCGCGCCGCGTGGCCGGACGCCCGCCGCCTCCTCGACGCGGGCGTGACGGTGGCCCTTTCCACGGACTGCAACCCGGGCTCGTCGTTCACCTCGTCCATGCCGTTCTGCGTCGCCCTCGCCGTACGGGACATGGGCATGACCCCCGACGAGGCGCTCTGGTCCGCCACGGCCGGCGGTGCCGCCGCCCTGCGCCGCACCGACGTCGGCCGCCTCACCCCCGGCGCCCGCGCCGACCTGGCCCTCCTCGACGCGCCGTCCCACGTCCACCTCGCCTACCGCCCCGGCGTGCCGCTGGTGAAAACCGTGTGGCAGCGCGGAGAGAGGTTCCTCTAGCCGACCGCGACGGAAGCCGGAGGGGCCACCGGCGCCTTACCGGCGCGGTCCCACCGGGGCCCCACCGGCGCCCCCGCCGACCTACCGGCCCGGTCCCACCGGCGCCACCTCCGGCCACCGGCCCGCCCGTGCCGATCACGGCGTTCCCCGGCGCGGCCTTACCGGCGCCCCCGCCGGCCCCCGCCGGCCCTGCAGGCCCTCGTCGGCCACCGGCGCCCTACCGGCGAGGCCCCACCGGCGCCCCCTCCGGCCCCTCCGGCCACTGGCGCCCCCGCCGGCCCCTCCGGCCCCCGGCGCCCCCTCCGGCCACCGGCCCGCCCGTGCCGATCACGGCGTTCCCCGGCGCGGGCCCCGGCCCGCGTCGTATGATCCACTCCACCCCCCCGATCCCTCCCCGATTCCCCTTTCACAGCCTGCCGACCGGCAGGCTGTTTTCGTTTGCCGTGAAGGAGCCCGCAGTGAAACTCGGACTGACCTGCCCCCGCTTCATCTGGCCCGGCGGCACCGCCGCCATCGCCCCGACGTTCGCCCGCGTGGCGCGGGGCGCGGAGGAGGCCGGACTGGACAGCTTCTGGGTGATGGACCACTTCTTCCAGATACCGAACTTCGGCGCGGCCGAGGACCCGATGCCGGAGGCGTACAGCGCCCTGTCGTACGCCGCCGCGCTCACCCGGCGCGTCACGCTCGGGACGCTCGTCACGGGGGTGACCCACCGCGCGCCCGGGCTGCTGCTGAAGCAGGTGACCACGCTGGACGTGCTGTCGGGCGGACGGGCCGTCCTCGGGATCGGGGCCGGGTTCCACGAGGAGGAGCACCGGGGGCTCGGGTTCCGGCTGCCGCCGGTGGCCGAGCGGTTCGAGCGGCTGGAGGAGACGCTGCGGATCGCCAGGCTGATGTGGGGCGAGGGGGACGCGCCGTTCGAGGGCAGGCACTACCGGCTGGAGCGCACCCTCAACTCCCCGCAGGCCCTCTCCCGCCCCCACCCGCCCATCCTGATCGGCGGCGGCGGGGAGCGGAGGACACTGCGGCTCGTCGCCGAGTACGGCGACGCCTGCAACCTCTTCCACGGCGCCGACATCCCCCACAAGCTGGGTGTCCTGCGCGCGCACTGTGAGGCGGTGGGGCGGCCCTACGAGGCGGTCGAGAAGACCCTCCACATGCGGATCCCGGAGGGGCAGTCGGTGGCGGAGAGCGTCCAGCGCTGCGGTGACCTCGCCGAGCAGGGCATCGACCACGTCATCGTCGCCCTGCCCGACCCGTCCACCGACGCCGCGCTCGCGCACCTCGCGGCGCTGGCCGCACAGGTGGGAGGCGGCACCCGCCGACCGGGAGGCGACCGGCGGCCGGGGGACGGGAAGGCGGAAGGGCCCGTCCCCTGACGGAACGGGCCCCTCCGGCAGGGCGGGTCACCGGGCCGTCACTCCTCCACGGTCAGGCCCTTGCGGAGCTTGCCCAGGGTGCGGGAGAGCAGCCGCGACACGTGCATCTGCGAGATGTCGAGCTCCTCGCCGATCTCCGACTGGGTCATCCCGGCGACGAAGCGTAGGGAGAGGATCCTGCGGTCGCGCGCGGGCAGCGCGGCGATCAGCGGCTTGAGGGACTCGATGTACTCGATGCCCTCCAGGCCGTGGTCCTCGTACCCGATGCGGTCCGCGAGCGCGCCTTCGCTGTCGTCCTCCTCGGGCTGGGCGTCGAGCGAGCTCGCGGTGTACGCGTTGCTCGCGGCCATGCCCTCGACGACCTCCTCCTTGGTGATGCCGAGCTTCTCGGCGAGCTCACCGACGGTCGGCGAGCGGTCGAGCTGCTGGGCGAGCTCGTCACCGGCCTTCGCCAGTTCGAGGCGGAGCTCCTGGAGCCGGCGCGGGACGCGCACGGACCAGGAGGTGTCACGGAAGAAGCGCTTGATCTCTCCGACGATGGTTGGCATCGCGAAGGTGGGGAACTCGACCCCTCGGGCGAGCTCGAACCGGTCGATGGCCTTGATCAGGCCGATCGTGCCGACCTGGATGATGTCCTCCATGGGCTCGCTGCGGGAGCGGAAGCGGGAGGCGGCGAACTTGACCAGGGCGAGGTTGAGCTCGACAAGGGTGTTACGGACGTACGCGTGCTCGTGCGTGCCCTCTTCGAGGGTGTCGAGGCGGGCGAAGAGCGTCTTCGACAGCGCCCTGGCGTCGAGGGGTTCGACCTCGTCGTACGGGGGGATCTCGGGCAGACCGAGTCCGGCGAGCCGGTCGGGCTCGTCGGTGACCGGGTCGCTGATGTGATCGATGTCGCTGACGCCATCGATGTGCTGGGGCGGAGTTATCGACGGCGCGTCGGGGGTACGCGTCGCGTCGAGCCGGGGTGACATGGTCTCCTCCATCGTTCTCGGCATATGGCCGCCGATGCCGACGTACGTGCTGCGGTGTGCGGCGCCTCCAAAGCCGGCCGAGGTCGGGGGTGTCCCTGTGCGGACTGGTGTCCTTACTAGCCCTACCCGCTTTCCCTGGATCGTTGCAAGTGCCAATTGTCCCATATGTCCTGGTTGTAGGGGACTCCGACTACCGGCCGCCAGGGAGAAGGGTTAGTGTTCTCCCGACTCAACGGCATCGGCGAAGAGGGGCGGCATGGACCGCGAGACGGTCGGCAGCGTGAACCAGGGCCGACTCCACGTCGGGGTCCGGACGGAGGGCCGCAGTGAGATCGTGACGCCGGTGGGTGAGCTGGATCACCACACCGCCGATCTGCTGCGCGAACCGCTGGACACCGCGCTTGAGCAAGGGCGTTCACGCCTTGTGATCGACTGCTCACAGCTTGCGTTCTGTGACTCCACCGGACTGAACGTATTGCTCGGCGCCCGGCTGAAGGCCGAGGCGGCAGGGGGTGGGGTCCATCTGGCCGGAATGCAGCCGGTGGTGGCTCGCGTCTTCGAGATCACCGGCGCGGAAGCCGTTTTCGCGGTGCACGACACCCTGGAAGCGGCTCTCACGGAATGACCCGGCGCGGGGTGTCCGTCCATCGCCTCACGTTCGCGGATGCGACGAACCGGGTGTCGTACCCGGGAGGGCGGGCAGAAGAACCTGCGCGAAGGGCCGTTGACGGCTCCGCACGCTGTGTACTGACGTAATGACGAAATGGCGAATCGGTGAGGTGAAGCGCTGATGGGCACCACCCAGCAGCATCCGCCGAGCGATCTCGGTGGTGAGCCGGACGGCGCGGGCCCCGGCGCTGCGGCCCCGCCCGGCGCGGCTGCAGGGCCACTCGCGGCCGCGGGGTCCGTCGTGAGCGCCGAGCCCGCCGTGGGCGGCGGTGTCGCGGCCGGCGGGAGCGCGGGCACCCCTGCGGGCAGCCGCGCGGAGGCCTCAGCGGCGGACGGTCCCGCCGAGCCCGGTGCGTCCGGCGCACCCGCCGCGCCCGTGCCCTCCGGCGTCTCCGACGCGCCCGCGTCCGAGGGCGCCATCTCCTCGAAAGGTGGGCGGATGCGCAGGCTCTCCCTCGGCAACGCCAGTGGGATCGTGCCGCTCGCCCGCGACTTCACGCGCCAGGCCCTCTACGACTGGGGCTGGCTCCCCGCGGCCACCGCCGACCGCCGCGCCGCCGCCGAGGACGTCCTGCTGGTCGTCTCCGAGCTGGTCACCAACGCGTGCCTGCACGCCGAGGGCCCCGAGGAGCTGCGCGTCTCGCTGGACGCCAAGGTGCTGCGGCTGGAGGTCGAGGACCGGGGTCCGGGCCAGCCCGCCCCGCGTACCCCGCACCGGGCCGGACGCCCCGGCGGACACGGCATGTTCATCGTGCAGCGCCTGTGCCTGGACTGGGGGGTCGTCCGCACCACCGACGCGCCGGGCAAGACCGTCTGGGCGGAGCTGGCGGCCCCCGCGTAACGCGCGCCCGGCCAACGCGCGAACCTCTGAAGGATGTGTGGAGCACGGCGATCGCCGTGCTCTTTTGTCTGTCCCCCCACCGCCACGCCGAAGCGCCTCCCGGTACGGAGAAGGCTCCCGGTACGGAGAAGGCTCCCGGTACGGAGAAGGCTCCCGGTACGAAGAGGGCTCCCGGTACGGAGAAGGCCGCCGCACCCGGATCGAACCGGATGCGGCGGCCTTCGTACGCGTACGGCCTACGGCGCCGTCAGTGCACGCCACCCATGAGGGGCTGGACCTTCTTGCGGTACATGAAGATCGCGACGCCGCCGAGGATCGCGAGCGCGCCCTGGCTGGCGAACCACCACTCGGTGTCGGTCGGGGCGCCCATCAGCTGGAGCAGGGCGATGACCGAGTCACCGGCGGTGACGGCGAGGAACCAGACACCCATCATCTGCGACGCGTACTTGGCCGGGGCCAGCTTCGTCGTCAGCGACAGGCCGACCGGGGAGAGGGTGAGCTCACCGACGGTCTGGATCAGGTAGACCGAGCACAGCCACAGCGGGGTGACCTTGACGTCGCCCGCGGACGCGGCCTGCGCCAGCATCATCACGAAGAACGAGGCACCGATCAGCACCAGGCCCTGCGTGAACTTGACCAGGGTGCTCGGCTCCTTGCCGCGGCGGGCGAGCGCCACCCACAGCCACGCGAAGACCGGGGCCAGCGCCATCACGTACAGCGGGTTCAGCGACTGGAACCAGCTGGCCGGGAAGGAGAAGCCGAACAGCGACCCCGCGGTGTTGTGCTCCGCGAACAGGCTCAGCGTCGAACCGGTCTGGTCGTAGATGCCCCAGAACACGGCCGCGGCGACGAAGAACCAGACGTACGCCGACATCCGGGACCGCTCGACCGGCTCCAGGTCGGTGTCGCGCTTGATGCGGATCAGGTACCAGGCGGGCAGGACCAGACCCAGGATGGTCAGCGGCCACAGCACCCAGTCGATGCTCAGCTTGCCGGTGACCCCGACGACGCCGTAGGCGACGGCCGCGACGGCCAGCCAGATCAGCGCCTTCTTGATGATGCCGGCGCGCTCGGCGTCCGACAGCGGCGCGGGCACCTGGCTGGACTCCGGCGCGAGGTTGCGGAAGCCGAGGAAGTAGAAGGCGAGGCCGAGGGCCATGCCGACACCGGCCATGGCGAAGCCGTAGTGCCAGTTGACCTCCTGGCCCACGTAACCGATGGTCAGCGGGGCGACGAAGGCACCGAGGTTGATGCCCATGTAGAAGATCGTGAAGCCACCGTCGCGGCGGGGGTCGTTCTTGTCCCGGTACAGGTGGCCGACCATCGTCGAGATGTTGGCCTTCAGCAGACCGGAGCCTGCGGCGATGAACGCCAGGCCGACGAAGAAGGAGAGCTTCATCGGCAGGGCCAGCAGGAAGTGGCCGATCATGATGATCGTGCCGGAGATCGCCACGGTCTTCCGCGCGCCCCACACGCGGTCGCCGAACCAGCCGCCCGGCAGGGCCAGCAGGTACACCATCGCGTTGTAGACGGAGTAGATGGCGACGGCGGTCGCCGTGTCGAAGCCGAGACCACCGTCGGCGACCTGGGCCGACAGGTAGAGCACGAGCAGGGCCCGCATGCCGTAGAAGCTGTAGCGCTCCCACATCTCGGTCATGAAGAGATTGGCCAGACCGCGGGGGTGGCCGAGGAACGTCTTCTCCTGGCCAGCTGTACTGGCCGGGTCCCTCGTCAGGCTGGACGCCATGGTCGATCCTTGCTTGCTCGGGACGCGCTGCGCTTCGTGAGCTCACGCGCCCGGTGGGGGGCGGGGCCGGCACCGGCACGGACGCGATCCACCCCCACGCCCGACAGGGGTTCGCCCCCGTGCCACCACGGAGGCGAAGGATCAGACCGCGCCGGGATCAACGCACCGGAGCGCGTCATCACGCCACGGAGCCCGGCCCACAGGTCGTTCACTGTCCCAAGGCTGGCAAAGCCGACCTTGCGCAGAAAAGAGACCCTTGGCGCTTCAAGCGGGCCAAAGGTCCCGGAGTAGTACATCAGGCGTCTCGCCACCATACGACATGACAGTGCGGCACATGGAAGGACTTGAGAGATGGATCACAGGTGTCGGTGGAACCATCCGCCCACAATTGAAGGTAGTAGCCAGGATGGCATCCCACACTCCCAGGGGACTCAGGGAGGGTCCCGGGAATAATTGATCAAGAGCCGAGCCCATCCCTGGGCGTAGCCCACGCGGACTACCATCACCCCATGACCCGTGTACTGCTCGCCGAGGACGACGCATCCATCTCGGAACCGCTGGCCCGCGCCCTGCGGCGGGAGGGGTACGAGGTCGAGGTGCGGGAGGACGGGCCCTCCGCGCTCGACACCGGACTGCAGGGCGGAGCCGACCTGGTCGTGCTGGACCTCGGGCTGCCCGGAATGGACGGACTCGAAGTGGCCCGGCGGCTGCGCGGCGAGGGCCTCACGGTGCCGATCCTGGTACTGACCGCCCGCGCCGACGAGGTCGACACCGTGGTCGGACTGGACGCGGGCGCCGACGACTACGTCACCAAGCCCTTCCGGCTCGCCGAGCTGCTCGCCCGGGTACGGGCGCTGCTGCGCCGGGGCAGCGCCGAGCCGGCCCCGCAGCCCGCCACCCACGGCGTCCGCATCGACGTCGAATCGCACCGCGCCTGGATGGGTGACGAGGAGCTCCAGCTCACCGCGAAGGAGTTCGACCTGCTGCGGGTCCTGGTCCGGGACGCCGGCCGGGTCGTCACCCGCGACCAGCTGATGCGCGAGGTCTGGGACACCACGTGGTGGTCCTCCACCAAGACGCTCGACATGCACATCTCCTGGCTGCGCAAGAAGCTCGGTGACGACGCCGCGAACCCCCGCTACATCGCCACCGTCCGCGGCGTGGGCTTCCGCTTCGAGAAGAGTTAGGCCGAACACCCCGCGAGTGAGAAGGACCCCGTGCGCCGCCGACTGATCAACTCCACGCTCGCGGTGGTGCTCGTCGTCATCGCCGTCTTCGGCGTCTCCCTCGTCATCGTCGAGACCCGCACCATCAGCAGCAGCGCCCAGGAGAGCGTGGACTCCGAGGCGGTGAGCCTGATCAGCATCGTCGAGAGCCGGCTCGTCGGCGGCGAGCCCGTCAACCCGGACATCCTCGCCGAGCAGAGCGGCGCCAAGCGGTACGCCCTCATCGACATCCCCGGCCGCGCCCCCATCGAGATCGGCAAACGGCCCAGCGGCGACGTCATCCGCGGAGTCGCCCACGGCGAGCGCGGCGAGACGGTCACCGTCGAGGAGTCCCGCTCCACCGTGACCCGCGAGGTCGGCCGCACGCTGCTGATCATCGCCGCCGTGGCCCTGCTCGCCGTGATCGCCGCCGTCCTCCTCGCCGTGCGCCAGGCCAACAGGCTGGCCTCGCCGCTCACCGACCTCGCGGAGACCGCCGAGCGGCTCGGCTCCGGCGACCCCAGGCCGCGCCACAAGCGGTACGGCGTGCCCGAACTGGACCGGGTCGCCGACGTCCTCGACGCCTCGGCCGAGCGGATCGCCCGGATGCTCACCGCCGAACGGCGGCTGGCCGCCGACGCCTCCCACCAGCTGCGGACGCCGCTGACCGCGCTGTCCATGCGGCTGGAGGAGATCTCCGAGACCGACGACCCGACCACGGTCAAGGAGGAGGCGCACATCGCGCTCACCCAGGTCGAGCGGCTCACCGACGTGGTCCAGCGACTGCTCACCAATTCCCGCGACCCGCGCACCGGCTCGGCGATCGCGTTCGACCTCGACGAGGTCGTCAAGCAGCAGATCGAGGAGTGGCGCCCGGCCTACCGCAGCGCGGGCCGGGCGATCGTCCGCTCCGGCAAGGTCGGCATGCGGGCCGTCGGCACCCCGGGCGCGGTCGCCCAGGTGCTGGCCGCGCTAATCGAGAACTCCCTCATGCACGGCGGCGGCACCGTCGCCCTGCGCACCCGCGTCATCGGCAATCAGGCGGTCGTGGAGGTGACGGACGAGGGCCCGGGAGTCCCGGCGGACCTCGGCGCGCGCATCTTCGAGCGCACGATCAGCGGCCGCAACTCGACGGGCATCGGCCTCGCCGTCGCCCGCGACCTGGCCGAGGCGGACGGCGGGCGCCTGGAGCTGCTCCAGCAGCAGCCCCCGGTGTTCGCGCTCTTCCTCAGCCGGGAGGTCCGCAGCCGCGAGCAGAAGCCCCCGGAGCCCCCACCCCCGGTGCGCTGACGCCCGCCACCCGGGCGGGTGGGCCGTGCGCCGCGCGCGACGGCGGCGGCGTCAGCGGCGGCGGCCGGCCGACGCCGGGGCCGGGGAGTCCTCGTGCCGTCGCTGTTCCAGGAACGATTCGGCGGTCTGGACGGTCTCGCGGACCGGCAGCGTACGGAACACCCATGTCCGGTACGACCAGAAGCGGAACAGCGTGGCCACGCCGATCCCGAGGAACTTGAAGAAGTTGCTCTGCAGCGGGCTGTCCCAGCCGAAGCCGTACGTCGCGGCGTACAGCACGCCGTTCTCGATGACGAGCCCCACCAGGCTGAACAGCAGGAAGAGCGTCAGCTCCTTCGTCCGGCCGTTCTTGTCGCGGTCCCGGTACGTGAAGTAGCGGAAGCCCACGTAGTTGAACCCGATCGCGACGACCGTGGCGAGCAGGCTGGCCCGCACGACCGGGATCTCCGTGGTGTGGCGCACCAGGTTGAAGACGGCCATGTTCACCAGCAGGCCGAGGCCGCCGACGAGACCGAATTTGGCGATCTCGCGGACGAGCTGGTCCAGCCGCACGCGCAGTGCGCCTCGTTCACTCATGGTGATCTTCCAGCCCCGTCCGGTCGAGTGGGTCAACCAAGCCATGCTAACCACCCGGACGTGACACCGCTCGGGGACGGCAAGGCCCCCGATCCGCTCCGGATACCCTAAGAGGGTGACGTTCCCGGTAGTAGGCATGGTGGGCGGCGGACAGCTCGCCCGGATGACCCATGAGGCGGGCATCCCCCTCGGCATCAGATTCAAGCTCCTCAGCGACACCCCCCAGGACTCCGCGGCGCAGGTCGTGAGCGACGTCGTCATCGGCGACTACCGCGACCTGGACACGCTGCGTGAGTTCGCGCGCGGCTGCGATGTGATCACGTTCGATCACGAGCATGTGCCGACCGAGCACCTGAGGGCCCTGGAGGCGGACGGCATCCCCGTCCGCCCGGGGCCCGACGCGTTGGTGCACGCCCAGGACAAGGGCGTGATGCGCGCGAGGCTCGACGCGATCGGTGCGCCGTGCCCGCGCCACCGCATCGTGGCCGACCCCGCCGACGTGTCGGCGTTCGCGGCCGAGGCCGGGGGCTACCCCGTGATCCTCAAGACGGTGCGCGGCGGGTACGACGGCAAGGGCGTGTGGTTCGTACGCTCCGAGGACGACGCCCATGACCCGTTCCGGGCGGGCGTGCCGGTCCTCGCGGAGGAGAAGGTCGACTTCGTACGCGAGCTGGCGGCGAACATCGTCCGCTCCCCGCACGGCCAGGCCGTGGCGTACCCCGTCGTCGAGTCGCGCCAGGTCGACGGCGTCTGCGACACCGTGATCGCCCCCGCGCCGGACCTCGACGCCGAGCTGGCCGGGCAGGCCCAGGAGCTCGCCCTGCGGATCGCGAAGGAGCTGGACGTCGTCGGCCACCTCGCCGTCGAGCTCTTCGAGACGCGCGACGGCCGCATCCTCGTCAACGAGCTGGCCATGCGCCCGCACAACTCGGGCCACTGGACCCAGGACGGCGCGGTCACCTCGCAGTTCGCCAACCACGTGCGGGCCGTGCTCGACCTGCCGCTGGGCGACCCGCGCCCGCGTGCGACGTGGACCGTCATGTGCAATGTGCTGGGCGGCGACTACCCGGACATGTACCCGGCGTACCTGCACTGCATGGCCCGCGACCCGCAGCTGAAGATCCACATGTACGGCAAGGACGTGAAGCCCGGCCGCAAGGTGGGGCACGTCAACACCTACGGCGACGACCTGGACGACGTGCTGGAGCGCGCGCGCCACGCCGCCGACTATCTGCGAGGAACGATCGTTGAGTAACGCACTCATGGGCCCGCTCGTGGGCGTCGTCATGGGCTCGGACTCCGACTGGCCCGTCATGGAGGCCGCGGCGCAGGCCCTCGACGAGTTCGAGATCCCGTACGAGGTCGATGTCGTCTCCGCGCACCGGATGCCGCGCGAGATGGTCGCGTACGGCGAGGGCGCGGCCGACCGCGGCCTGAAGGCGATCATCGCCGGTGCCGGCGGGGCGGCTCACCTCCCGGGCATGCTCGCCTCGGTCACCCCGCTGCCCGTGATCGGCGTCCCCGTCCCGCTGAAGTACCTGGACGGCATGGACTCCCTGCTCTCCATCGTCCAGATGCCGGCGGGCGTGCCCGTGGCGACGGTGTCGGTGGGCGGCGCGCGCAACGCGGGCCTGCTGGCCGCGCGGATCCTCGCGGCCTCCGACCCCGAGCTGCTGAGCCGTATGCGGGACTTCCAGCAGGAGCTGAACGACCAGGCGACGGAGAAGGGCAGGCGGCTGCGCTCGAAGGTGGCCAAGTGACGTCCGGCGACCTTCTCACCGAGGCGCGCGCCCTCCTCGCCGACTTCCCGGTCGTCGACGGGCACAACGACCTGCCGTGGGCGCTGCGCCGGCGGGCGGGGTACGACCTGGACCGCTTCGACATCGCCGCGGACCGGACCGGCGACCTCCACACCGACATCCCCCGCCTGCGGGCGGGGGGTGTGGGCGCGCAGTTCTGGTCGGTGTACGTGCGCAGCGACCTGGCGGGCGACGACGCCGTGAGCGCGACGCTGGAGCAGATCGACTGCGTCGACCAGCTCCTGGCCCGCTACCCGGCGGACCTGGCGCCCGCCCTGACGGCCGACGACATCGAGGCGGCGCGGGCGGGCGGCCGTATCGCCTCGCTGAAGGGCGCCGAGGGCGGCCACTCGATCAACAACTCGTTGGCCACCCTCCGCGCCCTGTACGCGCTGGGCGTCCGCTACATGACGCTCACCCACAACGACAACACCCCGTGGGCGGACTCGGCGACGGACGAGCCGGGCGTCGGCGGCCTGTCGGCCTTCGGCCGCGAGGTCGTACGGGAGATGAACCGCCTCGGCATGCTGGTGGACCTCTCGCACGTGGCGGAGACGACGATGCGCGACGCGCTGGCGACGTCCGAGGCGCCGGTGATCTTCTCCCATTCGTCCTCCCGCGCGGTCTGCGACCATCCCCGCAACATCCCCGACGACGTGCTGGCCCTGCTGCCCGCGAACGGGGGCGTGGCGATGGTCACCTTCGTCCCGAAGTTCGTCCTGCCGGCGGCGGTGGAGTGGACGCGGCGCGCCGAGGAGAACATGCGGGCGCACGGCTTCCACCCCCTCGACACGACGGCCGAGGGGATGCGCGTCCACGCGGCCTTCGAGGAGGATCACCCCCGCCCGATCGCCACCGCGTCGACGGTCGCGGACCACCTCGACCACATGCGCGAGGTCGCGGGCATCGCCCACATCGGCATCGGCGGCGACTTCGACGGCACGGCGTTCACCCCCTCCGACCTGGCGGACGTGGCGGGTTACCCGAACCTGATCGCGGAACTGCTGTCGCGCAAGTGGTCGCGTACGGACATCGCGATGCTGACCTGGTCGAACCCGCTCCGCGCGCTCCGCGACGCGGAAGCGGTCTCCCGCTCCCTCTCCTCCCGCCCCCCGTCCATCGCCACGCTCACGTCCCTGGACGCCTGAGCCCGCCCTCCCGGCCCGGCCCGGCGGGGCCTTCCGGCCTCGCGGGTCCTTTCCGGGCCTGCGGGGCCTTCCCGGGCTTCCGGGTCCTTTCCGGGCCTGCGGGGCCTTCCCGGGCTTCCGGGCCCTTCCCGGCCTTCCGGGCTTCCCGGGCTTCCGGGCCCTTCCCGGCCTCCCGGCCCTTCCCGGCCGGGGGCCGGGTTGTCGGCCGCCTGAGTCCCGGGGGCGAGCCTGAATCCGCCGTGAGCGTCCGCCTTGCGCGGCGTGAAACCGCCGCGCCGTGGGTGTGGGGGCGTCAGCCTTCACGTGTCTCCCGTGTGGCGGCCGTGGGGCCCGGGGCAGGGCCAGGTTTGGGAAGGGGCTGGCCGGGGGCCGGGTCGCCGGCCTCCCGAGTCCCGGGGAGCCTGAATCCGCCGTGAGCGTCCGCCTTGCGCGGCGTGAAGCCGCCGCGCCGTGGGTGTGGGGGGGCGTCAGCCTCCCCGTGTCTCCCGTGTGGCGGCCGTGGGGCCGCCCGGGGCCGAGCCAGGTTCGGGAAGGGGCGGGCCGGGGGCCGGGTCGTCGGCCGCCTGAGTCCCGGGGGCGAGCCCGAATCCGACGTGAGCGTCCGCCTTGCGCGGCGTGAAACCGCCGCGCCGCGGGTGGGGGGCGTCAGCCTCCACCTGTGCTCCCGCCGTGGGGCCCGGGGGCCGAGCCCCCGGTTCGGGGAGGGGCGGGGTGGGGGAGAACCACCCGGACGCAGTACACCGCCGCGACCCCCCGCCCCGCCCGTGCCACCGTGATCCTATGGCTGGCAACGCAGTTCACGGAGCCGGAGCCCCCGTCATGGCAGACCTGCAGAATCACCCGTACGTCGCACCGGCCACCGCCAGTGAGCTCGACGAATCCCCCGGCGCCGTCAGCGCCGCCGAAGCCACCACGCCCGCCGAGGTCGACCTCGCCCGGGCCAGGCTCCTGCTCGCCGCGCAGCTCGTGGTCGACGGGCACAACACCCTCGCCCAAGAGCTGGGCCGCACCCATCACCACGCGTTGCAGCACGGCGAGGCGGCGCTCGACACCGACATACCCCGCATCCGGGCCGGCGGCGTCGGCGCGCAGTTCTGGTCCCTGCACGTGGCGCCCCAACCCGGGCCGGACCGGCTCATAGGCGGCACGCTGGACCTCATAGACGCGGTGCGGACCCTCATCGACTCCTGCCCGGAGGCGCTCCGGCTCGCGCTCACCGCCGCCGAGATGGCCGCCGCCCGCGACTGCGGCCGTATCGCGTCCCTCCTCGGCCCCGTTTCCGGCGCCGCGCTGGGCGACTCGCTCGGCACGCTCCGCGCGTACCACGCGCTCGGCGTGCGCAGCGCCGGCGTGGCCGGTACGCACTGGACCGCGAGCCCCGACGGCCTGACCCCCTTCGGGGAGGAGGTGATCCGCGAGATGAACCACCTCGGGCTCCTCGTCGACCTGTCGGGCGCCTCCGCCGGCACGATGCGCCGCGTCCTGGACGTCACCAAGGCGCCGGCGATCCTCTCCCACTCCGCGGCGTACGCGCTCACCCCGCACCCCACGAACGTCACCGACGACGTCCTGCGCCGCCTGCGCGCCAACGGCGGCGTCTGCATGGTGACCTTCGCGCCCGACCAGGTCACCCGCCTCGCCGGGGCACCGGCCACCCTCCAGGACGTGGCGGACCACCTGGACCACGTCCGCGAGGTTGCCGGGCCGGAGTGCGTGGGGATCTCGGGCTCGTACGGGATGGCGATCCACGCCCCGCACACGGTGGGTCTGGAGGACGCGTCCTGCTACCCCAACCTCATCGCCGAGCTGCTGCACCGCGACTGGCCGGAGACCGACGTCGCCGCGCTGACCTGGGGCAACGCGGCTCGTGTGGTCCGGGAGGCGGAAGCGGTCGCGCGGGGCGTGTGACGCGGCGCGGGCGGCCCGGGGACACGGCCCCAGGCGCCGGGGCTGCACGCACGGCCCCAGGCGCGGGGGCTACACGCTGACCAGGCAGAAGGGATGCCCCGCCGGGTCCGCGTACACCCTGAAGCCCCGCTTGCCGCCGTCGTCGTCCACGTCGAGCGGCCGGGCGCCCAGCGCCAGCACCTGTTCGTGCGCGGACTCCATGTCCTCGACGTCGAGGTCGAGGTGGAGCTGCTGGGAGTTGTGGTCGGACCGCGGCCACTCGGGCGGTCGCAGCCCGCTCGCCTTCTGGAAGGCGAGCCGTTGCCCGCCCGGCAGGTACAGGTCGATCCAGCGGCCGTCGTCGCTCTGGTCGTCCTTCACCTCACCGCCGAGCATCGCGGCGTAGAACTCGGCGAGCCGTCGCGGCTCGGGGCAGTCGATCGCGGTCAGGCCCAGCGTGGCGAAGCCCATGGAACCCTCCTTGTCAGCAGCAGGCACGAACAGAACGAGTGCCCCTCAGCGTCCGCGTAAACGCCGGAGCGGACGGAGGCTCATGGGTGTACTCGTGATGTGCTCATGCTCAGTGTGACCGTGACCGTGATCGGGCTGGCTGCTCCAGCCCGGCGGAGCCGGGGTCCCGGGGCGGACGCGGGGGGACGCCGAGGTCCCGGGGCGGACGCGGGGGGACGCCGAGGTCCCGGCCACACCCCGGGCCCCCCGGGCACCCCCCGGCGCCCCCGGCACAAGGGCGGAGTCAGGCGCGCGGGCGGCCCATCGCGCGGTACGTCCAGCCCGCCTCGCGCCAGCGTGCCGCGTCCAGGGCGTTGCGGCCGTCCAGGATGGTGCGGGACGACACGACCTCGCCCAGCTCCCGCGGGTCCAGCTCGCGGAACTCACGCCACTCCGTCAGGTGCAGCACGACGTCCGCGCCCCGCACCGCCTCCAGCGCGCTGTCCGCGTACGCCAGGGTCGGGAACACCCGGCGCGCGTTGTCCATGCCCTTCGGGTCGTACACCGTGACCTGGCCGCCCTGGAGATGGATCTGGCCGGCGACGTTCAGCGCGGGCGAGTCGCGTACGTCGTCCGAGTCGGGCTTGAACGCGGCGCCCAGCACGGCCACCCGCTTGCCCAGGAACGTTCCGTCGCCCAGCGCCTCGCGCGCCATGCCGACCATCTGGCCCCGGCGCCGCATGTTGATGGAGTCGATCTCGCGCAGGAAGGTCAGCGCCTGGTTCGCTCCCAGCTCACCCGCGCGCGCCATGAACGCGCGGATGTCCTTCGGCAGGCAGCCGCCGCCGAAGCCGATGCCCGCCCGGAGGAACTTCGCGCCGATGCGGTCGTCGTAGCCGATGGCCTCCGCCAGCTTGACGACGTCACCGCCGGCCGCCTCGCACACCTCGGCCATCGCGTTGATGAAGGAGATCTTCGTCGCCAGGAAGGAGTTCGCGGCGGTCTTCACCAGCTCCGCGGTCGGGAAGTCCGTCACGACGAACGGCGACCCTTCCTCCATCGGTGTGGCGTACACCTCGCGCAGCAGCTTCTCCGCCGCCGTGCTCTCCACACCCACCACGATCCGGTCCGGGTGGAGTGTGTCGCGCACGGCGAAGCCCTCACGCAGGAACTCCGGGTTCCAGGCCAGCTCGGCGTCCGCGCCCACCGGCGCCCGCTCGGCCAGCAGCCCCGCCAGCCGCTCCGCGCTGCCCACCGGCACGGTCGACTTCCCGACCACCAGCGCGGGCCGCTTGAGGTGCGGGGCCAGCGAACCGAAGGCGGCGTCGACGTAGCTCATGTCGCAGGCGTACTCGCCGTGCTTCTGCGGGGTGTTCACGCACACGAAGTGGACGTCGCCGAACTCCCCGACCTCCTCCCAGGAGGTGGTGAAGCGCAGCCGCCCGGTCGAGCCCTCGATCCCGGCGACGTGCTTGCGCAGCAGCTCCTCCAGCCCCGGCTCGTACATCGGGACGCGGCCGGCCGACAGCATCTCGATCTTCTCGGGCACGACGTCGAGGCCGAGCACCTCGAACCCGAGCTCCGCCATGGCCGCCGCATGGGTGGCGCCGAGGTATCCGGTGCCGATCACGGTGATCTTGAGGGCCATGCGGTGC
This sequence comes from Streptomyces sp. NPDC006368, assembly GCF_040612535.1. Lineage (NCBI taxonomy): Bacteria > Bacillati > Actinomycetota > Actinomycetes > Kitasatosporales > Streptomycetaceae > Streptomyces > Streptomyces sp. NPDC006368. Next base: position 103,118 of record NZ_JBEXQK010000012.1, read on the forward strand.
TCCTGGGAGGTACGGGGCGGGCTGCGGCCCCGAGCATAGTCGGGGCTCGGCCCGGGAACCGTTTTCGCTGTCAGCAAGGTCACGTATGCCACAAGCGCGGTGGCCACTAAAATTCGGGTTACTTAACGGTAGTTAGCAGCAGCTCAGGGGAGTGAGTGATCGTGGCGGGAACGCCTGACTTCGACCTGTACCGCCCGTCCGAGGAGCACGACATGCTCCGGGACACCGTCCGCTCGCTCGCCGAGGCCAAGATCCTCCCGTTCGCCGCGGCGGTGGACGAGGAGGCCCGCTTCCCGCAGGAGGCGCTGGACGCCCTCGTCTCGTCCGACCTGCACGCGGTGCACGTCCCCGAGACGTACGGCGGCGCGGGCGCCGACGCGCTCGCGACCGTGATCGTCATCGAGGAGGTGGCGCGCGTCTGCGCCTCGTCCTCCCTGATCCCGGCCGTGAACAAGCTGGGCTCGCTGCCCGTGATCCTCTCCGGCTCCGAGGAGCTGAAGGCCAAGTACCTGGGTCCGCTCGCCAAGGGCGACGCGATGTTCTCGTACTGCCTCAGCGAGCCGGACGCCGGCTCCGACGCCGCCGGCATGAAGACCAAGGCCGTCCGCGACGGCGACCACTACGTCCTCAACGGCGTGAAGCGCTGGATCACCAACGCCGGCGTGTCCGAGTTCTACACGGTCATGGCCGTCACCGACCCGGCCAAGCGCTCCAAGGGCATCTCGGCGTTCGTCGTCGAGAAGGGCGACGAGGGCGTCTCCTTCGGCGCCCCGGAGAAGAAGCTGGGCATCAAGGGCTCGCCGACGCGCGAGGTGTACCTCGACAACGTCCGCATCCCCGCCGACCGCATGATCGGCGAGGAGGGCACCGGCTTCGCCACCGCGATGAAGACCCTGGACCACACCCGCATCACCATCGCGGCCCAGGCCCTCGGCATCGCCCAGGGCGCCCTGGACTACGCCAAGGGCTACGTCCAGGAGCGCAAGCAGTTCGGCAAGCCGATCGCCGACTTCCAGGGCGTGCAGTTCATGCTCGCCGACATGGCGATGAAGATCTCCGCCGCCCGCGCCCTCACCTACCAGGCCGCCGCGGCCTCGGAGCGCGGCGACGCCGACCTCACCTACCTGGGCGCGGCGGCGAAGTGCTTCGCCTCCGACATCGCCATGGAGGTCACCACGGACGCCGTCCAGCTGCTCGGCGGCTACGGCTACACCCGTGACTACCCGGTCGAGCGCATGATGCGCGACGCCAAGATCACCCAGATCTACGAGGGCACGAACCAGGTCCAGCGGATCGTGATGGCCCGCAACCTGCCGTAGCAGGGTCTTCGCAGGTCGGCGGCTTCGCCGCTCGGCCGCGGCCTCCGTTCGGTTCGACGGCCCCCGGCACCAAGCCGGGGGCCGTCGCCGTGAATACGCCAGCTGCTCCCGGCCCTTCGGCGGCCTCGGCGGACTGAGCCACCGCGCCCTCGCCCGGTAGGCCCTCTGCCTGTCCGGCCCCGCCGCATCCGTCACCGACAGGTGGCACACACCCCACCCCTCGCAGGAACCACGAGCCCCCTTGGAGGCGACTTGTAGACGTACGCGATTGATCATGAGCCCACCGCCCGGGGACGATTACGACGGTTCCGGTCGGTGTGCCGGAGAAGGGAGATCCATCATGAGTTCGCCGGACACCGAGCCCACCCGCCGTACGCTTCTCGCCCTTGGCGCCGGAATGGCGGCGGCGACCGTCGTCGCGGGCGGCCCGGCGGCTGCTGCCGCGCCGCGGAACGGGCGGGACGTCCAGGGGCGGCTGCGCGACCTCGAGCGGGAGCACGGTGCGCGGGTGGGAGTCTTCGCCCACAACACCGTCACGGGCCGCACCGTGACGCACCGGGCGGACGAACGTTTCCCCATGTGTTCCGTGTTCAAGCCGCTCGCCGCGGCGGCCATCCTCAGAGACCTGGACCGGGACGGCGAGTTCCTCGCCCGGCGCATCCGGTACTCGCAGGCGGACCTGGTTGCCAACTCCGACGTCACGAAGGAGCACCTGGCCGAGGGCATGACCGTCGGGGAACTGTGTGACGCCGCTATCCGCTTCAGTGACAACACCGCGGGCAACCTGCTGCTCCGCCAGATCGGGGGCCCCACTGCGGTCACCCGCTTCTGCCGTTCGATCGGTGACACCACCACCCGGCTGGACCGGTGGGAGACCGAGCTGAACTCGTCCGAGCCCTGGCGCGTGGAGGACACCACCAGCCCGCGTGCCATCGCGCTGACGTACGCGCGGCTCGTCCTCGGCAACGTGCTCGGGCAGGGTGACCGGCAGCGGCTCACCACATGGCTGCTGAACAACACCACCAGCACCCACCGATTCCGGGAGGGATTGCCCAAGGACTGGGCCGTCGCCGACAAGACCGGTGCCTCGGACAACTACGGCACCAACAACGACGTCGGTGTCGCCTGGCTTCCCGACCGTTCGCCGGTCGTGCTGGCCGTCCTGACGACCAAGAGCGACCCCAGGGCCGAAGCGGACAATCCACTGATCGTCAAGACCGCCGCGCTCCTGGCCTCGGCGCTCGTCTGACGCGACGTCGGTGCGCGGCGCCCCGTGCCGACCGGAGCGGGGTCAGCCCCGGCCGGTCCGGCCGGGGCAGGCCGGGCTTTGACGCTGCGGTTACGCGTACCGGGGGAGGTCCGCCGTCGGGATCATCCAGTCACCGATGGTGGTGTCCTCGCCGTACAGGAACTCCTTGCGCATGGCGTAGCGCGGGCCCGCAGGGGTGAGGTGAATGTCGCTGAGCACGGCTCCCGAACCGGTGCGCGGGTCGAAGACGGCATAGACCGGGATGCCCAGCAGGGGGTAATCCCGCATCTTGCCCACCCAGTCGTTGTCCGGGTTCGACCGCGAGACGACCTCGACGGCGGCGAGGAGCGTGCGGGGATCGAAGGAACCGTCGCCTTCCATGTCCGCCTCGGCGATCACCATCACATCGGGGTGGCGCATGATGCCCTCGGCGGCGTGCTCCACGTCCGGGGTGCCGGTATGGGCCACCAGGTGGTCCGGCAGGACCTTGTCGAGGCGCTTGCGCACCCGCAGCACGGTGAGCTCGTGTGGCCGGGCGGGCGACATCATGTCGTGGACGATCCCTTCCTTGGTGATCTCGAACTTGCCGGGAAGGGTGTCGTCCATCGACTGAACGAAGTCCCGCATGACCTGGTACTGGCGGGCGTCGTGCTGCGCGTCGTCCGGGGCGATGGTCATCGTGCGCGCTCCTCGTCGTCCGTCCCCGGCGGCAGGGGTCGTCCCCTTCATGCTAGGCGGCCTCCGCCACGCCGGTTCGGCAGTCGCGGCACCGGCCCGGTTCCCGGGCGCGGAAGGCGCGGTCGCACGTCTCGCAGTTCTGGAACGGGTCGGGGCCTCCGGTGTGCGTGGGCGTGGGCGCGGCCGGGAGCGGTGGCGGCAGGAGCGCGGTGAGGCGGTGGGCCAGCAGCCCCGCGGGGTGTTTCAGGTCGCCGGGAAGGTCGGCGGTGAGGGCGCGGCGTACGGCGTCGGGGTGCGCGTCGCGTTCGAGCCAGGCGGCGACGGCCGGGGCCAGGCGGCGGACGTCGTGCTCGGCGAGGAGGAGGCGGGGTTCGTCGCGGCGCAGGCCGGCCAGGAGGTCGGTGGCCGCGCGGTACCGCTCCAGGGCGGGGGTCCGGGGCTGGGGGAGCGGCGGGCGCGGGCGCGAGGGGCGCCGCTGCGGTGTGCGCTCGTGGGCGGGGGCGGCCCGCGGGGCGGGCGCCACCGCTCGGGCGGGTTCGGGCTCGGGCTCTGCGGCGGCGGGGACGGCGACGGCGGCGGGGACGGCGACGGCGGCGGCGGCGGGGACGACCGCAGGGGTCGGCTCGGTGGTGGCGGCGCCGGGCTGGTTGTACGAGACCGTCCGGGTGACCAGCTTGCCGCCGGGGAGGCGTACCAGCGCCCGCTCCAGATAGCTGTGGGCCTCCAGTTCGCGCAGCGCGGCGGCGATACGGGCCTCGCTCTCCGCGAAGCGGCCCGCGAGCACCTTGATGCCCACCTTCGCCCCGTCGGGCAGCGACTGGATGTGCACGGCGAGCCCGATCGCGGTCAGGGACAACTCGCGGTGCTGGGCAAGGTGGTTGCCGACGATCGTGAAGCGGCCGGTGTGGTTCGCGTTGACGTGGATCACGCCGGAGGCGGTGAAGCGTCCGGGAACACCGGATGAGACGCGCGAAGGCGCGCTAACCTGCTGGGTAGCCATCGGGAAGCCCTGACTTCCTTGGTGGTCAGGCCCTCGATCGGGATGCCAGTCCCGGCCGGGGGCCGACGCATGTCTGCGGTTGTCGCCGCGAGCATATGCCCGGCAACCCGCCCGAAATCCAGCCCAATTGGCCAAGCTCACCCGTGAGAGTGACGAGGGTGGGGTGGGGTCGGGTGGGTGATTTCCCCGGTTCTTTCAAGCGTTCTTGAAAGCTTTTTGCATTGTGCGGCACCGCGTCGCGGCGCACCGGGTCGCGGTTCACCGGGTCCTGGGAAACCGCGACCCGGTGGGACCGGTCACGGAGCGAGATCGAGCTCCGCCCACACCGTCTTGCGGGGCGCGGGACCTGACGTGACCCCCCACCGGTCGGCGAGCGCCTCGACGATCAGCAGGCCGCGCCCGGACTCGCAGTCGGACGCCGGAACGGCACAGGCGCCGGGGCCGGGTGGCAGGCGGTCGCCACGGGTGTCGGTGACCTCGATGCGCAGACGACTGCCGTCGTCCCCGACGGTGAGATCCAGCCGGAAGTCCCTGCCGGGTACGCGGCCGTGGAGCGTGGCGTTCGCCGCCAGTTCGGCGACGATGTGCGCCGCCGACTCCGACGCGAGCCCCCAGGCGGCCAGATGAGCCGTGGTCAGCAGGCGGGCGAGCCTGGCCCCACGGCGGGTAGGGGAGAGCAGCACGGTGAACTTCCGGGCAGGAGCGGAGGATTCGGTTCGGGTGATTTCCAGATTCACGTCACTCAGCGTGGCCGGTTCGTGCGTACGCTGAACAGAGCGACGCGTGTACGGACAGTGACTGTCCAGGCGGTGTACGCCCCTGTCCATCCGGTACGGCGTCGCGCGCGGACACGGTACGAGCACGGGGCGAGGCGGGTGTCGTATGACGGACGGAGTGGACGAGCCGGACCGGGACGTGGATCTGGAGGACGACTCGGGCGCGGTGATCGCGGCGGTCGGCCGGCAGGTCCGCCTCTGGCGGGAAGCGGCGGGGATGCGGGCGGCGGAGTTGGGCGCGGCGATCGGGTACGGCGAGAACCAGGTCTACAAGGTGGAGACCGGCAAGCGCATCCCGAAACCGGAGTTCCTGGACAGGGCCGACGAAGTCCTGGGCGCGGGCGGCAAGTTGGCCGCGATGAAGAAGGACGTGGCGGAGGCGAGGTACCCGAAGAAGGTCCGGGACCTGGCGAAGCTGGAGGCCGACGCGGTGGAGTTGGGCGCGTACGGCAACCACAACATGCATGGCCTGTTGCAGACGGAGGAGTACGCCCGTGCCCTCTACGAGATGCGTAGGCCGTCGTACGGGCGCGATGAGATCGACCGGCACGTGGCGGCGCGAATGGGGCGGCAAGAGATTTTCGAGCGGCAGCCGCTGACCATGCTGACGTTCGTTCAGGAGGAAGTGACGATCAAACGCCCGCTCGGGGGCAGAATGGTCGCGCGCCGCCAGCTGGAACACCTCCTGGAGGTCGGGCAATTGCGGAACGTCGAGATCCAGGTGATGCCGACAGACCGGGAGGATCACGCCGGGATGGGTGGCCAGCTCCAACTGCTGAAGTTCGATGACGGCACTGCGGTGGCACACTGGGAAGGCCAGTTGTCCAACCGCCTGATCTCCGACCCCAAGGAGGTCCGGATCATCGAGCTGCGGTACGGCATCATCCGGGCTCAGGCTCTCACCCCACGGGAGTCTCTGGCCTTCATCGAGAAAGCGCTGGGAGAGACATGACCCGCAAGGCCTCAGGTGGAGACGGCTCTGCCCTGGAGTGGTCCAAGAGCAGCTACAGCAGCAACGACGGCCCGGAGTGCGTCGAGGTCGCCGCGACCCCCGGCGCCGTCCACGTGCGCGACTCCAAGAACGTGCCGGGTCCGCAGCTCGGCTTCGGGCCCGCCGCGTGGGCGGACTTCGTGACGTACGCGTCCGGGAGCTGACCCGATGACTCTCCAGCCTCCCGCCCCAGAGGGTTCCACGATCGCGTGGCGCAAGAGCAGCTACAGCGAAGCCGACGGCCCCGACTGCGTTGAGGTCGCCGCCACCCCCGGCGCCGTCCACGTGCGCGACTCCAAGAACGTGCCGGGTCCGCAGCTCGGGTTCGACCCCGCCGCGTGGGCGGACTTCGTGACGTACGCGTCCGGGAGCCGGAATACCCGCTGCTGATTCCCCGGACGGCTTGGCGCCTCGTCCGGTTTCCGGCGTCTTGACTCGGCGGCCCGGAGTTGTGATGACCATGTCTTGAAGCACTGTTTATTTGGCTGAATCCGGGTACCTGGGTGGAGGCAGGAAGCGTTGCTTCCGGCGCGAATCTCCCCCCGTGGAGTGCACCAAGTACTTCGCAAGACGGAAATGGATGCATATCCCATGAGCAGTGTGAACCCGGCCGGCAACCCGGCCCACCATGCAGGCGTCGATCCGGCCGGTAACCGGCCCCGCCGACTGTCCACCGAGACGAAGTCGGCCCTGAAGACGACCGAGTTCTTCGCCTATCTGGCCTCGGTGGTCGCGGTCCTCATCGCCTCCATGGTCGTGGGAACGGAAGAGGGCCACATCGACTACTTCCGCGCCGACAAGGCATGGCTGTACATCGTGATTCTCACCGTCGGCTACATGATCAGCCGTGGTCTGGCCAAGTCGGGCAGCCGCGATCCCTACGACGAATCCCACTGACGCCGCTCCAGCAAGGGCATGCGGATATGCGGGAATGCGGGCATGCGGGAGCCCGGAAACAGGGATGCAACGGCACTTCGGGGTAGGCGTTCGAAATGTTCTTCTTCAGTAACCGAATCGGCTGTCTCGGTTCCTTGCTGATCAGCTTGGTGGCAACCGCCATCCTGATCTTCGCGCGCTGAGCCGATCCACCACGCCGTAATCCAGCAGCAGCCCCGGGGGGCCCGTACCGCGCAGCCGCGGTGCGGGCCCTTCGCCTGGTGTCGTCAGTTGCCGGTGACCGTGACCTTCTCGTCGTTCTGGATCTGCTGGACCAGCTGCCGGACCTTCGCCTTGTCCCACACCAGGTTGCCGCCCGTGCTGCCCGAGATGGGGATGTTCATCGACGTACCGTCACCGCCGCTGATGCCCTTCATCGCGAAGAACATCTCGCCCAGGTCGAACAGGGACATGTCCTTGTCGACGATCAGGGTGTCCAGACCGGCGCCGAGGGTCGGGTAGAGCCGGAACGGGTTCAGGAGCGTGCCGGGCGTCGCCGCCTGGTTCGCCAGCGTCGCCAGGAACTTCTGCTGGTTCTTCGTCCGGTCCAGGTCCGAGCCGGCGAACGCGTACCGGGTGCGGACGAAGGCGAGGGACTGCTCGCCGTTGAGGGTCTGCTTGCCGGCCTGGAAGTCGGCGCCGGACTTCTTGTCCTTGAAGGCCTTCGGGATGTCCATCTCGACGCCGCCGAGCGCGTCCACGATGTTCGCGAAGCCGGCGAAGCCGATTTCGGCGTAGTGGTCGATGCGCAGTCCGGTGTTGTGCTCGACGGTGCGCACCAGCAGCTCGGGGCCGTCCTCCGCGTACGCGGCGTTCAGCTTCACCCGGCGGCCCTGGGCCGGGAACTTCTTGCCGGACTCCGAGCCGACGAAGGACGGGATCTCCACGTCCGAGTCGCGGGGCAGCGAGATCATGGTGTTTCCGCTGCCGCAGGCGGCGAGAATCATCATCGAGTCGGTGCGCTTGCCCTCGGCGGAGCCGGTGTGCAGCTTCTTCTTCTCCTCGGCCGTCATGCCCTCACGGCTGTCCGAGCCGACGATCAGGTACGTCGTGCAGTCGCCCTCCTTGGGGCGGTCGATGACCTTGGCGAGGTCGACCTCGCGGAGCATCCTGCCGTCGGCCCAGAAGTACGTGCCGATGGTCGTGCCCAGGACGGCGACCAGCACGACGATCGAGCCGACCTTGATGCGGCGGCGCCAGTCGGGGGCCGGTCCCGGAGCGCGGACCGAGCCACGGTCGGGGACGCGGGGGCCGCCGCCACGCGGACCGCCGCCCTGCGGGGAACCGTAGACCTGGCCTGTGTTGTAGCCGCTGTCGTACGCCGGTGCCTGGCCGGGGGCCGGGCCCTGCGGGTACGCGGACTGCGGCGGCACCGGCTGCGGGGGCACCGTGGGCCGGCGCCGCACGTGCGGCATCGACCGTACGCCCTCGGGCTGGGCGTCGGCGCTGCCACGGCCGTAACGGGCGTTGCGGTCGTCGGACCATCCTTCAGGCCAGTCATTCATGCGGACCAGTGTGCAGGTCACCCCCGGCCGCCTTACAGGGTGGGTGGGAATTCGGGGCAGCCCTGTAGCGAAGCTGATGCAATGAAGTCGGGGCATAGGGTGGAGGGCATGACAGATCAGGCCTCGCCGACAGATGCCCCGCCGGAGGGAAAGCCGACCTCGGCGTCCCGTACGACCCTCAGCCACATCATGACCGGCAGTGACACGAATCTCCTCGGTACGGTGCACGGCGGCGTGATCATGAAGTTGGTGGACGACGCGGCGGGCGCCGTCGCGGGCCGTCACTCCGGCGGGCCGGCGGTCACCGCCTCCATGGACGAGATGGTGTTCCTGGAGCCGGTCAGGGTCGGCGACCTCGTCCATGTGAAAGCGCAGGTCAACTGGACCGGCCGGTCATCCATGGAGGTCGGCGTCCGGGTCCTCGCCGAGCGCTGGAACGAGTCCACCCCCGCGACGCAGGTCGGCTCGGCCTACCTCGTCTTCGCCGCCGTCGACGCGGACGGCAAGCCCCGCACCGTACCGCCGGTGATCCCCGAGACCGAGCGGGACAAGCGCCGCTACCAGGAGGCGCAGATCCGGCGCACGCACCGGCTCGCCCGCCGCCGCGCGATCAAGGAGCTGCGCGAGAAGCGCGCCGCGGAGGGCATGGAGGACTAGCCACCCCTGGGTACGGAGACCCTGGGTACGGGTGCCCCAGGTCCCGAAACCCCGGGTACCGACGGCCTCACCAGGTCCCGAGACCCCCAGGTCCCGACAACCCTAGGTACAGAGGACCTGGTCACCGGTGACCACACCGAACTCGCCCCGGTAGACGGAGTCGGCCCGCACCGGCGCCACCCCCGTGAAGTTCGCGCCGGCCGTCACCTTCAGCGTCGCGCCCTGGCCCTTGACCGGCCGCAGCACGGCGCCCGGCAGCGCCGTGGCCAGCGACCGCGCCGAACGGTCCCAGCGCGGGTCGAACCAGACGATGGTGCGGGCCACGTCCCGCCGCGCCCAGTTCTGCGGCGCCCGGCTCGTCCGGAAGCCGGTCGCCCGCAGCGCCGCGTCGACCCGCGCGCCCAGCAGGTGCACCCGGGTGCCGTTGTAGACCTGCACCCGGATCTGCTGGGGCGCGACCTCCACGAGCGTCCTGCGGGCGCCGCCGCGCGCGGTGTACGGGGCCAGCGGCCTGTCCTCGCGCAGCGCCCGGAAGAGCTTCTTCGCCTTCACCGTGTCCCACTTCACCGTCGAGCCGAGGCCCTTGACCGGGAAGCTGGCCTGGGCGACCGGGACGGAGGCGAACTCCGACGACGACGCCTTGAAGCCGCGCATCGCCTTGGACAGCGCCAGCATCTCCTCCGTACGGAAGCCCTCGTCGGCCCGTACGGAGCTGAGCACCGAGGTGACGACCTCCTGGAACCGCACCGGGTTCAGCAGGACGCCCTCGCTGGTCGCCCGGTCGATGAGCGCCGCCACGAAACGCTGCTGGCGCTGCATCCGGCCCAGGTCGGACGCGCCGTCGACGTGGCGGGAGCGCACGTACTGCAGCGCCTTCCCGCCGTCCAGCTCGTGCGTGCCGGCCGGCAGGTTCAGCCCGGTGTAGGCGTCCTTCATCGGTGCGGCCGTGCAGATCCGCACCCCGCCGACCGCGTCGACGGTCCGCATGAAGCTCGTGAAGTCGACCTCCAGGTAGTGGTCGATCTTCACACCGGTCATGTGCTCCACGGTCCGCACGGTCAGCTGGGGCCCGCCCTCGGCGTACGCGGCGTTCAGCTTCACCGGGTGCTTGCTGTGGCGCTTGCCGGTGGCGGTGTCGGTGTGGGCGGGGATCTCGGCGTACGAGTCGCGGGGCAGCGACACCATGCTGGCCCGCCGCCGGTCGGCCGAGACGTGCACCAGCATGATCGTGTCGGTGCAGCGGCAGGGGGCGCCGCCGAGCCGGTACTTCTCCTTCTCGGCCGGGGTGATCTTGTCGCGGCTGTCGGTGCCGACGACCAGGATGTTCGTGCCGTGGCCGGCCTCGGGGCGGTTCTTCATGTCGCGGAACGGGTCGACCCGGCCGATCCCCGTGTCGAGGCTGGTCACCACCGCGTGCCCGATGCCCCCGGCGCCCAGCACCAGCACGGAGAGCGTGGTCGCCACCCGCATGCCCCACTTCGGTCGCGCCGCCGGCCTCCGCGCCGACATCGCCCCCGGCCGTGCCGGCGCCGGTCTCTGGCCGGGCGCCCCCGTGCGCCCGGACGGTGACCCCGCTCGCGTCACCGGGCCCTGTCCCACGCCCTGCCGCGCGCCCGGCTGTCTCGGCTGCCCGGGCGCGGGTGGCCGGGGCTGGACGGGACGGCGGGGCGGCGTGGGCACGAAGGACACCTCCGCGGGCGAAAGGGGATCATGAGCACAGTAGGCCCATACGATCAGCGCCCGCCCGCACCGCCCGGGCGGCGCGCACCCGTGTCCCCCGTTCGCGGTAACGTGGCGGCGTTACTGCCGTCTCCCGGGGAAACGAACCCCGGACCTCCGAGGGAACCATGCCGTCGCCCCCCGTCTCCGTCATCATGCCGGTCCTCAACGAGGAGCGGCATCTGCGCGCTTCGGTCCGTCACATCCTGGAGCAGGAATACGACGGTGAGATGGAGGTGGTGATCGCCCTCGGTCCGTCGACGGACCGCACGGACGAGATCGCCGCCGAGCTCGTACGGGAGGACCCCCGGGTCCACACCGTGCCGAACCCGACGGGACGCACCCCCGCGGCCCTGAACGCCGCGATCAAGGCGTCCCGCCACCCGATCGTGGTGCGGGTCGACGGCCACGGCATGCTGTCGCCGAACTACATCGCGACCGCCGTCCGCCTGCTGGAGGAGACCGGCGCGCAGAACGTCGGCGGCATCATGCACGCCGAGGGGGAGAACGCCTGGGAGGACGCCGTCGCCGCCGCGATGACGTCCCGGATCGGCGTCGGCAACGCGGCCTTCCACACGGGCGGCCAGGCCGGGCCCGCCGAAACCGTGTATCTGGGCGTCTTCCGCCGCGAGGCCCTCGAACAGCAGGGCGGCTACAACGAGGAGTTCATCCGCGCCCAGGACTGGGAGCTGAACTTCCGCATCCGCGAGGCGGGCGGCCTGATCTGGTTCTCACCGGAGCTGAAGGTCCAGTACCGCCCGCGCCCCTCGGTACGCGCGCTGGCGAAGCAGTACAAGGACTACGGCCGCTGGCGCCACGTCGTCGCCCGCTACCACCCGGGCTCCATCAACCTCCGCTACCTGGCCCCGCCGACGGCCGTCTGCGCCATCGCGGCCGGCATCGTCGTCGGCGCGACGCTCACCCCGCTCGGCTTCGTGATCCCGGCGGGCTACCTGGCGGCGATCACCGCCGGCTCCGTCCCGGCGGGCCGCGGCCTGCCGCTGAAGGCCCGCCTCCAGATCCCGGTGGCCCTGGCGACGATGCACATGTCGTGGGGGTACGGCTTCCTGACGAGCCCGCGCTCACTGGCGCGGAAGGTCATCGCGAGCCGCCGCCCGGCGGTTCTCGCCCAGAGCTGACCGCACGTCACGCGGGCTCCCGGCGCGGGCACATCGCGAAAGGGGGCCGGCCACGCACCACGCGTGACCGGCCCCCTTTCGCGTACCCCTGGCCGCCTCTAGGCGGCCTTGCCGTCCCAGCGGTACCGCTCGTACACGGGCATGCACTGCTTGTCGTCCGAGCCGTTCATGGCGTCCACGGTGGCGGGGAGGTCACCCGCCTTCGGCGCGTCGGCCTTCGGATACGTCTCGCCCTCCCGCCAGTCGGCGCCGACGGTGAGCGTCATCGTGGTGACGTCGGTGGCCCGCACCGAACCCGTCGGCAGGCCCAGGGCCTTGGCCACGGACAGCGCGTCCGCCTTGCCCTGCGCCCCGGCGGTCCTCGGGTACGCCAGAAGCGTGTCCTTGACCGGGTTGACGCCCTGCGACGCGGAGGCCCGGGTGAACCCCTTGCCGCGCAGCGTCTCGGCGACCCCGCCGGCCCGCCCCCTGACCGACCCCTCGCCGGTGCCGTTGGTGCCGTTGACCACGGTGAGGGAGAGCGTCCCGGGAGCGGCGGCGGCCGGGCCGGTCTCCTTGGGCGCGGGCTTGGCCGCCTCGTCCCCGGGCGTGCCGTTGCCGTCGAAGGCGACGTCCTCGCGGAGCATCGTCCACAGCCTCTCGGCGTCCGCCTCGACCGGCACCAGGTGATTGCGGTTGCCGACGTACTCGACCGTGGGGAGGGTCGTCATGGTGATGCGGTTGACCGGAACGTCCTTGAGCTCCATGGCCAGGTCGAACAGCTTCTTCACGGAGCCCAGTTCGGCGGAGACCTGGAGCGCCTTCGTGCCGGCCTCGGCCAGGTCCATGATCGCGCCGGTGTCGGTGAAGGCGTTCTGCGCCTTCAGCTTGCGCAGCAGCGCGTTCATGTACATGTGCTGGGCCTTGGCCCGGCCCTGGTCGTTGTAGAAGGCGTGCCGGGTGCGCAGCCACTGGAGGGCCTGCTCCCCCTGCACCTCGGTGGTGCCGGCCTTCAGCTTGAGGCCCGAGCCGCCCTTGACCGCCGCCGTGGGCCGGTCCCACACGCCGTGCTCGACGCAGACCGGGACGCCTCCGACCGCGTCCGCCATGCTCACCACACCGGCGAAGTCGACCATCATCCAGTGGTCGATGTAGACCCCGGTCAGGCTCTCCCAGGTGGTCAGCGTGCAGCCGGGGCCGCCGCGTGCCAGGGTCTCGTTGATGATCGCCGTGGTGGGGCGGAACGTCTCGTCGGTCTCCGGGTCCCTGCACTCGGGGATCATGACGCGGGTGTCGCGCGGGATGCTGATGACGGAGGCGTTCCTGCGGTCGGCCGAGACGTGCAGCAGCATCTGGACGTCGGCGCGGGGCTTGCTGCCCCGGGTGTCCCGGCTGCCGCCGAGGGCGACGTTCGCGTCGGAGTTCCGGCTGTCGGAGCCGATCAGAAGAATGTTGAGCGGGGTGTTCCCGGCCGCGTTGGGCGCGCCCTTCGTCACGCCGCTGTCGCCTCCGCTGCGCTCGCCGCTGCGGATGTTGCCGTTGAGGTGCTGGTAGTAGAGGTATCCGGCGCCGGCCGTCCCGAGTATCAGGAGCGAGAGCACGGACGCGACCCAGCGCAGGACCCGCCGCTTGCCCCTCCTGAGGCCCGTGGGGCCACCGCTGCCGCCCCGGCGCGTCGCACCGCGCGGACGGCCCGCTCCGCCCCCGCTGCCTCTGCCGCCTTCGCCGGCGCCCCCGTCCGGGCCGCCGGCCTCGCCGGAACCGGGCGCGGACCCCGAGCGGCCGGCCGCCCCCGTGCCACTGCCGGACCGGCCGCCGTCCTCGTAGAGGCTCTCGTCCCAGCCCAAGTCACGGGCGCGCGGAACGCGTCCCCGCGTCCCCTCCCCACGCACGCTGCTCTGTCCCACCCAGGTCCCCCTGTCGCTCAGGTCCGCGTCATTTCGCACAGACCCGCTTGTCCGCCTCTACCTTCTGCACACCGTCCGGCGCCTTCGCCGGACCGGTGATGGGGATCCCCGCACCCTTGAAGTCGCCGCCCAGGGTCAGCACCATCGCCTGGAGCCCCTCGGCGTCCTTCGTCCCCTGCTTCAGTGCCGCGGCGGGAAGACCCATCAGGTCCGCGAGCTTACGGGCCTGGTCAGCCTGGTTCGGAGCGAACTCCAGCGTCGTCTTCTCGATCACCTGCGGGGCGTTGCTCTTGTTGGTCGACTTGTACACGCCCTGCTGGTTCTGCAGCCAGTCGAGGGTCCTCTGCGCCGCCCCCGTCTTCCCACTGCCGTTGTACACGTCCACGCGTACGTCACCGGCGTTCGCCCGCGGGCCCTTCAGCAGGGCCGCCTGAGCGGTCTTGGCTTCCTTCTCCTTCTTCTTCACCTCGGTGAGCGAGATGTCGTTCTGCATCATCGAGAAGAGCGGCTGCGCCTTTTCCTCATTGACGACGACCGTCGCCTTGACCTGCTCGGCCGGATTGTCGATCACGGGGAGGGTCGTGAAGGTGATGTTCTTCGGGTTCACCTTCGCCAGTTCCGTACCGAGGTCGCGGAGCTTGTTGATGCTTCCTATCCCCGTGTCGACGGTGAGCGCCTTGGTCGCCGCCTCCGCCAGGTCCAGCATCTTCGAGGGGCTGGTGAGCGTGTCGCTCGACTTCATCTTCCGGATCATCGAGCTCAGGAACTGCTGCTGTGTCTGGATGCGGTCCAGGTCGCTCTCGTTGCCGAAGGCGTGCCGGGTGCGTACGAAGGCCAGGGCGTCCTCGCCCTCGATGATGTGCGTGCCCTTGGACAGCTTCAGCTTCGATCGCTTGTCGTCGACGTCCTTGGCCACACAGACCTCGACGCCGCCGATCGCGGTCGTGAGCGTCTTCACCGCGTTGAAGTCGGCCATCATGAAGTGGTCGACGGTCAGGCCGGTGATCTCCTTGACGGTGCGCATGGTGCAGCCCGGGTCGCGCTCGTTCTGCCCGAGGCTGGTGTTGAACCGGACGTTGCGCTGGCCCGGGATGACCTTCTTGCCCTCGGGCGTGTTCGTCTCGCAGTCGGGGATGTCGGTCATCAGGTCGCGCGGGATGGACAGCGCGGTGGCGTTCGTCCGGTCCTTGGAGACGTGGAAGAGGATGGTCGTGTCCGCGTGGCCGGGGCTGTTCTTGTCGCCGTAGCCCTCGTTGCCGTCACCGGTGCGTTTGTCGGTGCCGATGACCAGGATGTTGATCGCCTGGTCCTTCTTGAAGCCGCCGCTGCCGGCGCCCGCCACGTCGACCGTGCTGATGTTTCCGTTGAGGTGCTCGTAATAGGCGTACGCGGCCACGCCGGTGCCCACGACCACGAAAGCCGTCACGCCGCCGGTCCACGTCAGGGCCTTCTTGCGGGCCTTCTGCGGCTTGCGCTTGCGGCGGCCGGCCGAGCCCGCGGGCGTACCGGCGCCCGCTCCACCGGGGACGCCCGGACCGTCGGCGGTACGGCGCCTGCGCTGGCCGGGGACGTCGGCGGTCCTGCCTCCGGACCGGGTTTTGGAGTTCGCCGCGGTGGAGCGCCGGCCGGTGGGGGTGCCGGCCGATGAGGACGATTGCCCAGCGGAACGGTCCAGTCGCAGTTCGTAATTACCGGTCTGCGGGTTGAGCACCCACTGGTCGGCGGGGTCGATATCGTCCGCCCGTCCACGGCTGTGCGCGTCCACGGTTGCTTGAGTCCTCCGTCGGTGCCACGCGAGGCGCCTCCCCCGTCAGGCGCTCGGGTATTTCCATCCTTGAGTGCGCGACCTCGCGGCCGGGAGCACCGGATCGCGTCACACTATCCGCCCAGTTCAGCGTGGGGCGACGTCCGTGACAAATTCCACGGCTCTTACAAGGGGGCAATCTGCCCAATCGTCATAGACCGTCGCCGGTTCATCCCCCGCTTTTGCCCTGTTTCTTGCTCGCCCTTTGCACACAGGCGCCGACGGCCGCGTTCGTGCCCGCGAACGTGGGCGTCGCGGACGGCGACGACGTGTCCCCGTCGGGCTCTCCGCGGCTCGGCCTCCTGTCCGCCGGCACCACGATGACCGGCGCGTCGTCGCGCAGCCGCTTGAAAAGACTGTTCGCCTTGGGTTGGACGAGCTGGTCGCGGTTGGGGTCCCCGGTGTACGGCTGCCGCGGCACCGTAAGGAATTGCACCTTTTCAGTGGGTACGCTCCGCATGGCGCGTGCCAGGTCGTACAGATCCCTGAGGGAGTCGAGCCCCGGATCGGTGGTGATCGACTTGGTCGCGGCGTCGAGGACCGGGTAGAGCCGCGCCGGATTGAGCAGGACGCCATTGCTCTGCACCTTGTTCACGAGCGCGCCGAGGAACTGCTGCTGGCGGTCCATGCGTTCGGTGTCGCTGCCGTTGCCGAGCGTCTTGCGGGCGCGTACGTACCCGAGGGCCTGCTCCCCGCGGAGCGTCTGGGCGCCCGCCTTCAGCCTCACGCGCGCGTCCGGGTCGTTGATCGGCTCGCGGACGCAGACCCGTACGCCGCCGACCGCGTCCACCATGTCCTTGAAGCCTCGGAAGTCGATCACCATGTGGTGGTCGACGCGGATCCGGGTCAGCCTCTCGACGGTACGGACGGTGCAGGCGGTCCCGCCGAGCTGGAACGCCCAGTTGAACTGGGTGAACTGCGGCCGGGTGCGGGTGCCGTCACGCTTGCGGCAGCTCGGGACGGTCACCATCAGGTCGCGGGGCAGCGAAACCGCCGTCGCCCCCCGCCCGTTGGCGGCGAGGTGCAGGAGGATCGTGGTGTCGGACCGCTGGCCGTCGCCGTCGGGCCCGTACTTGGCGTTGCCCTTCCCGGCGCGGGTGTCCGACCCGATCAGCAGGATGTTGCGCGCCCCGCGCACGAGGGACGAGGGCCGCTCCCGCTCGTACCGCTCCAGCTCGGCGGCGGCCGTGGTGTCGGTGGTGATGTTGGCGTCCAGCTTCTTGTACACCCACCACCCGCCGCCGGCCGCCACCAGGACGACCACGGAGGACCCGAGCGCTCCCCATCGCAACCACCGCCGCGCCCGCCCGCCGTCCGCCGGCCCGTCGCCCGGCAGCCTTCCCGGGCCACCGGCGGCGCGCGACGGCTCCGACCCGGCTCCGGGGGCCGGGTCGGGGGGCCTGCCAGCGCTGTCCGTCACGTCGTAGTCCGTCCGTCGTGCCGTTGGGGTCGGCCGGTCACCGGGAGGGAGCGGCCGAGCCGGGCGTTCGGGGCTGTGTGCCGATCATCCAACGGAGTCGGCGCGGGCACCCCCGGAGACCGGGCACAGCGTGCGCCGGACGGGTGATCTTCAGTGGTTCACCGCACGCGATCGGTGATCCGCTCGCTCTCGATCCGCTTCTCCAGCGCCTCGGCCGGCAGCTGGTCGAGGTTCCGGCACAGCACGACCGACGCGCCCGCCGCGAGCGGCGCGTACAGCCCGGCGCACACGCCCTCCCAGGTGTCGTACCCGAGCCCGGACAGCAGCCGGGAACCGGCGCGGAGCCCCAGCCGCTCCGCGTCCGCGCGCGCCCGCTCGACGAGCTCCGCGCCGGTCAGCTCCGTACCGGCGACGGCGAGCGCGGGCGCGTCCGGGTCCACCGGGACCCAGGGCCGGAAGACGTCGCCCTGCGTCGGGACCTCGACCGCGTAGTCGTCGTATCCGTCCGGCGCCGTCGGGAAACGGCGGCCCAGCGGGGCGAGGGACAGCGCGAGCCGCTCACCCGGGCAGGCGCGCCCGTCGTCGAGCCGGTCGGGCCCCGCGACGACGTGGTCGGCCGCGGCCGGGTCACCGTTCAGGTCGGCGACGACACCCACCGACGAACAGGCGAGCAGCCAGACCGCCGTCTGCCAGTGCGCGGGCAGCAGCAGGGCGACCCGCTCGCCGGGCTCGGCGGCCAGGCCGTCCTGGAGGAGGTTCGATGTCTTGGCCACCCAATTGGCGAAGGTGGCCACGGACAATTCGACGCGCTCACCGGTGGCGTCGTCGTAGTACGTGACCAAGGGGCGCGACGGGTCCGCGGCGAACACGGATCGCAGCAGGTCGGCGGGGGTACGGTCGCTGGCGTTCACCCGCGCTAGGGTACGCGCGCCCGGCGCCCGGATGCGGCCGTACCGGTGACGCCGTCCACCGTACGGACCGATGGGCCGTCAGTTCGCGGCGCGATTCCCGGGAAGCGCATTCCGCCCGGGATGCCCAGGATCACCTCATGCGTGCCTTCCTTGCTTCCTCGATCGGCGTCGCATGCGCCGCCGCCCTCGTACTGCCGCTGTCCGGCGACGCGTTCGCCGACGACACGTCACTCCCCGGCTCCACCCAGTCCCTGCGCCTGGGGCCCCTGCCTCCGCCCGAACGGGCCTCCGACGCGGCGCAGCAAGGGCTGCTGGAGCGGGACGTGAGACCGTTCTCACTGCTCGGCGTCGTCTGGGACGACCCCGACGACGAACTGCACGGCACCGTCCAGGTCCGTACCCGGGCCACCGGCACGGGCGCCTGGTCCGGGTGGCAGTCCGTCGAGACCCACAACCACGCACACGCGGCCGACCCCGGCAGCCCCGAACGCGAGTCGGGCACGGTGCGCGGCTCCACCGCCCCCCTGTGGGTGGGCGACTCGGACGGCGTCGAGGTGCGCGTACGGTCCGAGGCGCCGCGCGCGGGAGCCTCCGCCGCGCCGCTGCCGCGGGGCATGCGCATCGAACTCGTCGACCCGGGCGACGACCCGCCCGGCCAGACCGACACGGGTCAGGCCGGTACGGGCCAGACGGGTACGGGCCAGACGGGCACGGGCCAGGCCCCGCAAACCCCGGCGGCCCCGGGCACGGCCCCCGTCCCCGGCACCGACACCACCCCCGTCCCCGGGACCGACACGCCCCCCGTCCCCGGGACCGACACGCCCCCCGCCCCCGGGAGCGACACAGGGACCGACACACCCCCCGGCACCGGAACGACGACCGGCACCGACACCCAACAGGACCCGGTCGCCGGCGCGGCGCTCACCGTCGAGGAGGCCGCCAGCTCCGCCGTCAACGCGGACCTCGCCCCCCTCGGCGCCTTCGAAATCCCCGAGCTCTCCAAGGAGGAGACCGAGGCGACCATCGAGTCCGAACTGGCGAAGCCTTACATCGGCCCCCGCCCCCGCATCGTCACCCGCAAGGGCTGGGGCGCCGACGAGAAGCTGCGCGAACGTGACTTCGTCTACACCAAGTCCGTCCAGGCGGCGTTCGTCCACCACAGCGCCACCGGCAACAACTACACCTGCAAGCAGGCCCCCTCCGTCCTGCGCAGTATTTACCGCTACCACGTCCAGAGCAGCGGTTGGCGTGACATCGGCTACAACTTCGCCGTCGACAAGTGCGGAAACATCTACGAAGGCCGGGCAGGAGGCGTGGCCAAGCCGGTGATGGGCGCGCACACCCTGGGCTTCAACTCCAACAGCATGGGCATCGCGGTGCTCGGCACGTACAGTGCCAGCACGCCACCCGCGGCCTCGGTCACGGCCATCGCCCGGCTCACGGCATGGAAGCTGGGCCTGTACGGGAAGGACCCGCGGGGCAAGGCCACCCTGACGTCCGGCGGCGGCAACCGCTACGCGAAGGGCACGAAGGTCACGCTCAACGTCATCTCCGGACACCGGGACGGTTTCTCGACCGACTGCCCCGGCGCCCGTCTCTACGGCAAGCTCGGCACGGCCCGCACGGCGTCGGCCAAGTACCAGGGACGGTGACGACCGGGGACGGCCGGACCCAAGGGTCTGCATACACTGTCCGGTCGTATCGGTCATATGACCGGTGTATCCGTCCATCGACCGGCCCCAGCAGGAAGCAGAGACGACTGGTGACAGAAGCGATCCTCCTGGTCGGTGGCAAAGGGACACGGCTGCGGCCGATGACGGTCCACACGCCGAAGCCGATGGTCCCGGCGGCAGGCGTGCCGTTCCTCACGCACCAACTGGCCCGCGCGCGGGCGGCGGGTGTCGAGCACATCCTGCTCGCCACCTCCTACCTGGCCGAGGTGTTCGAGCCGTACTTCGGCGACGGCTCCTCGCTCGGCCTGCACATCGAGTACGTCACCGAGAAGGAGCCGCTCGGCACGGGCGGAGCCATTCGCAACGTCGCCTCCCGGCTCCGCTCCGGCCCCGACGAACCCGTCCTCATCTTCAACGGGGACATCCTGACCGGCCTGGACATCCGGGCGCTGGTGGACACCCACCGGTCGTCCGGCGCGGACGTCTCCCTCCACCTCACCCGGGTCGAGGACCCGCGCGCCTTCGGGCTCGTGCCGACCGACCCCACCGGACGCGTCACCGCCTTCCTGGAGAAGCCGCAGACGCCGGAGGAGATCGTCACCGACCAGATCAACGCGGGCGCGTACGTCTTCCGCCGGTCCGTCATCGACACGATTCCGGCGGGGCGGCCCGTCTCGGTCGAACGGGAGACGTTCCCCGACCTGCTGGCGACCGGAGCCCACCTGCAGGGCATGGTCGACTCGACGTACTGGCTGGACCTGGGGACCCCCCAGGCGTTCGTACGCGGCTCCGCCGACCTGGTCCTGGGCCGCGCGCCGTCCCCGGCGGTGCCCGGCCGGTGCGGCGACCGCCTGGTACTGCCGACCGCGACGGTCGCCCAGGACGCCAAGCTGGCGGGCGGCACCGTCATCGGCGCCGGCGCGACGGTCGCCGAGGGCGCCCGGATCAACGGCAGCGTCGTGCTGGACGGCGCGATCGTGGAGGCCGGCGCGGTCATCAACGACTCGCTGATCGGCGAGGGCGCCCGGGTGGGCGCGCGGACGGTGCTGCACGGCGCGGTGATCGGCGACGGAGCGTGCGTCGGCGCGGACAACGAACTGCGCGACGGGGTCCGGGTGTGGTGCGGGGCACAGCTGCCGGACGGGGCGGTGCGCTTCTCGTCGGACCAGTAGGGGCGCGTCGGGGGCTACCCTCCACGTAGAGCCCCCGACCCCCCCCGAGGACGTCCCCGTGGCAGGCCGCTACGCCCCGCGCCGCCCGACCCGCACCACCCTGCGAGCCGGTGACGTCGTCCTGCCCGCGCAGGCCTCACCGGCGTCGCCGGCCCGGACGTCGAGCCCCCGGACGTCGAGCCCCCGGACCCGTACGTGGACCCCGCCATGGCCGCTGGACCTGGGGCTCGCCCTGGGCCCGCTGCGGCGCGGCCCGGGCGACCCCACGTTCCGTACGACGCCCGACGGCTCGATCTGGCGGGCCAGCCGCACACCGGTGGGCCCTGGCACCCTGCGGGTCGCCGCGCGCGGGGGAGCGATCGAGGCGGAGGCGTGGGGGCCGGGCGCGGAGTGGTTGCTCGACCGCCTCCCCGCGCTCCTCGGCGCCGACGACGACCCGGACGCCTTCACCCCGCACCACCGCATCCTGACCGCCGCGCTCCGCAGCCGCCCCGGCCTGCGCCTGACCCGGACCGGCCTCGTCATGGAGTCGCTGATCCCGTCGATCCTGGAGCAGAAGGTCACGACGGATGAGGCGTACGGCTCCTGGCGGGTCCTCGTGCGCCGGTTCGGCGAGCCCGCACCGGGCCCGAACGACCGCCTGTACGTCATGCCGGAGCCCCGCACCTGGGCGTTGATCCCGTCCTGGGAGTGGCACCGCGCGAACGTCGACTCCAAGCGCTCCGCCACGATCCTGCGCGCCGTCCGTGTGGCCCGCCGCCTGGAGGAGGCGGCGGAGATGGAACCGGCGCGGGCGCAGCAGCGCCTGGAACTCATCCCGGGCATCGGCCCCTGGACCTCCGCCGAAACGGTCCAGCGCAGCAACGGCGCCCCCGACGCGGTCACGGTCGGCGACTACCACCTCCCGGGCATCGTCGGCCACGCCCTGGCCGGCCGCCGGGACGCCGACGACACGGAGATGCTGGACCTCCTCACCCCGTACGCGGGCCAGCGCCACCGCGCCACCCGCCTGATCCTCCTGAGCGGCCACACCCCACCCCGCCGCGCCCCCAGGATGACCCCCCGCGACATCACCCGTCTCTGACCCGGCGCCCGGCCGCCCGGGGGCCTGCCAGCGGCGGCCCGGTCCGGTCCGGTCCGCGAGCATGCCGTTGGGGCCGCTCGCACGAGG
Source organism: Streptomyces sp. NPDC006368 (assembly GCF_040612535.1). NCBI lineage: Bacteria > Bacillati > Actinomycetota > Actinomycetes > Kitasatosporales > Streptomycetaceae > Streptomyces > Streptomyces sp. NPDC006368. The sequence goes on from NZ_JBEXQK010000012.1 coordinate 125,124, forward strand.
AGGCGGTGCCGCCACGCGGCGCGAAGCCGCCGCGCCGGGGGTGTGGGGGCGTCAGCCCCCACGAACACCCCTGGGGCCCGGGGGCGCAGCCCCCGGTTTCGGGAAACGGCGGGGTGGGGGAAAACGCACCCCCCCGCCCCCACCCTCACCGCACCTCGATGAACCCCCCGACCTCCCGCTCCGCCCGCTCACGCGGCGCCCCCGCCGCATGCCCCACCGCCACCGCGCCCATCGGGTCCCACGACGCCGGCAGCTCCAGCACCTCCCGCACCACGTCCCGGCAGAACATCGTCGAGGACACCCACGCCGACCCCAGCCGCTCACCCGCCAGCGCGACCAGGAAGTTCTGCACGCCCGCCCCCGCGGCGACCACGAACATCTCGCGCTCCGCCGCGTCGCGCCGCGCGTCGCCGTAGGCGTGGGCGCCGTCCGTCACCAGGCACGGCACGACCAGGTACGGCGCGCGGCGCAGCACATCGCCCCGCCGCACCCGCCGGGCGACGGCGGCCTCGTCGAGGCCGTCCCGCCGCAGGTCCGCGACCCACGCGTCCCGCATCGCGTCGAGCAGCCGCAGCCGCGCCCCGGCCGACTCCAGCAGGACGAAGCGCCACGGCGTGGTGTGGTGCGGCGCGGGCGCCGTCAGCGCCGCCGCGACCGCCCGCCGCACCGCGCCCGGGTCCACCGGCTCGTCGGTGAACTCCCGCACCGTGCGCCGCAGGGTGACCGCCGCCCTGATCGCCTCGGACGTACCGAGACGGAACATGTCACCTTCCGCGTCCCGGATGAGCGCCCGGGCGCCCTGGTTGCCCTCGTCGGCGACGACCAGGTGCGTCAGCCCGCGTACGACGGCGACGGGCAACCCCGCCGCCTTGCCCTTGACGAGGTCACCGGCCGCGGCCAGCTCGTCCGCGCCGGCGACGACGGTCGCGACGAGCGGATTGCCGTACGTGTCGGTGCCGCCGCGCAGGTCGTCCAGCACGCGCACGCCCGCCGCGCCGATCGCCACGTCCGTGACCCCGCTGCGCCAGGGCCGCCCGAAGGTGTCGGTGATGACGACACCCACGTCCACGCCCAGCTCGTCGCGCAGGCCCGCCCGGATGGCCCGCGCGGACGCGTCCGGGTCCTCGGGGAGCAGCAGCACGGTCCCGGCCGGGGTGTTGGACGCGTCGACGCCCGCCGCGGCCATGATGAGTCCCTGCCGGTTCTCGACGATCCGCAGCGGCCCGCGCCGCGCCACCACCCGCACCGTCTCGGCGTCGATGGCCGCTTCCCGGTCCTCGGCGGCGACGATCCGCCCCTCCGCCTTGCTGACGATCTTCGAGGTGACGATCAGCACGTCCCCGTCGGCCAGGCCCGGTTCACCGCCGGCGACCGCCGCGGCGATCAGCTTGGCGAGGTCGTCGCCCGGCTCGACCTCGGGCAGTCCGGGCAGGGCCCACACCCGGTACGACGGCGACGTCATCCCCGTACCTCCTCCGCGAGGGCCAGCGCCTCGCGCGCCATCCGCGCCGTCGCCCCGACGTCCGTCATCATCAGCGGCACCGCCCTGCACCGGATACCGGCCGCCTCGACCGCCTCGACCGCGCCCGCGTCCACCGTGTCGACGAGCCAGCCGTCCAGCAGCCCCGAGCCGTAGTGCTGCGCGACGGCCGCGGCGGTGGACTCGACGCCGACCGCGGCGAGCACCTTGTCGGCCATGCCGCGCACGGGCGCGTCACCGACGATGGGGGAGAGGCCGACCACCGGCACACCCGCGTCGGCGATGGCCTCGCGGATGCCGGGCACGGCGAGGATGGTGCCGATGGACACCACCGGGTTGGACGGCGGGAAGAGCACCACGTCCGCCTCGCCGATGGCCTCCAGCACACCGGGCGCCGGCTTGGCCTGCTCGGCGCCGACCGGCACGATCGCCTGCGCCTCCACGGAGGCGCGCAGCCTCACCCAGTACTCCTGGAAGTGCACGGCCCTGCGCTCGCCCTCGACCTCGACGGCGACGTGCGTCTCGACGCGGTCGTCCGACATCGGCAGCAGCCGCACGCCCGGCTTCCAGCGGGCGCACAGCGCCTCGGTGACGGCGCTCAGCGGATAGCCGGCGCCGAGCATCTGCGTACGGACGATGTGCGTGGCGAAGTCGCGGTCGCCGAGCCCGAACCACTCGGGCCCCACTCCGTACGCCGCGAGCTCGCTCTTGACCTGGAATGTCTCGTCGGCACGCCCCCAGCCCTGCTCTTCGTTGATGCCACCGCCCAGGGTGTACATCACCGTGTCGAGGTCGGGGCAGACCTTCAGCCCGAACAGATGGATGTCGTCACCGGTGTTGCCGATGACCGTGATGTCCGCGTCGGGCGCGGCCTGCTTGAGGCCGCGCAGGAAACGGGCACCGCCGATGCCGCCGGCCAGAACCACAATGCGCATGCGGACAGTCTGTCAGCCCAAGGCGAGTCCTTCGCGGGGTGGTGGGCGGGGCGACGGTACGGCCTGTCAGACGGCTACGACATCCCGGGCGTCCGGGGCGGAGCAGGTACGGGTGTGCATCGGCATGTCGGTCAGGCCCGGGTGGTACACGTGCAGGCTGACGGCCGGTTCGAGCGAGTCGTTGACGACGTCGTGCGCGTATCCGGGCGCGAAGACGCGCTGCGCGCCCTGCGCCAGCCTCCGTACGTCCCTTTCCGTACGCTCCGTCAGCTCGCCCTGAAGGACGGTGAGTACGCCGGACGAGGCGCCGTGGTCGTGGAGACCGGTGCCCTGGCCGGGCACCCAGGACAGCAGCCACACCTCGTAACCGGGACCGGTGCGCAGCCGGTGGTACCAGCGGGTGGTGGCGTCGTACCGGACGAGCGGCGCCCACTGCGCGCGGTCGGCGGCGAGGGAGCGGGCGAGCCCGGCGAATTCGGCCACGGTCGTCGGGTGGGCCTTCGCGGGCTGGAGGAGGTGCTGGACGGCGAGGATGTCGCCGGCGATCTGGAGGTCGCTGTCGCTGTTCATGGTGCGGGGTGGTTCCTCGACAGAAGGGAGCGGAGCTGAAGCGGTGCGCGAACAGGAGCGCGGGAAACGCGAAAACGCGAGGGGAGAGCGCTGCGGGGAAGGCTGGAGCCCTACGGCATCAACAGCTGGAACAGCGACAGCGAGCCTGGACAGCGCTGCGGAACCCACGGACGTGGGTCGCGGAGGGCGCTGTGGTCGCTGGCATGACTCCAAGGTGACCGCCCCCATATCCCGCTGTCAACCCAATGCCCGATTTGGCTCCAATGTTTCACCTCATCCGGTTACTCCGTCAGGAGAAAGGTTTGTGCTGAGGAGAGTGCGGACACATGGCGCAGCAACCGCCCGCGCAAACGTCCTCGCGGCCTCGTGACCTGACTGTGATCCAAGTCGCTTCATCGCCTCGACCGCAACAGGATCGGGGCCGCGGACGTCCTCCCTTGCGGAGGTGCCCAGGCGTGCCGAAAGGGAGGGTGCGGGTGCGGCGGCGGCATGTGTCTCAATTTTACTTATTTGAACACTTTCCGCATGGCTTTGGTTCCGCAGAGTGAATACCGGGCTCAATAGCAGATCTCGGCTTGACTGGCTCGGAGCACCGCACTTGTAATTTCACTCGTGTCGTTCGCCCGAAATGGGAAAGGCGACATGCACGGGGACGCGATGACAGACGAGGGGCGCACATGACCGAGTTGTTCCAGGAACTGCTGGTCGAGGACGCGGACGAGGAACTCGGCTGGCAGGAGCGCGCGTTGTGCGCCCAGACCGATCCCGAGTCCTTCTTCCCCGAGAAGGGCGGTTCCACGCGCGAAGCCAAGAAGGTCTGCCTCGCGTGCGAAGTGCGTTCGGAGTGTCTCGAATACGCGCTCGCCAACGACGAGAGATTCGGTATCTGGGGCGGTCTGTCCGAGCGCGAGCGCCGCCGCCTGAAGAAGGCCGCGGTCTGAGCACCGCCCGCAGCGAGGGGCGCCGCCGGATCGCCGGCTGCCCCCGGACCCTGAGGGTCTCCTGGTTCCTGAAGCCCCCGAACGCCGCGGGTCTCCAGGTTCCTGAAGACCTCCAGGACCCGCAGCCCTCCGGAAGCACCCGCGGAGGCTCCGCACACCCGCGCAACAGCCCGCGCGCACCCGGCTCGTACGCGACCCGGGCCCGTGACCATTTGCGGGCCGCGCGCAACCGGCTCGTGCCTGACCCGGCCCGTGACCACCCCGTCCCCATGACCCGGTTCCGTGGCGAGCTGTGGACACGGCGCCGTCCGGGCCGGCCTGGACGGCCCGGTCCCCGCGCACTCCCCGCCCCCCGTGACACCCGGAATCCGGGCGACCGGGTCATCCCTGGGACGCCTCCAGCCGCCGGCCTGCCCGCGCGCCCGCACCCCCACCCGCCCGGCCGAACGGCAAACGGCACACACACGTACGTAAGGAACCGTCCGCCGTCCGTGCTCTGTCCACAGGCGGCGGACCGCCGTCGTGCCAGCCATTAGTGTGGGGCTCCGTCCGAGACGCTCCCACGCCCCCCGCGGGCGACCCCCGGCCGGAGGGCCCGTACCTCGATGTCCGCCACCACAGCCGCGTTTTCCCCCGCTTCCCCCACGCACCAGCCTGAGTTCCCGCGACACGTCGTCACGGCCGTGCTCGTCTCCCACGACGGCGCGCGCTGGCTGCCGGACGTGCTCACCGGGCTGCTCGGCCAGGAGCGTCCCGTACAGAACGTCATCGCCGCCGACACCGGCAGCTCCGACGACTCCGCGCGGCTGGTCACCGAGGTGATCGGCGACGAGCGGGTACTGCACCTCGCCCGCCGTACCGGCTTCGGCACCGCCGTCCAGGAGGCCGCCCGCACGGCGCCCGTCCTCGGCCCCGAGGACCTGCCGTACCTGAAGCGGCCCAGCGGCTGGGACCCGGTCAGCAGGACCTGGCGCGATGACGCCTACGACCTGCCGGAGCTCCCGCACGGCGAGCCCGTCCAGTGGCTCTGGCTGCTCCACGACGACTCCGCGCCCGACGCCGACGCCCTCGCCGAACTGCTGCGCGTCGCGGACGGCGACGAGCACGCCGCGATCGTCGGCCCCAAGCTGCGCGGCTGGTACGACCGCAAGCAGCTGCTCGAAGTGGGCGTCTCGATCGCCAACAGCGGTCGCCGCTGGACCGGCCTCGACCGGCGCGAGCAGGACCAGGGCCAGCACGACCAGGTCCGCTCCGTGCTCTCCGTCTCCAGCGCCGGAATGCTCATCCGCCGCGACGTCTTCGAACAGCTCGGCGGCTTCGACCGGCGCCTGCCCCTGATGCGCGACGACGTCGACCTGTGCTGGCGCGCCCACGCCGCCGGCCACCGCGTCCTCGTCGCCCCGGACGCCGTCCTGCGCCACGCCGAGGCGTCGGCGCGGGAGCGGCGCACCGTCGACTGCGTCGGCCGCTCCGTGGCCAGCCCCCACCGCGTCGACAAGGCGGGCGCCGTCTACACGCTGCTCGGCAACGCGCGCGGCATCGCGTTCCCGTACGTCCTGCTCCGCCTGGTCGTCGGTACCCTCCTGCGCACCCTCGCCTACCTCGTCGGCAAGGCGCCCGGCCAGGCCGTGGACGAAGTCATGGGCCTGTTCGGGACGTTGCTGCGGCCTGAGCGGATCATCGCCGCCCGGCGCAGGCGCAGCCGGCGGACCGTCGAACCGGCCGAGCTGCGCCCGCTGTTCCCGCCACCCGGCGCGACCGTCCGCGCCACCATCGAACAGGTCGCCTCCAACTTCGCCGGATCGGACGCCGATTCGGGCGGTTCACGCCACGGCGCCGTCGAGTCCGGACCGGGCGGGGACGACGCCGACTACCTGGAGATCGAGCAGTTCGCCCGGCTGAAGAAGATCGCCCGCAAACCGGGCCCGGTCCTCTTCGCGCTGCTGCTGATCGCGTCCGTGGTGGCCTGCCGCGGCCTGTTCGGCGGTGGCTCCCTGGCGGGCGGCGCGCTGCTCCCCGCCCCCGACGGAGCCGGGGAGCTGTGGAGCCGGTACGCCGACGCCTGGCACCCTCTCGGCACCGGCGGCACCCAGAGCGCGCCCCCGTACCTCGCGCTCCTCGCCGCCCTGTCCGCGCTGTTCCTCGGCTCCACCGGACTCGCGCTCGCCGTGCTGCTGGTCTGCTCCGTGCCGCTGGCCGGAGTCACCGCGTACTTCGCCTCACGGCCGCTGGTCGAGTCCCGGCTGCTGCGCGCCTGGGGCGCCGTCGCCTACGCGTTCCTGCCCGCCGCGACCGGCGCCCTGGCGACCGGCCGGCTCGGCACGGCCGTCCTCGCGATCCTGCTGCCACTGATCGCCCGTGCCGGGGTCGCCGCCCACGGGCTGCAGGGCGGGGGAGCCGTCGCGGCGCGCGGCAGCTGGCGCGCCACCTGGGCGTACGCCTTCCTGCTCACGTTCGCGACGGCGTTCACGCCGGTCGTGTGGCCGCTCGCCGTCGTCCTCGGGATCGTGGCCCTCGGGCTGCGGCGCGACGACATCGTCGCGTACGGGCTGCGCTTCCTCGCCGCCGTGTCCACGCCGCTGCTGATCCTCGCGCCCTGGTCGCTGTCGCTGCTGACCGACCCGGCCGCCTTCTTCGACGAGGCCGGCGTCGACCTCGGTACGGGGACGGCGACCGCGCTCGACCTGCTGGGCGCCAGCCCGGGCGGGCCGAAGACCGTCGGCGGGCTCGTCCTGATCGGCCTGGTCCTGGCGGCGCTGGCGGCCCTGCTGCGCGGCGAGCGGCAGTTCGCGGTCCGTACCGCCTGGGTGGTGGCGCTCATCGGCCTGATCGGGGCGGTCGTCTCCAACGGCTCCGCGTGGGCCGGCCCGGCCACCCTCGTGTACGGCATCGCGCTGCTCGCGGCCGGCATGCTCGGCGCGGAGGGCGGCCGTACCCGCGTCGCCGCGCGGAACTTCGGCTGGCGCCAGCCCGTCGCCGTACTCATCGCGCTCGCCGCCGCCGTCGGGCCGCTCGTCTCCGCCGCCGGGTGGGTGATCGGCGGCGCGGCCGGGCCTCTGGAGCGGCGCGACCCGGTGCAGGTCCCGGCGTTCGTCGCCGAGGAGAGCGACACACGCGACCAGCCGCGCACCCTGGTCCTCGGCGGTACGTCACCGGCCGAGGTGTCGTACACCCTGGTGCGGGGCTCGGGCGGCCGTCTCGGTGACGCCGAGCTCACGGCGGCGGGCGGCGGTGACGCGCGCCTCGACAAGGTCGTCGCCCACCTCGTCGCCGGCTCCGGCGCCGACCAGTCCGACCAGCTGAGCGGCTTCGCCATCCGGTACGTCCTGGTCCGGGACGGGGCGCCGCGCCGGATGAGCCGTGTCCTGGACGCCACGCCCGGGCTCAGCCGGCTCAGCCAGCTGGACGGCAGCGCGCTGTGGCGGGTCGACCGGCAGGTCGCGCGGGCCACGATCGTGCCGGGCGGCGACGGCAAGGGCGAGCGGCTCCCGGTCGCCGCCGGGCCGGTCGAGGCGCACACGACGATCCCGTCGGGCGGCTCCGGCCGCGTGCTGCGGATCGCGGACCGCGCGGACGCCGGCTGGCAGGCCACCCTGAACGGCAAGCCCCTGAAGACGACGACCGTCGACGGCTGGGCGCAGGGCTTCGAGCTTCCCGCCGAGGGCGGGCGCCTGGACCTGACGTACGAGGACTCCCTCGCCCACACCGCGTGGGTCTGGGCGCAGTGCTTCCTCGCCGTGGTGCTCCTGGTGCTGGCCCTGCCGGGGCGGCGCCGGGACGTCGACGACGACCTGCCGGAGGAGGCCGTCGCGATCCCCGCGCAGGACATCACCGGCGACGGGCGACGGGCGCGCAGGCTGCGGGCGGCAGCGGCAGCGGAGGCGGAGGCGGCCGAGGCCGAGGAGGGCGTGGAAGGCGCGGCGGCCGAGGCCGCGGCACCGGACCCGGCGCCCGCCCCCGTACCGGACGCCGACCCGTACGCCCACGCCCAGCAGCAGCCCTACGAACAACCGTATGAGCAGCAGCAGTACCCGACGGATCCGTACCAGCAGCAGTACGGCCAGTACGACCCGTACGGCCAGCACCAGCAGTACCCGCCCGAGCAGTACCCGCAGCAGTACGACCAGTACGACCAGTACCCGCAGGGGCAGCAGCCGCAGCCGCAGCAGCCGCAGGGGCAGCAGTACGAGCAGTACTCGCCGGAGCAGTACCCGCAGCAGCAGTACCCGCAGGAGCAGTACGACCCGTACGGCTACGAGACCCAGCAGCGTCCCGACGGGAGCAGCAACCAGTGAACCGGACGACCCTCTCCCTCTTGGCGGTCGCCACCGCCCTCGCCGCCGTGACCGGCTTCGCCGTGCTGACCGAGCCGGACGGGACCGGCGCGGCGGCCCCGGCGGCGAAGACCGCCACGCGGCTGCCGGTGGAGCGCTCCAGCCTGCTGTGCCCCGCGCCGAGCACCTCCGAGGTGGCGGAGACCGTGTACACGTCGTTCACGCCGGCCGGCACCGGCGGTGAGGCCGGTCAGGCGGAGCTGAAGCCGTCCGTCGCGACGGCGAACGACGACACGACGGCCGACCCGAAGAAGGAGCCCGGCCCCGCCGAGAAGCCGGCCGGCTCGGATGGGACGGACGCGGATCAGGCCGACACGGACAAGGCGCCCGTGAAGGCCGCCGACAAGGCCGTGGTCACCCTGTCCCAGCCCGGCAAGCCGGTCTCCGCCGAGGCGAACGGCGGCGACGCGCCCGCCCTGATCGGCACCGCCTCCGGCCGCCTCGCCCCCGGCTGGACCACCCAGCAGACGACCATGGTGGTGGCGGGCGGCGCGCGCGGCCTGCTCGGCGTGGGCTGCACGGCGCCGGACACCGACTTCTGGTTCCCGGGCGCCTCCACCGCCAAGGGGCGCCAGGACTACGTCCACCTGACGAACCCGGACGACTCGGCCGTCGTCGCGGACGTCGAGCTGTACGGGCCGAACGGCGCCCTGAAGTCCCAGCTCACCGAGGGCGTCCCGGTCCCGGCCCGGTCCAGCGTCCCGGTGCTGCTGTCCACCCTGACGAGCGACGCCGCCGCCGCCGACGTCACCGTCCACGTCACCACCCGCAGCGGGCGGGTCGGCGCGGTGCTCCGCGCGGCGGACGACGGGTTCGGCAGTGACTGGCTTCCGGCCTCCGCCGACCCGGCCGGCACGCAGGTGCTGCCCGGCATCCCGGCGGACGCCACGTCGGTGCGTCTGGTGGCGTACGCGCCGGGCGAGGACGACGCCGACGTGAAAATCCAGCTGGCGAGCCAGACCGGCACGATCGTCCCGGCCGCGGCGCGGGAGCTGCACGTCAAGTCGGGCATGACCGCCTCCCTCGACCTCAAGGACGTCACGCGCGGCGAGGCCGGGTCGCTGATCCTGTCGCCCGCGCGGCGCGGGAAGGCGACCCCGGTGGTCGCCGCCCTGCGCGTCGTACGCGGCACGGGCGCCAAGCAGGAGATCGCGTTCATCCCCGCGACGGGGCCGGTCGGGCAGCGCGCGACCGTCGCGGACAACCGGGACAAGGGCACGACGCTGTCCCTCACCGCGCCCGGCGCGACGGCCGAGGTCAAGGTCACGGCGTCGGCGGGCACTGAGGCGGGCGCGCCGACCAGCAAGACGTACACCGTCAAGGGCGGCACGACGCAGGCGGTGACCCCGCCGCTGCCGTCGGGGCTGAAGGGCTCGTACGCGCTGACGGTCGAGACGGTCTCGGGCGGCCCGGTGCACGCGGCGCGAACGCTGGCGGTGCCGGACGACGGCATCCCGATGTTCACGGTGCAGACGCTGGCGGACGACCGGGGGACGGTGGAGGTCCCGACGGCACGGCAGGACCTGTCCGTACTGGAGGACTAGCCCGAGCGGGTACGGCCCGGCACGGGCGCCGCGCCCCCGGTGCCGTGCCCGTGCGTCTAGTCCTGCCCGTACCGCGGGTCGACCGACTCGGGAGCCAGCCCGAGGAGGTCGGCGACCTGCTCCACCACGACCTCGTGGACGAGCAGGGCGCGCTCGTCGCGGCTCTTGGCGCGCAGTTCGACCGGCCTCCGGTAGATGACGATCCGGGCGGGCCGGTCGCGCCCCGCGGGCAGCGACGTGCCGAGGGGTACGGATTCCTCCGGGGACGCCGGTACCTCCAGGACGTGGAAGTCGACCTCGGCGAGCTGCGGCCAGCGCCGCTCCAGCCGTTCCACCGAGTCCTGCACCAGATCGCGGAACGTGTCCGCGCGGGTGGCGGAGAGCGGTACCTGCGGCGGGGCCACGGGCCCGCGCATGCCACGGCCGTGGCGGTCGCGGCGGCGGGGCGGTACGGAACTGTCCATCACTCACGCAGGGTAGCTCTCCGGTCCCCCATGTCGCTTATTGAACATTCCAGCCAAGATTGGGTTCGATTCGGCAGGCCTGGTCGACCAGGCGGGCGGTCGGGAATGACCGGATTCGTTCCGGCTCGCGTCGGGTGCCGTGACGGCACGTACGGCCGGAATCCCTCCTCCCGCGCAGGTCAGGGGAGTTGCTCAGGAAGGCGCTGTGCCGGACGTCACACCGCGACACGGGCGAGTGACCTGGTGGAGAGTCGTCGCGGCCCGCTCAAGAGTGCGGTACCGTCCAACGTCGTGAGCCCTGTACGTCGCTGTTCGCGCACCGCGTGCGGCCGCCCTGCCGTCGCGACACTGACGTACGTCTATGCCGACTCGACTGCGGTCCTCGGCCCGCTCGCCACCTACGCCGAGCCCCACTGCTACGACCTGTGCGCCGAGCACAGCGAGCGCCTGACCGCGCCGCGCGGCTGGGAGGTCGTCCGGCTCTCGGACGGTTCCGCCCCGGCCCGCCCCAGCGGTGACGACCTCGAAGCCCTCGCCAACGCCGTACGGGAAGCGGCCCGCCCCCCGGAACGGGAGCGGGCGGCACAGGCCGGCGGCAAGGGCGGCGGCCGGAGCGGCGACCCCGTCGAGGTCGGGCGCCGCGGCCACCTGCGGGTGCTGCGCTCCCCCGACTCCTGACGCCTGGTCCCGTGGTCTCCTGAGTCCTGAGTCCTGAGTCCTGAGTCCTGACTCCTGAGTCACTTCCGGTCCCGCCGGCTCCCGGCTCCTGATTCCGCCCCCGCGCCCTCCAGGTACTTTGTCTACTCACCGAAGGCATGCAGGAGGGTTGGGGCAGTGACTGCTGATCTGTCGCAGATCGTGAAGGCGTACGACGTCCGCGGAGTGGTGCCGGATCAGTGGGACGAGGGGCTGGCCGAACTCTTCGGCGCGGCGTTCGTACGCGTCACGGACGCCGCGGCGATCGTCGTCGGACACGACATGCGCCCCTCCTCGCCCGGCCTGTCGGCCGCCTTCGCCCGGGGCGCCACCTCCCAGGGCGCGGACGTCACGCTGATCGGCCTGTGCTCCACGGACCAGCTGTACTTCGCGTCGGGCCTGCTCGGCCTCCCGGGCGCGATGTTCACGGCCTCCCACAACCCCGCCCAGTACAACGGCATCAAGCTGTGCCGGGCCGGTGCGGCGCCGGTCGGCCAGGACACGGGCCTGACGGAGATCCGCGAGATGGTGGAGAACCGGCTGGACGGCGAACCCCTCGCCCCCGCCGACCGGACCGGCCGGATCACCGAGCGGGACACGCTGGTGGACTACGCGACGCACCTGAAGTCCCTGGTGGACCTGGCCGCGATCCGCCCGCTGAAGGTCGTGGTGGACGCGGGCAACGGCATGGGCGGCCACACGGTCCCCACCGTCTTCGAGGGGCTGCCCCTCACCCTCGTACCGATGTACTTCGAGCTGGACGGCACGTTCCCCAACCACGAGGCCAACCCGCTCGACCCGGCGAACCTGGTGGACCTGCAGCGGCGCGTACGCGAGGAGGGCGCCGACCTCGGCCTGGCCTTCGACGGCGACGCCGACCGCTGCTTCGTCGTCGACGAGCGCGGCGAGCCGGTGTCCCCCTCGGCGATCACGGCCCTGGTGGCGGCGCGCGAGCTCGCCAAGCACCCGGGCGGCACGGTCATCCACAACCTGATCACCTCCTGGTCCGTCCCCGAGGTCGTCCGCGAGAACGGCGGCACGCCGGTGCGCACACGCGTCGGCCACTCCTTCATCAAGGAGCAGATGGCCCGCACCGGCGCCATCTTCGGCGGCGAGCACTCCGCGCACTACTACTTCCGCGACTTCTGGAACGCGGACACCGGCATGCTGGCCGCGCTCCACGTCCTGGCCGCCCTGGGGGGCCAGGAGTCGCCGCTGTCGGAGCTGGTCGCCTCGTACGACCGCTACACCGGCTCCGGCGAGATCAACTCCACCGTCGCGGACCAGGCCGGGCGTACGCGGGCGGTGCGCGAGGCGTTCGGGTCGCGGGACGACGTCACCGTCGACGACCTCGACGGCCTCACGGTCGCGTCAGCCGACTGGTGGTTCAACCTCCGCCCCTCGAACACGGAACCGCTGCTCCGCCTGAACGTCGAGGCCCGCGACGAACCGACCATGGCCAAGCTCCGCGACGAGGTCCTCGCCCTGGTCCGCTCCTCCTGACCTCTCCGGGTGATCTCTCCAGGTGATCCATCCATGACGGCTCGGGGCACCGGGCCTCGCCCGTGGGGTCCGGTGCCCCTGGGCTCCGTGGCCCGTGGGCTCCGTGGCTCCGGTGCCCACGTCGGGTCCGCGGCTCCGGGTTTTCGGCCCAGGGCCGGCTTACGGGCGTGCGGCGGGCCGGGGGCATGTACGGTCACGTCATGGCACCCCCAACCGGCACCCGGAACCGGTACCCCCAACCGGTACCCGGTGTCGGGGGAGTACCCCGGTCGCGGGACGGGGCGGGGGTACTCGTGGGGAGGCGGGGTAGGCGGCACCGCACGCCGCCCGGTCGGCCCCACGTCGCCCGCCTCTCCGGAGGTAGGCTGACGTGGCGTTATCGGCACCACCAGCCATCGGCACCATCACAACCGCCCGCGATCACCACGCTCGAAGGGATCACCCCCATGCCGCTCGAAGCCGGCCTCCTCGAGATCCTCGCCTGCCCCGCCTGCCGTGCCCCGCTCAGCGACGACACGACAGCCGAGACGCCCGAGCTGATCTGCACCGGCAAGGACTGCGGCCTGGCGTACCCCGTACGGGACGGCATCCCGGTCCTGCTCGTCGACGAGGCCCGCCGCCCCGCCTGACGGGGACCCGGGCAGCGTCCCACGGCCCCGCCTCACGGCCCGTCCACGGCCCGGCACGAGAGCCACGGCCCCACAGCCACGGCCCCCGGCCACCGCCCGACCGGCACGGTCCGACCGGCACCGTCCCACGCCGCCCGCCCAGCACCACCCACCCGCACGGCGATCGGAGGCCCCACCCCATGCTCGACGAGTCGCTGCTCGACGACCCGGAAGCCCTGGCCCGAGCCGACCGCCGCGGCCTCCTCCGCGGGGCCGCCGAAGCCGGGGCGCGCGTGCGCACCGCCGCCCGCCACGCCGCCGAAGCCGGCGTCACCGACCTGGAACCCGAGGGCCGCCCCCGCGCCGTCCTCGTCGCGGGCCCCGGCACCGCCTCCACCGGCGTCGCCGATCTGGTGGGCTCCCTCGCCGGCGCCTCCGCGCCCGTCGTCCACCTGCACTCCACGGGCGTGGCGCCCGCCGCGGGCGCGCTGCGCTGGGCACTCCCCGGCTGGTGCGGCTCCGTTGACCTCCTCCTCATCGCCACCACCGACGGCTCCGAAGCCGGCCTGGCGGTCCTCGCCGAGCAGGCGTACCGCCGCGGCGTCACCGTCGTCGCCGTCGCCCCGCAGCGCTCACCGCTCTCCGAGGCCGTCGACGGCCGCCACGGCCTCGTCGTCCCGATGGCCACGGCGCCCCACGACCTGTACGACGAGGAGGGCCAGGCGGCGAGCCCCGGCACGCTGTGGGCGCTGTTCACCCCGCTCCTCGTGCTTCTCGACCGCGTCGGCCTCATCACCGCCCCCGCCGACACCCTCCAGAAGGTCGCCGACCGCCTCGACGACATCGCGGAACGGTGCGGCCCGGCCGTCGCGACGTACAGCAACCCCGCCAAGACGCTCGCCTCCGAGCTCGCCGACACGATGCCGCTCGTCTGGACGGAGGGCACGGCCGCCGCACCGGTCGGCCGTCGGTTCGCGGCCGTACTCGCCGAGCTGGCCGGCCGCCCGGCCCTCGCCGGCGAGCTCCCCGAGGCCCTCCCCGCGCACGGCGTCCTCCTCGCGGGTGACCTCGCGGGCGGCGCCGACCCGGACGACTTCTTCCGCGACCGCGTCGAGGAGGCACAGGCCCTGCGCGCGCGGGTGGTGCTCCTGCGCGACCGCCCGGCGGGCGGCCTGACCGCAGCCCCCGCCGCCCGCGAACTCGCCCTCAGCCACGACACGGCCATCAGCGAGCTCGAACCGCAAGAGGGCACCGAGCTGGAGGCCCTCGCCGAACTGCTCGCGGTGACGGACTTCGCGGCCGTCTACCTGGCTCTGGCAACGGGCGCCGACGCCTGACCCACCCCGGGCCCGGCCGCTCCCCGGAGCACCGGGGCCCGCACCCCCCACCCACCAGAAAAGCGAACGAAATGGACCGCCTCTCCAACACCGTCCGCCCCTACGCCTGGGGCTCCACGACGGCCATCCCGCACCTGCTCGGCACCGCCCCCACCGGCGAGCCCCAGGCCGAGATGTGGATGGGCGCCCACCCGGGCGCGCCCTCCCGCGTCACCCGTGCCGGCACCGAACAGCCCCTCTCCGCGCTCATCGAGGCCGACCCGGGCAGGGAACTCGGCCGGGCCGCCGTCGCGAAGTTCGGCCCCCGTCTCCCCTTCCTCCTCAAGCTCCTCGCGGCCGGCGCGCCCCTCTCCCTCCAGGTCCACCCCAACCTCGCCCAGGCGCAGGAGGGTTACGCCGCCGAAGAACGCGCCTCCATCCCCATCGACGCGCCGCACCGCAATTACAAGGACGCCAACCACAAGCCCGAACTCATCTGCGCCCTCACCCCCTTCGAGGGCTTCTGCGGCTTCCGCGCGCCCGACCGGACCGCCGAGCTGCTCGCCGCGCTCGACATCGACTCCCTCAAGCCGTACGTCGACCTCCTCCACGCCCACCCGGAGGACGCCGCGCTGCGTGAGGTCCTGACGGCCGTCCTGTCCGCCGACCGCGCCGACATGGCGGCCACCGTCACCGAAGCCGCGACTGCCTGCGAGCGCCTCGGCGGCGCCCACGCCCCGTACGCGGTCCTCGCGCACCACTTCCCCGGCGACCCGGGCGTCCTCGCCGCCATGCTGCTCAACCACGTCCGGCTCCAGCCCGGCGAGGCGCTCCACCTCGGCGCCGGCGTCCCGCACGCGTACCTCGAAGGCCTCGGCGTGGAGATCATGGCCAACTCCGACAACGTCCTGCGCTGCGGCCTGACCCCCAAGCACGTCGACGTCCCGGAACTCCTGCGTGTCGTGCGCTTCGAGGCGACCGACCCCGGCATCCTGCGCCCCGAGGCATCCCCCTCCGGCGAAGAGGTCTACGAGACGCCGATCGACGAGTTCCGACTCTCCCGCTACGTACGGCCCGAAGGCGCCGCACCGGTCGACATCACGGCCCACACCCCCCAGATCGTCCTCGCGACCGCGGGCACCCCGCGCACGAACGACATCCCCCTCGGGCCCGGGCAATCCGTCTTCATTCCCGCGGGCGAAAAGGCAGAACTGTCCGGTACGGGCACGGTCTTCCGCGCCACAGTGGTGGCCTGACGCACCGCCCGTCTCCACTGCTGCAACAATGTCCGGCCGTACGAACCACCCCCCGGCAGCACCTAGGAAGGGACACCCGCACGCATGAGCGCGTCAGGCGGAACCAAGGCGATCGTGGCGGCGCTTGTCGCCAATCTGGCGATCGCTGTGGCCAAATTCGTGGCGTTCCTCTTCAGTGGTTCGTCCTCGATGCTCGCGGAGAGCGTCCACTCGCTCGCCGACTCCGGCAACCAGGGCCTGCTGCTCGTCGGCGGCAAGAAGGCCCAGCGCGAGGCCACACCCCAGCACCCCTTCGGCTACGGCCGTGAGCGCTACATCTACGCCTTCCTCGTCTCGATCGTCCTCTTCTCCGTCGGTGGCATGTTCGCCATCTACGAGGGCTACGAGAAGATCAAGCACCCCCACGGGATCGAGGCCTGGTACTGGCCGGTCGGCGTCCTCGTCTTCGCGATCATCGCCGAGTCCTTCTCCTTCCGTACGGCCATCAAGGAATCCAACGAGGTTCGCGGCAACCTGTCCTGGAAGGACTTCGTACGGCGCGCCAAGGCCCCCGAGCTCCCGGTCGTCCTCCTGGAGGACCTCGGCGCGCTCATCGGCCTGATCCTGGCGCTCGTCGGCGTCAGCCTGGCGCTGGCCACGGGCAACGGCGTCTGGGACGGCATCGGCACCCTCTGCATCGGCGTCCTGCTCATCGCCATCGCGATCATCCTGGCCGCCGAGACCAAGTCGCTGCTGCTCGGCGAGGCCGCCGGCATCGACGAGGTCAAGAAGATCGAGCAGGCGCTCGTCGACAACGACACCGTCACCGGCATCATCCACATGCGTACGCTCCACCTCGGCCCCGAGGAGCTGCTGGTCGCGGCGAAGATCGCCGTCCAGCACGACGACACGGCCACCGAGGTCGCGGCCGCCATCGACGCCGCCGAGGAGCGCATCCGCACCGCCGTGCCGATCGCCCGCGTGATCTACCTGGAGCCGGACATCTACAACGAGGCCACCGCGGCGGCCTCCAACAGCCCCACCAAGACCCCGGGCGGCTCGGACCCCACCCACTGACCCCTCACCGTCAAGGCCCCCGCCGCCCCGCGCCGGGGGCCTTCTCGATCCCTCCCTCCCGCAGGCCGCGCCAACGGCCGCCGCCCGCCCGCGGAGCGGTCCGTACGTGGTTCTCCTCACGCCGGACGCGCGAACCCGCCCCGCGCGCATGCTCCGGATCTCCCGGCGACATCCCCCGGCGTCGAGCGACAACCGTCCACGACATCCCACGCCAGAGGGCGTCCGTCCCCCGCGCCCCACGCCCCGGACCCCGGCCGGCTCCCGCCGGATACGGCCGGATCCGCCCCCCGGGCGGACTTGTGGGACGCAGGACCGATCGGTGTAGATTCGTGACAGAGCCAGACGTCGCTGCTGATGGCGGTCGGGCGGTCCACGACGGACCGGCCGAGGGAGAGAGGGCCTCCGACGACTGCACTGCGAGTGCCCGGGCATCCTTGTGTCCGCCACTCGCGGAGCCAGCCGTACCCACCCTCGACCCAACACGAGGAGCAGCTCGAAATGACGACTGTCGCCAACCGACAGGACTTCAAGGTCGCCGATCTCTCCCTGGCCGAGTTCGGCCGCAAGGAGATCACCCTCGCCGAGCACGAGATGCCCGGCCTGATGGCGATCCGCAAGGAGTACGCCGAGGCCCAGCCGCTCGCCGGCGCCCGCATCACCGGCTCCCTGCACATGACCGTGCAGACCGCCGTACTCATCGAGACCCTGGTCGCCCTGGGCGCGCAGGTGCGCTGGGCCTCCTGCAACATCTTCTCCACCCAGGACCACGCAGCCGCCGCCATCGCGGTCGGCCCGGAGGGCACCCCGGACAACCCGCAGGGCGTCCCGGTCTTCGCCTGGAAGGGCGAGACGCTGGAGGAGTACTGGTGGTGCACCGAGCAGGCGCTGACCTGGCCGGACGCCCCGACCGGCGGCCCGAACATGATCCTGGACGACGGCGGTGACGCCACCCTCCTCGTCCACAAGGGCGTCGAGTTCGAGAAGGCCGGCGAGGCCCCGGACCCGTCGACCGCGGACAGCGAGGAGTACAGCCACATCCTCCGCCTGCTGAACCGCACCCTCACCGAGAACCCGCAGAAGTGGACCCGGCTCGCCTCCGAGATCCGTGGCGTCACGGAGGAGACCACGACCGGCGTCCACCGTCTCTACGAGATGCACCGCGACGGCACCCTGCTCTTCCCGGCGATCAACGTCAACGACGCGGTCACCAAGTCGAAGTTCGACAACAAGTACGGCTGCCGCCACTCGCTCATCGACGGCATCAACCGCGCCACCGACGTCCTCATCGGCGGCAAGGTCGCGGTCGTCTGCGGCTACGGCGACGTCGGCAAGGGCTGCGCGGAGTCCCTGCGCGGCCAGGGCGCCCGTGTGATCATCACCGAGATCGACCCGATCTGCGCCCTGCAGGCGGCGATGGACGGCTACCAGGTCACGACCCTCGACGAGGTCGTCGGCCAGGCGGACATCTTCATCACCACCACCGGCAACAAGGACATCATCATGGCCTCGGACATGGCCAAGATGAAGCACCAGGCGATCGTCGGAAACATCGGCCACTTCGACAACGAGATCGACATGGCCGGCCTGGCGAAGATCCCCGGCATCGTCAAGGACGAGGTCAAGCCCCAGGTCCACACCTGGACCTTCCCCGACGGCAAGAAGATCATCGTGCTGTCCGAGGGCCGCCTGCTGAACCTGGGCAACGCCACCGGCCACCCGTCCTTCGTGATGTCCAACAGCTTCGCGGACCAGACCCTGGCCCAGATCGAGCTGTTCACGAAGCCCGAGGAGTACCCGACCGACGTCTACGTGCTGCCCAAGCACCTCGACGAGAAGGTCGCCCGCCTCCACCTCGACGCGCTCGGCGTGAAGCTCACCAAGCTCCGCCCCGAGCAGGCCGCGTACATCGGTGTCGAGGTCGACGGCCCGTTCAAGCCGGACCACTACCGCTACTGACCCGCCCATCGCCGCCGACGGCGTCCGTGCACCGACGCACGCCGGAAGCGACAGGCGGGCAGCGAGCAGCAGCACAGAGAACAGGCACCAGGCAGGCCCCCGCACCCCCGTGTCGGGGGCCTGCCCCGTACCCCGTCTCTACAGCCGACCCCGAGGACCCGAGGACCCATGCCCCGCGGCCGTTATTCGCTCCATGATCCGCACGATCGCACCCCCCTCGGCGACGAACACTTCCACTGCGCCCCCGGCCCTTCCGGCTGGCGCTACGTCTCCCAGCGCACCACCCCCTCCGGCGACCACGCCGGCTCCGTCGACCTCGCCATCGACGACCTCGGCCGCCCCATCCGCCTCGAACTGCACGCCGCGAGCTGGCAGGTACGCGGCGCCGCCCTCGAAGGCGTCACCTGGGTCCGCACCGACCCCACCGGCACGTACGCCACCGAAGGCAATGTGCGCGCCCATGCCTTCACCGGCACCTCACCGGCGTTCCTCATCGCCATCTCACGACTTCTGCGCCTCACCCCCGCTTCCCCCGCGACCCGCGTTCGCCTCGTGGCGTTCACGGACCCGGTCCTCGCCCCCCTCACCGTCGACCAGTCGTGGGCCCTGGTGAAGAGTGAAGCGCACACCACTGACAACGGCCCCCTGACCGTGGACGAATACCAGGTCAGCGCCCTCGACACGGGCGAACAGCACACGGTCCACATCGCCGGTGACGTGGTCCTCGCGGCTCCCGGCATCGAGCTCGAAGACCTCGAAACCCCGCCGTCGGTCTTCGTCTGACGCCCTACGCCGGCGGCGCGAACCCCGTCGCCCGGCCCTCCCGCCCACCACCCGCCACGTGCGCCTCACCCGGCCGGGCCCCCGCATCAGCGCCCACACCGCCCCCGGCACTCCCCGCGCCACCGTGACCGCTCCCCGGGGCCACACCAGCCCCGGGAACCCCCGCGGCCACCCCGGCACCATGAACACCCCCGGCACCACCGGCAACCGGTACGGCATCCGCTGTCCCTGGTGCGAACGCCCGCCGCGCCTCCCGCGCCTGCCGCTCGTTCACCACCCCTGCCAGATACTCGGCCGCCGGCACCCCCGGAGGCGGCGGCGTCCCCGTCCTCGCCACCAGATCGTCCGCGAGCCGCTCCGCCAGCTCACGCCCCACCCGCGGGTCGAGCTGCCGCATCCGCGTCAGGTACTGCCGTATCGCCAGCCACAGGTCGTCCGGCACCGCCGACAGATCGAGCTGGGAGAACCGCCCCACCAGCCAGGGCGGCGGCGGAGGCACGGCCATCGTCCGCGCCGCGGACACCCGCTCCCGCACCACCAGCGTCCCGGCGAAGACATCCCCGATCCGTCGCCCCCGCGCTGACACGAGCGAGGCGATGCACGCGATGACCCCGAACGACATCAGGATCTCCACCACCCCCATGGCTCCGCGCACCAACGCGTGCCGGAACCGGATCGGCCCCCCGTCGTCCCGCACCACCCGAAGCCCGCAGGCCAGCTTCCCCAGCGAACGCCCATGCGTCAGCGTTTCCACCGCGATCGGCGCCCCCACCAGCACCAGCAGGAACGTCGCGATCGACACCGCCATGACAGCCGCCTCGTCCAGCGACGCGGTCGCGACCGCCAGCCCTATGGATATGAGCAGATAGGCCGCCCACACCACGACCAGATCGATCAGCAGAGCGAGCGCCCTGCTCGGCAGCCGGGCGGGCTGCAGCCCGAGTACAACGGCATCGCCCGTCACAACCCCACTCACGGCGCCCACCCACCCTTCTCCGACCTTCCCCGACCCCTTCGAACCCCAGTCTGCCAAGCTGACCATCAGCGCGCCGCAGTAGTACGACCCGTACGCACCCAGTGCCTGGAGCAGCAGCCGATCATGGACCTCGACGTCTACGTGACCGCCCACCGCGCCGAGTGGGACCGCCTGGACCACCTCCTGCGCCGCGGCAACCACCTCACCGGCGCCGAGGTCGATGAACTCGTCGCTCTCTACCAGCGCACCGCCACCCACCTCTCCCTGATCCAGTCCAGCGCCCCCGACCCGCAGCTCACGGCCCGGCTCACCCAGCTCGTGGCCCGCGCCCGCGCCACCGTCACCGGCACCCGCCGCGCCTCCTGGCGCGACGTCGTCCGCTTCCTCGTCGCGGGCTTCCCCGCAGCGGTCTACCGCTCCCGGCACTGGTGGATCCCGACAGCGGTCCTGTCCACCCTTCTCGCCGCGCTCATCGGCTGGTGGATCGGTACCCATCCCGAAGTCCAGTCGGCCATCGCCGCCCCCGACGAACTGCGCGAGATGACGCGCCCCGGCGGTGAGTACGAGACGTACTACTCCAGCCACCCGGCCGCTTCCTTCGCCGCCCAGGTCTGGACGAACAACGCCCAAGCCGCGGCCATGTGCCTGGTCCTGGGGGCGTTCCTCTGCGTCCCGGTGCTCTGGATCCTCTTCCTCAACATGCTGAACCTCGGCGTCGGCATCGGCCTGATGTCCTCGGCCGGCCGCCTCGACACCTTCCTGGGCCTGGTTCTCCCGCACGGCCTGCTCGAACTCACGGCGGTCTTCGTCGCGGCCGGCACGGGCCTGCGCCTCGGCTGGACCGTCATCGATCCCGGCCCCCGGTCCCGGCGTACGGCGCTGGCGCAACAGGGCCGCGCGGCGATCGGCATGGCCCTCGGCCTGGCCCTGGTCCTCTTCGTGTCCGGCGTGATCGAGGGCTTCGTCACGCCCTCCGGTCTCCCGACCTGGGCCCGCATCGCCATCGGCATCGCCGCCGAGCTGGCCTTTCTGACGTACGTGTACGTCCTCGGCGGCCGCGCGGCCAGGGCGGGCGACATGGGAGACCTGGACACGTCCGAACGCAGCGCCGAGCTCCCCACCGCGGCCTGATGTGCATCCGGCGTCCACGACCTGCTAGTCTCCTCTTCGCCCACCGGACTGTTGACACAGGACGCGTGGGGAGGTAGATTTAAACGGTTGCCTGGAACTGGACATGTTCAAGCGCAACCACTAGGGTTCATCTCGCTCCGCTCGGAAATGCGATTTCCGGGGGAGTCACTCCGATTCAGATTCGAATCACGAAGCCGATTAGGTCGGCGGAAATGGTTCTGATAAAGTCGGAATCGCCGGAAAGGGAAACGCGAAAGCGGAGAACTGCCCGGCAGCCCGCTCCAGCGGGTGGCGGAAACGGAAAACGGATCTGCTAAGCTGGAAACACGAAATACCGAAGGGAAGCGCCCGGAGGAAAGCCCGAGAGGGTGAGTACAAAGAAAGCGTCCGTTCCTTGAGAACTCAACAGCGTGCCAAAAATCAACGCCAGATATGTTGATACCCCGGTCTCCAGTGATGGAGATTGAGGTTCCTTT